>QZIL01000040.1 GCA_003599025.1 Nitrospiraceae bacterium | reverse complement strand
ACATCGACGCCTTGAGTGTCTTATATGAACCGCCGTATGCCGAACGGCACGTACGGTGGTGTGAGAGGCAGGGGCTAACGCCCCCGCCTACTCGATTCTATATATGCATTGCTTGATTCCCGTAAATTAGACTGTCAGGCAGCTCGTTGCTTCGTCATTCCCGCTTGTCGGGAATCTAACACCGGTAAATGAGAAGGCAGATTCCGGACAGGCCGGAATGACCTAACGAGGCAAGCTCGATTCGAGTCGATACCGCCCTGCTCTAGGAGGGAATGCTATTTTTGACATTTGACATTTGCGCCCTGTGCTCTATACACAGCACACTTATATAATCTGCGACATCTGTGGATAGAGGCAATTTTATGAATTGATATTTGAACCATTATCGCTTATAATCGATTTTAACAACACCAGGAACTACCCGTAACAGGAGGAAAAGAGATGCCTATCCGGCTGAAGCTTATTCGATTAATCCTAGCCGTATTCATTATCATTATCTGCGGCAATGCTCATGCAAACGAGACTGCACAGGATGCTCCAGAGGAGGTGAAGAAAGGAACGGTCACCGGCAGGATATTGCTTAAAGATGGAACACCGCTTTCGTGGGGGCAGGTCATGTTTTATGATTATCTGTCAGGACCTCCTCCTGTCCCGTCAAGATATGAAAGGACCCCGGACATTTCAAAGACCATGGATGCTGAAGGCAGGTTTAAAATTGAGGTCCCGGAGGGAAGGTACTACATCGGCGCTGTTAAAAGACTCTCGGGCGACCGTCTCGGTCCTCCGCAAGAGGGTGACTACATATTCAGGAGCCTTGATGAAAAGGGAAGGCCGAAGGAATATTCAGTCCAGGCAGACAAGGTCCTCGACGTAGGGACCTTCACAGGGGCGTTTCAGATAACAGATAAAGAACTTGACGAACGGCGGATTACAACTGCCTTGAAAGGTACTATTGTAAACCAGGAATGGCTGCCTGTGGCTGATGCCGTAGTCATTGCGTTTACAGAACCATACCTTGGGAAAAAGCCCCTTTTTGCATCTAATAAATCGGACAAGGACGGGAAATACATACTCCCGCTGACCGAAGGGACGTATTATCTGAGGGTGAGAAACAGTTTTGCAGCCGGTCCACCGGAACCGGGGCAGATCGTGGGCTATTATGGTGAAGGCACCCCAACACCTGTGTCCATTAAAGATTGTGAAGTAATAGAAGGGATTGATTTTCAGGTTGTGGTATTCGTTGGCAGAGGACCTGCTCCAAGGCCGGCAAAGGCACAGGAGAAGGAGTAGCATCAGGCCTGCAGCTGTGCACTTCAGGTCCTGTTTTTAGGAGGATACATGATAATGAAATTATTTTCTGCACTCGTCTGGCTTTTTTCGGTTTTTATTTTATGCACACCGGCAATGGCGCTGGATACCTTTAAGGACGAAGCAGCGATAAGAAAGTTCGCTGATGAATTTATGGAGATAGTAGGGAAGGGCGACCTGAAAAAGGCGTATGACTTTATTAAACCGTATGTCAGCATCAATGCGATTGACATTGATTCTGCTGCCGAAGAATCAAGACAGATTCGCCAGAAATCCGCCATGCGCTATGGGCCTTCGAAGGGGTATCAGTTTATCAGCGAAAAGAAAATGGGAGATTCGCTGTACAGGCTTCTGTACATAGAAAAAGCGGAGAGGCAGGCTGTGCCGTGGGTCTTTTATTTCTACAGGGATGAAAAGGAGTGGAGGCTCGATGAATTTGACTGGACAGACCGGGTATCTGTGTTGTTCCAGTCGGATTGAGGGCTTATAACTATCAGGGCCCCCAGGACACCGTTACTGAGAAGATTGAAATGTTTTATAAATGAATTGAAAGAGGCGGGACAAGGAGATCAGCCATGAAAAAAATACTTTCATCAGCAACTGCCTTCATTGTGAGTATTGTTGTCTGCGGTTCTGTATTTGCCCAGCAGAAATTGTCTCCTGTCATGACAGGGACCATTAGCGGAAAGATCGCGGAAAAAGGGAAAGGACCGCTGAAAGGCGGGATGGTACTGTTCTTCAGCGAAAAATCAGGGCCTCCTCCTTCGGCCACCAGGTACTGGAGGGTCCCGTCGCACGCATTCAGTATTGATGACAAGGGCAGTTTCAAAGCTGTCCTTCCTGAAGGACATTATTATATGGGTGCTACTCAGAAGTCTTCCGGGGAGCAATTAGGTCCTCCTGAGGACGGTGATCTTTTTTTCATAAGTCAGGACAAGAACGGTGAACCGAAGCTGCATACTGTGAAGGGGAACAAAAATCTCGATATGGGAGTGATCGCTGAAGCAAAGCCTTTCAGCAGTAAGACACTTGTTACGGAGGGCATTACCTCAATTCAGGGGACCATAACGGATGAGAAAGGCAAGCCTGTAGCGGGAATGCTGGTATTTGCATTTCCAACCCCTACAATGTTTGGAAGGCCGCTCTTTGTTTCTGAGCGGACGGACAAAAACGGTAATTATCTGTTGAGGCTTTCAGGCGGAGGAAAATATTATCTAAGCTCAAGGGCCAACTATGGAGGAGGACCACCAACTGCTGAACAGAATATCGGGTCATATGCAAAGGGGCAGCCGGTCAGCATCCAGACAGGTGAGACAGTAAAGGGAATTAATATAACTGTCTCTACGCCGGGATTTTCCGGGAAGTAAGGCGACAAGCAGCAGACACTCTGAAAAAAGATCTTTCAATTCATTATCCATAATGACAACTGTTTTGCCATTGTGGCATGCCTTATTATTATCAAATTTATTCTAACTTATTGATTTATCTATATTCATAAGTGGTATGACGTTTGCATAACAAATAGAGGAAATACAATGCCCAGTGGTTTGTATCCGGCCGGAGATCACTGATTAATGATACGAAGGAGTTAGATAATGATCAGGAAAATATCAGTCGTCGCCTTGTGTATTATCTTACTTGCGATTAACGCGTTTGCCGATGATGTGTCGATTGACAGCAGCGGTAATGTAAAGACAGGGGTGTCGAATGCTAACGCAGAGTTTGAAGTGACAGGCGGTTCCGGAGAAGGCGGTATACTAGGTTCAGCCAGCGGCACAGGAGCATCGGGAGTCTATGGAATAAATACCTCGTTCGGAGATTACGGCATTCTTGGTTATTACGGGACCGGCGTTTATGGCTACAGCACGAGCGGCTGGGCAGGATATTTTCAGGGCAATGCCCAGGTCACCGGGAACCTGACGGTGGGAGGGACTATTTCAGCAAGCATCACGGAGTCCGATCCGTCTGTCAATGCCCTTGGGAAGGCCTCGCTCTCATGTTCGGAAGGGCAGGTGCCAAAGTTCGTTGGAGGATCATGGGCCTGCGGCAATGATATTGACACGAATACCGACACCCAGCTTTCTGAGTCAACGGTAGAAGCCTACATTACGAACGGTCCTGTTAATCTAAGTTCCGGCACAACCATAGGCGGGGTCGCCATATCTGATGCCAATCACACTCACCCCGGCACCGCTCAGCCTTCAGGGGTAGCAGTGGTCGCCATAAGCGAAGGAGATTATACTGACCCTGTAACCGCCATGGGTGATATCGCTTCATGGTGCGGCAGTCCGTCAGCGGTGAATCCATGTCTCCTGAAAATCATGCCCGGAGTGTACGACATTGGGACTAATGCTATTCAGATGGTAAGTTATGTTGATATTGAAGGCTCGGGAGAGAATGTGACGAAGATAACCGGGAGCGTTGACAATGCAGACTGGTTTTACCTGACAGAAGGCCTGATATACGGCGCTGATTATGCGGAGCTTCGTTTTCTGGCGATTGAGAATACAAGCACCGGGAACCAGACCATCACCATGATCAATGATAGTGTCTCCCCCAAAATATCAAACGTAACAATTGTGGCCTCCGGCGGAATATTTAATTACGGCATGTACAATAATTCATCGGGCGCGATAATCAACGCGGTCACGCTCGACTCAGCGGGCAGTGATACTATCGGCATGTTCAATGAAGGCACGTGTACTATAGAGGTGACGAATTCCAGGATCAGGGGTGCGACGTACAGCGTCTCTGCGTCACCGGGAGCCGTAACCCTGATCTCCGGATCAAAACTCGACGGCACGCTGTCTGCTCCATCGTCAACCATCAAATGCTTCGGGGTGTATGATGCCGGTTACTTGGCGGTGACCTGTCCGTAAGCTCTTTTTGTTTGCTGTCGGATTTCGGAGAGACTTTGATCAAGTCCATCCGTCCGGCATGAAACCCGTGCAAGTCAATATTTCTGTTTGTAATCCCTGTAAACAGAAGTATCGATTGAATGTATAAATGGGGCTCTGCCCCAAGCCCCGGTTTGCCCTTCCGGCGGAGTTACTTTCTTATGCCGGATAAGAAAGTAACCAAAGAACCCGGCCCCTCGGAGATTTCTTAACGGCTCTCCGCTCGGCTTAAAGGGCAGTGATTAAACTCGCCCCGATAAATCGGGACTCAAACACTAATCACTGCTGTTCCTTTAATCTGTCGCTTTGAGCCTTAAATCTCCAAAGGGATTTTTAGAAGACAGAATTCTTAACACTCGTACTTCCTCACAGTCCGGGAACAATCAATGGGGGTTCAGAGAAGTCACTATGAGTGTTTACATGTTCTTTAATCACTTATTGTGTTCAGGACAGATTGTCTCTCTATCCAATATCTTATCGCATTGTAAAGGTTTTACGGCAAGGCCGCTTGACTGTCTTAATCAACAGTAAGGTTTATTCTCATCGTTCCCTGCTAAACCATAAAAAAAGAGGGGCTGTCTTCCGTAAAAGAGCCCCTCTCATAAACCTCTGCCTGCTGTCAGCAGGGATGCACGCTCGCGGTGCCGACGACTTTCGGTTTTACATAGGTAATCTTTTTCATCTCTCTACCTCCTTTCCGGCCAATTGATTTTATGCCATCTTAAAGGGCATGGCAAGCCATGCCCCTACTTATCTTTCCTGGGTTTGTCCCACCGTCTGCCGGGGTTTTCTTTGACGCGGATGTCGATCCCTTTTGTCGTCTTACCCAAGTGGACCACGGCCTTTTCAATGGGCTTCTCCGAACCCTTTGCATTTATATAATAGACACCGTCTTCTGCAACACGCACGATGTACTTGCCGTCAGTTCCTGTTCTCTTGTCCGACACAAACACCAGGTCTCTTACCTTCGGATCGCCTGATGCCAAAACCAGCACACCTTCAGCAGGAGTACTGTCCTGAAGGAGCACCCTGCCTTCGATCGCTGTTGTCCCTTTTGGCAGCCATTCAGCCTTGAAAGGGACTGCTCCGGGAATGATGCCGATGTCTGTCGGCCCTTCCTCTGTAATCAGATAGGTTTGCGATTCCCTCCCGTCAAATGCAGGCCATGTCATGTCTCCTGCCTCAACAGGCGGACCGGGCCTTTCACCCGACGCCTTCCTTGTTGCCATGATATAATACTCACCTGTTTGCAGGCGTTCAGCAAAGCTCCCGTCCTCTCCGGTCTGGCTTACGTATTGACATAACCTCCAGTATTCACCTCTGAATGGAGGCGGCCCTGAATTTACATTATAAAAACAGACCTGTGCATCGGATAAAGGTGCGTTGTCTTCTGTTAAAATGGTCCCCTTTATCATGCCGTATGCCATCTCCTGTGCGGGCGCGGGATTCGGTGCGACTAACAGGCAGAAAGCAATGAGTGTTAAAAATATCTTTGAGTTCATAAGCGCGATATCCATTAATAATGACCGTATCCGCGTACAGACTGTGTCACAATAGTGAAAAGGCATATATTGTCATTCCGGACTTGATCCGGAATCCAGACTTTTCAGTGAGTCCCTGGATACCTGCTTTCGCAGGTCTGACATTAACGGATATTTTCATGCTCCTTATATAATTTCTCGTATCTGATGTTTTTATCATTATACCATCATTCATTACCATGGGGTAACGTTGTTCCATCTCTGATAGTCCCATGTATTTCCGGGCTGGCTGTCATGGCATGTCCGGTAGGCGGGCTGAAATTGTCCGCTTGTCCCGGAATTACCGAAGAAGTATGCGCCTCCGCTGTTCTGGTTCCAGGCATTTGCCCTGCTTTCATTTGTATATCCGCCGCCGCCAGCCGGGAAGCGTCCTCTTCCTCCTCCGTCACCGCTTCTTAGACCGGACCCGGTGCCGCCATTTCCTCCTGAAGCTACCCGCCCCCTGTGTTCGTCCTGCAGACAGTTGGTCACCATCAACCGCGGCAATGGTGAATTATGTGCGCTGTGGCATTTAGAGCATGGGAACGCATGTACCGTGTTATTTGCGTTTCCGCCTGTAGTCTGGGCCCAGCCTTTTACCGTGTCATGGATCCTGTCATAGGTTTTCCATGTATTATTGGGAGTACCGCCGTCAGGATCTATCTGAGCTTTTGTGTGGCACCTGAGACAGAGTCCAGCAAATTCATTGACTGATTCACTGATCTTTGTGGAGGCGCTGAAGTTCCATTTGACTATATTGTTGTTCTTGCCGTTAGTCGTATCTGCAGTGAATGTGTTCTGGTCAATATAATAGCCGGGGGTGCTTCCAACATTCAGGGTATTTACTTTATCCCCGCCCCCGCGCGACGCATTCGTTGTTGAAGGCGCAGCATCCTCTCTGTATGGTGATGTCATCCATGTGCCCTTAAGCATGGGAACAGCATAAGCCTGGTTCAGTGTCGGGCTCACACCATGAGGGTCATGGCATGGGGTACAGAGACCGTTTATGCTTTCACCGGGGGTGGTATTTAAATTAGAGGATTTAGAAAGATGGCCGCCCTTATTTGCCCCTGCCCCCGCCTTGTATGTATACCTTTGTTGAGGCCCTGTTGTACCTGCTCCGAAATATGAAGTATCGTTGTATCCTTTTATAGGCTGCGTGGCCCCGTAAGTGCCCTGATATCCCCATGGTGCTGTTCCTGCTTCAACCGATTCATGACAGTCAAAACAGAGCGCTGCCCCGGCACTATATGTATTTTTGTTTGCTACTGAACCACCTGCAGCAGGCTTGTATGTCATCTGATATCCGCCCTTGCCCGCCAGGGTGCTCTTAAGGTTTCCGCCCTTTGGCGCATCACTTGTATAGCTCGCTGTCGTTCCTGTTACGTCAGAACCATGTGAATTGTGGCAGTCAAAACATGCAACATTTATATATCCGCTTGTGTCCGGCCAGGTCTCGCTCAGATTGAATCCCTGCTGGTTCTTCTGGGCCACACCATGGGAAGAGTGGGCCTTTGTAACAGCGCTCTTGCCGTTGGTGTTTGCCCCGCTGTATTTGCCCCATGGTGTCGTTGTTTCAGGCGCGTACCTGGTGTTGATGCTAGTACCTTTTGTCCATGTGCCTCCGTTTGAGAGACAGGCCTCTCTCTTGCCGTTATACGTTGTATTGCTGCATGTTCCGTCCCAGGCATATTCATTTGGCGTATTGCCGTCGCCGAAGGGTATTGTGGTGTTGTTTTCATCATTATGGCAGCTTATGCAGTGCTGGTTCATTTCCGTTATCTGCGCCCGTGAGCCATCCGCCATATACTGGACAACAGTCACTCCGGGCGTATAAGTTGAAGGCCGTGTCCCGAATCCGTAGATTACGAGGTCTACCTTTGATCCAGGGCTGAGAGAACCGCCGTGGTATGTCGTATTTACACTGCCGTCTGAATTGGCCTCCCAGTGACATTGGTAACAGTGGGTCCCGTTCACAGTGACCCCCTGAATATGATGGGAGTCGGAGTTGAACTGGCCCATTACCGCTACCCTGTCACCCATAGCTATTGCATGGCAGATCGTGCATGCGCCGTCAGGCTTGAACCCGACTTCATGGGGATGGCAGAGGGTGCAGTCATACATAGCCGGCTCGGACTCATGAAGTCTTGCCGTGGGTGAATTGAAACGGTGATATAATGTCTTGGTGTGGCACACTTCGCATATTGCCTGTGATGTTGTATGTGTAGCTGTATCATCTCCGAAGCCGCCTGCGCCTGTTTGATTAAAGACGACTTCAGCACCGGGGAAGGCCCCCGCAGGGGCAGTGATGGATTCTTTTACGCGTTTAATATTGCTCGTTGTTATCTCATGACAGGTTGCACAGGTAAACCCTCCGTACTCTCCTGTCGGGGTGCCCCAGTCGCCGTTCCAGTATTTGTTGTCTCCAAACCGGTTGCTGTTATGCAGCATCGTGTCGTCGGACCAGACAGCAGGCACTACATGGTTTATGATCTGGACATTGCTGCTGCCCCCGGTAAATCCATCCGCGTCCTGATATGTGACCCGCACCTGATAGGCCTTGCTGTTCGTCAGTCCGGTGATCTGGTACATGAACGGGCTTTCGCTGTGAGGGACTACTGTAGAACCGAGGCTGAAATTGACCTGTTCAAGGCCCCACTCAATCAACAGCGTATTGTCCTTGTCCGAATCATGCGTGTAACGGGCAGTGACATAAATGGACTGGTCTGCCGGGCTGGCGGCTGCGATTCCCGGTGTTGTCCGTGGTTCATATACAGGAGTGTGTATATTCAGCTGGTTTGAATCTCCGCTTTCGCAAGGCTCATTCGTACTGTAACCCCGTACGGTATATGTGTAGTCAGTGTCAGGTGATACAGTTGTATCTATATATGTTCCCCGGCATGGTGTGACGTTTGCCAGAAATGCTCCATTGCGGTATATCTTGTAGTATTCGTTGTTCGTACATTCATAAGACCATATCAGTCTGACTTCATAGGACTCAAGGAATGTATACGAGAGGTCATCTGCCGTGTTGGCAAGACACTGGTTCCACGTAAAGTCCCTTGCTGTTGTTGTAATAATACTGCCGCAGTCAGGGTCAGTGCCCCGTACATCAAGAGTGTAGGTCCCTCCGTCAGTATAGTTCCCGCACTTAGCGCCGCCTGAAGCGCTTGCCGGAATTACAGCATTTGATGTCCAGTCTGTGCAGACGTCGGTGCCTCCGACGTGATATTCAATATATACATCATACCAGTAATTACTGAAGGACCCGCTGTCAGCCGGCCACGTTGCAGGATACGCAACGGTGTCGTCAGTCGAAACGCTCGCCGAATTCCATCGTCCCCGCGATGTCTGGAAGTCAGTGCTCGTAGAGCTGGAGGCGTACCGTACGGCAAAACCCGAGCCGCCGCCGTTGCTCTTAAAGGCGATCCATACCGGCTGGCCCGCAGGGATAGTTATATCCGCTCCTGTGTGGGTCAGTGTCAACCACTGGTTTACAGCAGTGCCGGTTGTCGTCCCAAAGTCTTTAAGCAGTGTTGCTCCGGCAGGGCCTGCTGTCAGGCTTCCCCCGGTGTATACAGCAAGCCTTATCTGGTCTCCATGATTGGCCCCAACATAAACAGATACGGATTTCAAATGCATGTTTGTAGACGAAGGTGCATTCCCGCTCATGACCCTCACAAAATTAGCATTTGTCGTTGACACCCCCACGCTGGTCTTCCCCCAGTTATGGGTCGATGCTCCGCCGGGGGTGGTCACTTTATATTCAATAGTGTCCACATCCCCGGTTTTGTTAAACATAGTGCTTACATTATATGGATCACCTTTTTTTGACTGGCCGGAAGGGATCGTAATCGTCGACGGGTCCGGGTCTGTGCAAGACACTCCGGTTTCATATGTCAGATAGTATGAATACCAGTAATTGCTGAATGTGCCGGTGTCTGAGGGCCATGTGGCAGGGTAGGCCGCGCTTTCATCAGTTGTGACCTGACCACCAGATGCAAAGCGGCCTGCGGTTGTCTGAAAATCACCGGCATTTGCGCTGCTTGAGGAATACTGGACTGCAAACCCGGAGTCATTTCCCTTTACTGAAATCCAGATCGGGGTGTTCTTCAGGATAAGCGGAGCAGTAGGGCAGGTGAGCGTCAAAAACTGGTTAGTGCCGGAACCGGTGGTAGTACCTGCGTCACAGAGAAGTATCGCGCCGTCCGGGCCTGATGAGAGACTGCCTCCCTGGTATACAGCCACTCTTACCTGGCTTGAATGAGTATTCCCAACATAAACCGAGACACTCTTCAGCTTCATCCCGTCAACATTGGGAGATGTTCCTCCCATGACACGCACAAAGTTTACATTCGTGTTTGTACCGTTTCCGGCTGTACGTCCCCAGTTGGTCAGTGCGGCCGCAGATTCTCCTGCAAGGCATAAGCATACAGAAATTATAAAAAGTGATAAGACCGCTTTCTGCCGCGACATGACGGAAGTAATATGTCTTTTAATGTCGATTAAAGGTTTTTTCATAATAGACCTGGTCTTATACAACTTATCGTCCATTGGCTGATCCTTCTTTATATTACGCATAATAATTTTGCCTTACCTCATTGGTCTGTGCGCGGCAGGTCAAGATGACATGCGCTGCACGAAGAAATATTTGTGTTCCATTTGATGTCGATTCCATTATGACAGGAAACGGTTGAACAGGTTTGCGTTCCGCTGTTGTAGGTTGACTCGCTTGACAGCGTGGCCTTTGAACTGTCGTATGAATTTACTCCCTGCTTGTAGCCGTTGTTCCTCTGCCAGTATGTATCGAGTTCACTTACCTTTGTGATATCATCCCTTATCTGTGCCCTTGACCGGACCATGACAGGCGCGAAGTCAACATCAGCAGCTCCTGTGACATGGCTCGTTGCTGATGGGTCGATGACCATTGTGCCGACAAGGGCGGCGGTTGTGCCGTGGCATTCCGCGCAGACCGTGTTCTTGTCGTTGGCAGCCATCTTAACGACATTATAATGACAGAGGTTGCAGTTGATTGTTGTCGAGGTGTTCGGATCACCATGGCCTGCGCCTGACCCGACTCCTCCACTCGCAGCTGCCAGTCCAGTCGTGCCGCTGAATATGGTGTCATAATGGAGCGCGACCCTGCCGTGAGACATGTGAGAGCTTGTATCAGGCATGTTGCCGTGGCAGTCGTCGCACTTGTTGCCAACGAATGTGCCGCCGTACCAGTTGGGTGATGTCTTGTATTGATATGTAGTACCGTCAAAGTATCCGCTGCTGTGGCAGTATACGCTGGAGCAGGTGACGCTTGTGCGCTGTACTTGCGAGTAGCTCTGTACAGGTGCGTTCTTGGCCTTCATGGTGCCGGCCGCTCCTGTATCGTTAGGATCAAAGTTCAGGTTGATTACACCGTTCATGTGTGTGGCTGATGACTGCGGGTGGCAGTAGCCGCATGCCTTGTCAGGGACACCGCCAAGATTTGAATATGAGTACCAGTTGGGCAGTTTGCCGTAGTCCCCCTGTGACACCTTGCCGTTATATGCTGTCTGTACATGATGTTCATGCTGCGGGTCGCCTGATGTGCCGGGTGTAACACCGCCTCTTGAAGAGTGGCAGTCAAAGCAGTCGTCAGCTATGTTGACAACACCGTTGATATGAGTGCTTGCATCAGTAAATCCGGTGCCGGCTGCGTTTACTCCGGTGTCATGGCATCTGATACAGTCAGTCGGGAGCTTGCCGGAGTGTAAGGCATTTGCCGGAGGATATCCGTGGCACCTTGAGCAGTCATTCGCTGCAACACCGGTAAGGTAATTAGTATTGTTCCATTCCGGGGTCCGGTCAGCGCCGTCTGTTGTGCCTCCCGGCATTGCCCCGCCGTGGCAATAAACAGTAGAACACTCTCCTGCTGCGTATGCCGGGGTCGCACTGTTATATGAGGCCAGTGCCCCGAAGGTGAGCTCCGCAGTTCCCGGAGTCGCATCGTTAATGTGCCCTGCATCAGAAACAGCAGAAGGCACTGTATGGCACTGACTGCAGGCTATATCATTTGAAAGTGTTGCCTGCAGGTGCGCCTGATGTGCGCCAACCTGGGCATCAGTTGCTGCAGTGTCGCCTGCGGTGTCCTTTGGAGGGGCCTTGGCATAATTAGGGGCAGGTGTTGCTGTAGGTGTACCATGGCATTTTGTGCATATGTCGATGCCGGTGAAGTCAGTCCCCCATGCCGGAGAGCCGCTTCCGTGGCAGGCCGCTGCAGAACAGGTCCCGTAGCCGTTGCCTGGATCGCCCCCTGCTGTATAAGAGTTTGCTACATCTATCTGGGCATTGATATGGCTGGTTGAATCATATGTTGAAGCATTATTTGCCGCTCCGGTATGACAGTCTGCGCAGCCGCTGACTGAATCACTCAGAAGATGGGCTGAATGGCTGCCTGAGGTCAGTCCGGACGCCTGGGTCACTTTATGACATGTGCCGCATACGGCTGTACCGCCCCATGTCACAGTTGCATATGTAGGAGTCGATGAATTGGCGTTTGATGTTGATTGCCCCGTGCTGTGGCAGTATACTGTCGAACAACTGTCATAAGGCGCTCCGCCCTTTGCCACATTAAGCGGATATCCGAGATCTCCCGGAGATGAATAGTAAACATCAAGGTTCCCGTCCTTATGTTGTGAAGGAGCGGTCGTCCCCTGTACTGCCCCGTTGTGACAGTCTCCACAAACAGCCTTTTTGTAATTAGTAGATACTACGTGTTTCTGATGGCTTCCTGTGGCCGGAACAGTTGCATGGCACTCTGAACAGTCCGTCACATTCGTTCCCCATGGCCTCGTTACTGCCGGAAGCCCTGTTCCGTCATCATGGCACGATGCTGTTGAGCAGGTGCCGTAGCCATTGCCCGGAGCGCCGTCAGCAGTATATGTGTTGTCAACATCTATATTGCCGTCTACATGTGTTATCGAATTATACGTTGAAGCGTCATTTGCTGTTCCTGCGTGACAGTCTCCGCAGCCATTTACTCCTGTTGTTCCAAGGTGTGCTGCATGGCTGCCGGAGGTCAGGCCTGATGCCTCGGTGACTTTATGACAACTCCCGCATACTGCGGAACCACCCCAGGTCACTGTCGCATATGTCGGGGTGGATGAACTGCCGTCTGTTGTCGATTGTCCGGTGCTGTGGCAGTATGCTGTTGAACAGCTGTCATAAGGCGCTCCGCCTTTTGCCACATTCTGGGGATAGCCGAGGTCCCCTGCTGCCGAGTCATAAACATCAAGATTCCCGTCAAGATGCTGCGTCGGGGCTGTTGTGGCCTGAACGGCATTTCCATGACAGTTCCCGCATACAGCTTTATTGTAGCTTGTAGTCACTACATGCTTCTGATGACTGCCTGTGGCCGGTATCTCTGCGTGGCACTCTGTGCAATCCGTAACGCTCGTCCCCCATGTCGGGGTCACTGCCGTATTGCCTGTTCCATCATCATGACACGATGCTGTGGAGCAGGTCCCGTAGCCATTGCCCGGAGCACCGCCTGCGGTATATGTATTTGAAACATTGATTGAAGCGTTTACATGGTTTGATGAATTGTATGACGAGGCATCATTTGCAGCCCCTGTGTGGCAGTCACCGCACCCGTTTACTCCCGTTGTCCCCAGATGTGCCGCATGACTTCCTGAGGTCAGGCCGGATGCCTCGGTTACCTTGTGGCATGTGCCGCATGCCCCGCTTGATGGATTGTCCCATATGGGGCTTGCGTAGGCCGGTGTCGCGCTGCTTCCGTCCGTGGTTGACTGTCCCGTACTGTGACAATAGAGATTTGAACATGTCTTTGTCCCGGTGTTTGTGACGTTAGTCGCTGGGGTCGTTGTAGTCGCATTGTAACTCACTCCTGCCTGCCCGTCATATGAACCGCCCTGATATGTACCTCCGAACAATGAGTATCCAAGTGTGATCGTCAGGCTGTTATTGTGTGTTGCGCCTGAGCCTGCGCTGTTGTAATGACACATGGTACATGTATAGCCCTTTGTATTTACGTGGACATTGTGGGCACCGGCTGTTGATGATCCTGTTGCCCCGGGGTTGTTTGCGAGTCCGTCAGGGCCTCCTGTGGCAGTATTTACAACCGGAGGATATCCGTGGCAGACATC
The DNA here is from genome assembly GCA_003599025.1 of Nitrospiraceae bacterium. Lineage (GTDB taxonomy): Bacteria > Nitrospirota > Thermodesulfovibrionia > UBA6902 > UBA6902 > UBA6902. The sequence goes on along the minus strand of QZIL01000040.1, from coordinate 29,700 downwards.
GCAGGCAACCTTGAAACCCTTTGTGTGCACATGACAGTCAGTACAAGCTGTACCTGCATTATGAGTATGGTCTCCGGCTGCTGAATTCCTGTGATATGTTGTCTGCGTATGGCATACCTCGCAGACCCCGTCATATGTCGCATTGCCGTCAGCAAAGGAGTTTGTCCCTGTTGACCTGAATAATTTCACGGTCTTGCTTCCGCTGTTTGGAGTGACGATCGCGCTGTTGACAAGCCCGCCGTATACTATCGCGAAGGTGCTCCCCACTGCTGCCCTTGCCAGGTTTACAGGCCCACCAAGGGTAAGGGTATCACTCGTATTGCTGAGGATCTTATACTTGTACCGCTTCTGCGTTATATTGGGAACAACTAAAAGCCCCTGATACGCGTTTACGGTCCAGCCCGCGCCTGTCTTTGTCAATGTAGTAGTCGTTACCCCTGTTGATACCCCTGAATAAAGATAGCTTGCGCTCCCGTATGTATCGAACTGTTTCTGGTAATGGGGGTTGTGGCAGACCCGGCATTCTATTGTCCAGTCACCGTATCCGTTGTCGGTCTGCAGGCTTGAGTGTGTCTTTACATATGGAGCATCAACATCGTTGTGACAGCTCAGGCACAGCGTATTATGCTGCGTGTCATCTATATTTGTAGCTTCATGTACTGTCCATGGGGGCATTAATGATGGCTCTGTTCCGGACACAAAATGACAGGATTCGCAGAATACACTGCTTCCTTCAAAATGCGGATAATCCCCTGCAAAGGCCACAGAGCCACTAATGCTAAATAACAAAACGATTATTGACCTGATGATAATCTTAATCCTTTTATTTAATTCCTTACGCATTCTATCTCCGTAAAGGTGTTTTTGCAATTAACATACCACTTGTAAAAATAATTAACACATTTGTTTTTTAATAATAATATCGGCAGGTGGAAAATAAAACTTAAGAGAATTCCTTAGATTAGCGTAAATTCCCTTAGATGTTGTGGAATATCCCACAGCATCTTGCAATGTCTAATAGTCGATGACCTTAGGAAAAAATAAAATATATTGATATGTGTGAAGTAAAGCTTACCCTAAGAAATAAGCTGATAAGTGCGGGTAGTGAGGATTTAACGGCAATACATTAATCATAACTTACTGTTTCAAGGCCGTTTTTCTGTATAAGATCGGGGTGGAAGATATGCCTTGCTTATTACTGGCAGGCAGGATCGCGTAGTTCCAAAGAGTCACTCAAGGCAATAGTTCTCCCTCTGCAGCCCCCGATGCAGTGATCAATCTCTTTGCATCCAAGGCATGCCACCGGAGATTTACGTAGACTCTTAACCAATTCTTTTTTAAGGGCTGATGAGAGAAGTATTTTAAGTGGTGAGTTGTTAAGGTTCCCGAGGATTTTGGGCATGGAAGGGCAGGGATACACATTGCCTTCAGGAGAAATGTATGCCATGCTGTTTCCAGCCTGACAGCCGGCCCCGGGGAATGCTGTGTCAGGGTAAAAAACTCTCCATAAGAAGGGATCATGAATAGTAAGCTTCAGGTTTCCTGTATTTAATGGATATAATTTATTCGAAAGGTCTTTCCCATCCTGCCTGCTGATGTAAAAGCACTCCTCTTTTGCGGTAAGACGCTGCATCGGGAAGACAATTCGGGTAAGATCATTATTGAGACAAAATGAAATTATGTCCGGTATGCCCCTGTAATTGTACTTATTGATCTGAAAGGAAGCCCCGATTACCATAGTGCTATTATTGTATTGGTTACGCAACTCAGCGATAAACCTGAAATCCTCATCTGTAAATGCATCAATAAGCAGTTCTTTCACCTTAAGGCCGGACAAACGGGTCATCATTGAAGGGTTGATGACAGAACGTGAAACTGTAAGGGCTACAGCTATCGGTTTATTATTGAGAGCCTCGAGTATTTCCATGCATGTACTGCTTAACTCAACGCCTGCATCGCGCAGGTTAAGGGAGAAAAATCTCATCTCCACTATTTCCCGGCATATTCCGGGGTAGTCGATCGTGGCATTGTCCGGGGCAGGGGAGAGGTCCCAGTATATCCTTATAGGGAAGGCCAGTTCCTTGAGGTTCATTTCTTCCAGCAGTGAGGATCGGGATTGTTCATGTCTCCGGTCAGGGCAAGAGTCCTTGCCGTGCACCCGCCGAGACACTCAGACTGGCTCTCGCAGCTGAGGCATTTTCCTTTGGGCTCTTTATTTCTCATTTTATCCAGGACAGGGGAGTTTTTCCATATCGTGAGCAGATCGTCATTACATATATTCCCGACAACAATCGGAATGAAACCGCATGGTGTGATATCGCCGTTTGATTTGATGTTCAGCGAAAGCTTTCCGCACACGCTCCCCTTCACAAGGGTATCGTTGCTCTTCTCACCGAGTTGGGAGATAATGGGGTCTTCAAGGGAAATACGGAGGTCCTTAACCGACTTTTTCAGCTCAATCGCCCGGATATAAAAGTCCCGCCACTCATCAGGGGTGAGATCCAGTATGTCCTTGTTGGCAAAGCCGAGTCCGGAGCACTTAAAGTTGTGAAAATTGATGTTGGCCACTCCGGATGAGATTGCCATCTTAACCAGCCCGTCAACATCGTCTATATTGATTTTACATATGACCGAAGAAATAGACGTTTCAATCCCGGCTTCTTTCAGATATGCCAGTGCAGAGATTGCCTTCTCATGGCTTCCCTTTATACCTCTGAACCTGTCGTGCACCTCCGGACCTGGGCTGTCGATGCTGATGCCTACCTTTGAAAACCCGGCCCCCTTGAGCTTCAGGGCCATATCACGGTCGATCAGAAAGCCGTTGCTGTTCATTGATACGGCAAATCCCAGGTCTGCGCTGCGCCGTGCAATCTCAAGGAGGTCTTTTCTTAAAAGGGGTTCCCCTCCACCGAAATTAACAGAGAACACTTTTGCCTTTGCCAGCTTGTCAAGTACATCGCAGACAGTATCAAAATCCAGCTCCTCTTTTGTATCGCTCCGGCTGTAGCAATGGCTGCAGGCAAAATTGCATTTATTCGTGACCGCCCAGTTTACTGTAAGGGGCGACGAGGGGATAAGATCATTCTTCATATATAAGACCTTCCTCCTTTATGTTCTCGAGGAACTCGATTACGTCTTTTCGCAGGACCTCCTCATCAACATCGAAATCCTCCCCGAGGCTTGAAATGATTTCTTCCACTGTCCTGCCGTCGCACAGCTTCCAGACCTCGGTGCCGAGTACATTCAGAGAGTGCATCTTGCCGGAATGAAGCAGGATAGAGGTGCCGATTTCAGCAACATCTTCCCCTGTGTCGAGGCCTTTATATGCCTGCTCTTTGAATTCGTCCTCTTCTCTCCACATTACGTCCGGGTTTCTGTATATCTTCATCAGTCACCTACTGCAGTAAAAGACGCGATGACAAGGTCGTTCTTTGAAGCATTGCTTATCCCGTGATCGACAAGCGGCTGGACTATCACGATCTTGCCCTGACCGATCACCTGCTTTTCCCCTGCTATCATGAATTCACCCTCCCCCTCCATGACTATCCAGACATGATTGTCATGATGGGTATGGGTCGTTATTGTCTGGCCGGGCTTCATGCAGATGAGGTTGATCTTTGTGTGCTTGTCAGACCAGATGGTTTCAAGATGCCGCTTGGTGTCATCAAATTTCTTCAGTTGCGGAATGTCCAGGATCAAGGCCTTGTTTTTCATAATGTCCTCCGTATATTTATTTATTTAAACTAAAGCGACAAAAGTTTTTGCATACATAAACCTGAGACATGCTCATGCATTAATAAATAAGGGATCATGTTTTGTCATTCCCGCGAAGGCGGGAATCCAGAGAAAAAGGAACTGGATTCCGGGTCAAGCCCGGAATGACGCTAATGCTGTTTTTATATTTATGATTTCCCTGGTCATTTCATCGCTCTGTAAAACCGTTCGAGGCCCTCTGATATTCCGCTAATTGCATGAAATGAAGAGGACACCTTAAGTTCATCACTGTGTTTAACAAACCCTTCGAATTTGACCCCGAATATTGAAGCCAGACCGTTGGCAGCAGCCGGCTCATTAGTCCTGTTCCGGTCAGTACCTGACACAATCAGGATGCTCTTACCTTCATCTGAAAAACGGGTGATCGTCTCGAGTTCAGAATCAGACAGTCTGCTTTCCGGGGTGGATTCCCCGAAAAATATCCATAGCTGACTATGCTCATCAAGCAACGACTCACTGACCTCAGGGTTTTCTTTCCTGTCTGTTAACTCTACTTTAAAGCCGTCGCTATTCTCAAGGCTTTCAATGGTGCTCCGGCTAAAACCCTGCCCGTCCCCTGCATTGTAAATCAATATCTTTTTACTGCTCTCCGAAACATTGTTCTCTTCAAGCCATGCAGCGATATTTCTGATGTATCTGCTGTTATCATACCTGTCTGCAGCACTACCAAGGAACCTTTCACTGCCGGAATCAAAGACAACGCCTCCCTGTCCTTCGATGGAATTAGTATATGTAGCAATGAGTCCCTTCCCTCCCGGGTCCATAACAACCCTGACATGCCTGTCATTACGTTCCTTTGTAATAACTGCTGAAGTCCCTCCGGATATTGACCTGACGCCCTGGAAAACAGGGTTGCCTGTATCTACATGCGGAGTGAACACGAAATACTGGAATCCATAGGCGATCATTATCGTGCCTGCAAGACAGACAATCATGTACAGAAAAAACACCCTTTTCCTGAAGATTGTCCAGAACATTATCATAGTGGGAAGTGCTGTTACCGGCCCTCCAATAAGAAAGGCAAGTCCTGCACCGCCATTCATGGTGCTGTCAAGGGAGCTCTTGATATGATAGAGAATACTTGAGGCACTGATCTGATGCAGGAATATCGGGATGGTGCCGAAGGTGATCCATATGATGCTGAGCGGGTCTTCCTGTCCAAAGAGACTGTAAATCCATTCGTAAGGCATATATCTCTGGACAATGGCCCCTGTTGCGACTCCGATGAGGACGTATTTACCTACGAGCCAGAGCATTTCTGATGACTTTGCCAGAAAGATGACAAACAGGTTGCTGGTTTTAGCTGCTATCCTGTTGCCGAATTTCTCTTTGCACCCGCACCTGAGCCGTTCGTCCGGATAATTCTCATCATGGAAATCTCCCCTCGTGATAGCGCCTTCAATAAATATGCTCTCTGTCTGAAAACCTTTGTTCCTGATGAAATACGTTATGACCCCTGCAAAGATCCCCAGCATAAAAGCCGCGACTGTCCTTATTACGGTCCATTCCGGCCCCAGATCATTCAGTGTCAGCAGATATGTGGACGGGCTCATCAGCGGTGAGGTAACAAGCAGCGCCATCACCGGCGCCAGGGGTAGACCTGCAAACAGCAGGCTGATAGCTGTTGTGAGTGTGCCGCATGCACACAGCGGGGTAAAGATCCCTATACCCGCTGCAATAAATATACTCGAAAAACCGTACCTGTTGAGGGTCCTCTGGAGTCTTACAGTCAGCTTGTATGTGCGGATCAGACCCGCAAGCAATATGCCGATTATGAAATACGGAAAGACATCTATCAGTTCTGCAAGGATACCGTGCCCGCTGAATACCATGTCCCATATTTCGGTCCCCAGTATTACCGGGAACGGCTTTGTGAGCAGTTCCGGTCTTACTGCGTGCCCGCTCGGGCCGTAGACCCATACGTGCCAGACAATCAGCGCAAAAGACGCAAAGACCATGAACAGCAGCGTCTTGTTGGCTGCCCTTGAAGAACTGCCGTGCAACTCGCAATTATTGTTTTGCTTATCGGTTCCCATGTCTGGAATTATCTAGTTCAAATATAGTCAATGATATTTCATCTGCCGTCATTGACTCAAAATGTCATTCCGGCTTGTCCGGAACCGGATTTGTAAAACAGATTCCCGACGCGTTTCGCTTGCGGGAATGACAAAAAATTCTCATACTCCTTTGTGAGCCAAAGGCTCATGTTGGTTCCTGCGAATGCAGGAATCCCGCTATTCCAGGCACTTTCAAAATGCATAGATTCCGGCACTCAGGCCGGAATGACAATTGTGACACAGCCTGTTCACGGGAATGACGATATAACCTATATCTATTAAATTTCTGCAACTATTAATCAAGTCCTGACTGGAATTCCGGAGCGTATGTCTCTCCCCTTTTACGGTAGAGAAGCCCGACTGCAAACAGCGCGCATAGACCGAGGAGTATGGCGATCTTCCCCTCGTAAGGGGTCCCGGCAGGATTGCCTCCAAGCCCCCAGTTCTGGACTAGAGCGGCGCCGGTCAGCATGCCGAGTACAGCTGCACCTGCGTCAGTATCGCCCTGTCCGGCTGATATCAGCTGACGGAACGGGCAGCCTTTTATCAGGACGGATCCGAACCCTACCAGGAGCATTCCGAAAAAATTCCAGAGATGGCTGTCATTAGAGCTTGGCTGACCATACCAGCCAAGGGAAAACTGTCCGGTAAGAATGCTTGCGACCAGCGCGAACAGGAAAAAAGAACCCATACCGAGTGCAAGGCCGGTAGTCTTCGGACATGAAATAAATTCCTTCGGACCCCACAGGAAAAACCTCGATATACCGCCGGTCACGCAAAATCCAGTGCTCTGTGCCAGTGCCCCGATACCGAGGCCTGCGATAAGAGAAAGATAAAGAGGTGCATACTGTGCGCCTGCGCCTTTGGTGCTGAGGGATATAAAACCCGGTTTCAGCAGAAGGGCACCCAGTAAAAGGGCCATCATGAGTGGTATCAGCAGGGCATTTGCAGCCGGGAGTTCGTTCGGCCTTCCGAGGCTGAAACCTCCTTCAAGAAACTTCAGCCCGATAAATACTCCTGCTGCCAGTCCGCCCATTCCAAGCCATGCCGTGAGGTCCCCGGCAGCGATCCGGAAAATCATCTTTATCGGACAGCCCATAAACACAGCGCATCCGATGATCAGCAGTATCCCTATAAAATATCTGAGCAGCGGCGAACTCCCGCCTGTTGCCCTGAACTCTTTTTTATAAAGCGACATCAGGAACGAACCAATGACAAAGCCGAGGATCTCCGGTCTAAGATACTGCATCCTGACATTCCCGTGAAGTCCGATCGAACCTGCAATGTTTTCCATAAAACATGAGACACAAAACCCTGTGTTGGCAGGATTTCCGAGGTAACTGAGCATGACCCCGGCAAACCCTATGACGGCGCCGGTAATGAGAAAGAGAGACTTGGGATAGCATTCTGTATCTGATGAAACGGTTGAACTGCTGATCCAGTTTCTTATTCTTCCCAGTACCCCGTTTGAGGGCCTGATCTTGCAGACATCTTTTGCAGCTATACCTGATGAATTTCCCATACTGTTAATAAACCCGGGCTGCTTCATGAGCAGCTTCCTGCAATCTTTCTCTGTAAATAATAGGCATCCTTTCTGCTGCTGATTATGGACGCATCATCAGGATTCAGGTGCATGGCTTTTTCAATCCCGGATAATGCCTCACTTACGGCCACTTTCAATTTCTTCCCCTGAAAAAGTGCAGTCTTTTTGTCGAGGTAGTCAGGGTTGAGATCAACAGCCTGCCTGTACTCCGGCATGGCCTTTAGCGGTTCCTGTCTTCTCATGAAAATGTCCCCCATCAGCATGCGGGGGCCCCCTTCAAAAGGATACTTCTGGAAGAGGTCGAGAGTCATGACTTCAGCCTTTTCAAGGGTACCTGCCTCAATAAGGTCTTTTATCAATTCAAGCTCAGCGGTCATTTCGCTGTTTGGCGCAGGGTGTACCGCCATTGCCTGTCTTTCGCTGACAGTACGGTCAGGTCCGGCCTCACCCATATGACCGCTGATGAGGACCACCGATGTGATGACCAGGATGATGATCGCCGCTCCGGATATTCTGTCAAGCCAGTCCATAACACGCTCCGCATGAATACTTTAAATGGATAATTATCAACCTCATAATCTTTAACTTTGATTCTTGCAAAAGACCAGTTGCAAGTTGCAAGTTGCATGTCGCAAAGGCTTGCATCTTGAATCTTGCATCTTGAATCTTTTTAATACCTCTGATACGGGGGCATGTTCGTCCTCTTTGCCATATCGCGAATGCCGTCGAAGTCTGCATCCTTGACATCTTCATAGCCGTCGATATGGGCCCGTTCAAGGACCTTTATTACCTCACCGTCAAGTTCAACAGTGTCGTCTTTCTTAATATTCAGCAGCACCTCTTTAAACTTTTTTGCAAAATCATCGGGGATCTTCTGGGTGACCGCAAAATTGCAGTAAGGGATCGGTTCTCCTTCTGCCAGTACCGTAAAGTCCGCCGGGTCGATCCTGCCGTCAGCGATCATCCTCTCATAATCAAGAAGAGGTGCAGCGCCTGCATCGTATTTTCCGAAGAGTACACCGTAGATGACCTTTTCATGTTTAAACGATCCAGCAGGGATGGAATAATATGCAAGGTCGTTCTCAGGGTCGACCCCGTTCTTCATAAGGATATCGAGCTGCGCCATAAATGAAGTAGGGCCGAGCGACGGACCGAATATCATGGTCTTGCCCTTAAGTTCCTGAACGCTTTTTATCCCGCTCTTTTTTGATGCGATGATCAGGCCTTTTACCCTGGCGCCGAGGGACCCTGATTTTTCTGCTGCAAGTATATCGACCCCGTTGTTTCTGTTCATAATGACATACAGTAATGAATTTGTATGAGTGAAATCGAGTTCGTCCACATGTTTTGTGAAATCCGAGGTATCGAGCGCGACTGCCTCAAACCGGACCCCCAGCTTTTTGCTCAGGTATGCTGTGAAGGGTTTAAAGCGCTGGAGCGTTTCCTGTTCGCTGTTACATATCATATAACCGATCTTGTAGGTTTTCCCCTTATCAGCAGGAGGTGTCTGTGTGCATGACATCATAAAAATAAGAACAGAAATAGAAATGAATAACTTGCTAAGGAGTTCATAAGTATGCGACTGTGATAAGTCACTCCGGTCGGTTCGACTCGATTCCGAGCTTGCCCGGAGTCTTTTTCCATAATGATTCCCGGCAAGCGGGAATGACGCATAACTTGTAGACCTATTAATAAATTTATCTGTATCCATATATCCTCTTGAATAAGAAAATCAGACATCCTATGCCTGCAACCACAAAACCGGCGTACACATACGGGACCCCGGGGTCATTTGTTATCTGTATTCCTGCAAAGGGAAGGCCATATTTATCAGCATCCACTTTCGTGTTATAAAAACTGAATTCCCCCCAGGTCAAAGGGTGGTTCACTTCAGAAGTACCCTCTGCTACTATTTCTGAATCTTTTGAGAGACTGAGGTCTACCCACAATCTTTTGAGGGAAGGATTTTGAAAAGCCACCAGCCTGAATTCATAAGGGAAATCAGAAGGGAGGGTGTTTTCTCCGAGCGTATCTGCAGCACCGATAAGATTTTCGCCGTCAAAAACACTGAGGTCAAGCTTCTGAGCATGCATCAATTCCAGTGCATCCACCCTGACCGTAAACTGCTCAAGCTGAAAGCTTTCCCCGGTCTTCAGCTGGAATAGTCCGAACTTTTCCTGCCCTCTTAGAACACCGACTTTTACTGCGACCGGATAATACTGCACATTTATTTTTTTCACCATGATATTAATTCCTAAAGGTACATCCTTCTTTATGTCCCACCGGTATACCTCGTTCACCTTTGTTCCCTCGTATATATTTACAGTTGCCACATAACCAAAAGAACTGATCACGACACCGGCGAAGATCATTAGTATCCCTGCATGCAGTATAATGACTGCTTTTGTAAGCGCCTTTATCCGCTGAATCGTGCAGAGTGCCAGATTCAGACTGAGTAATCCGAAGATTATGCTGCCCCACATTCCTAATTGAATGTCTTCTGTTTCGACAAAGGTCCTCGGGATTAAAAAAAGACAGAGGACCAGAAACAGACCCAGGGTAAATTTTTTTGATCCCAGAAATTGATACAACCATTCAAGCCTCTTCAATGACCACTTCGGCCTTTCTTTTTATATGAGTTTTTTTGATTTCAGGAAATCCCGCGCTACGCTGCCGGGTTTCCTGCCGGTTTCAACTGAATTGATCAGTTTTGTATACATATCATCATTGATGCTGCTGCCGAGCTTGTTGATCAGTCTCGGAAGGGCAGGAAAATTATTGAGTATTTCATTCCTGAGAATGGTAGCGGTAATAGAGGGAGTGCCGTCACCGCCCCCCTTCTGGAAACCGAAGGGTTTAAGCCATATAAGGCCCTTTTCTTTTTCATAGGACGCCTTAACAATTTCGTATGCCTTCTGAACGTCTGCTTCTGCGGGTTTATTCAATACACGCATGGCCCTGCTTGTGTTCTCGATCGAAATATCGACTTTTGTAACTCTTACTGCCTCGTAGAGGTCCTGCATGTTTTCATAAAAAGCCACGTTTACGGCCGTTCCTGTCCTTTCTGTAATAAGAGTGGAGATCATTTCAGCCAGGACCTGTCCCTCTGATGTATTAACTACACCTATAGTCAGGGTCTTTCCTACACATGCATGACCCTCCGGCAAAAATAAAGTTAGCGTCATTATTATTATAAATACCAGCTTTTTCATGGATGTTACCTCCCTTGCTCTAAACCTATACTTCTTTCTCAGCTAATTCTTATTCTTACGTATATTTTAATATACCATATAACTGTTTACTCGGCCTTCCCGGGTGTTTTCCTTATTATGTCCATTGTAATATCAGAATCAATGCCCGTTTCCTCATTCATGGAATAGTCCTGACCGGGGGGGAAGGATGACGCACTTCCAATGTAGTATCTGCCCCGCGGGACGTACATCGTATAACGGCCTTCGCTGTCAACCCAGGTTGAGAGATAATCCGGAACTCTTGCTATCTCCTGCTTTCTGTTAGCAATTGCGTATGCACCGCTGACAGGGGAACCTTTTTCATCTGTAATCCGTCCGGATATTTTGAGAGGTCTTTCCCTTTCCTGCCTCTTCATTTTTATGGCCTCCATCAGGTCTGCTACAACAAAGTCGGTCTCTGCTTCTCTTTCAGGGGTGAGATCTGTTTCTACAGGGTCCCCGGAATGTCTGTCTTTCAGCATAAGAGGTCCGTAATCCTCACTGCTTTTTGTACGCGCGACCAGCCAGTATCTACCTGCAGGTACGACAATACGGTATGTCCCTTCTTTATCTGTCCGGGATGAGATGTAATTCGCTGCCCTTTTGACATCAGGGCTGTCATAGACAAACACCATCGCCCCTTCCACAGCCCTGCCTTCCACATCCGAGATTTTTCCCTTTAAGACAGAATTTCTATTGTCAGCATTTGAAATTTCTGCGCCGGAAACTGGCAGCGCTGCCAGAAGAAAGAGCAGTACAAAAGACAGCCGGAACATAGTGGAGAAAAAATAAGTTGTCATTTCCCTTCTGCACCTCCTGTTTCCGCTGTTACCTTCTCCGGTGATTCTGTCATAAAAGGCTTTTCAGCAAACGGCTCATAATGTACAATGCCTATGCCTGGCTCTGTGGCAGCATCAAATATCTTTTCAGCAGGGGAGGCATTACCCCACCAGTTGTATCTTGCGTCCACGTCTTCCTCATTGAAATCGCCAAGGCGCATATTGTATTCGCTATTGGCAAAAATATTGTTTTCCCTGATGGACAGGCTGCCCTGTTCTCTTACAAAGATACCTATTCTGTTGGCTGTTATGCTGTTTCCTTTGATAAGCGCACTGCCGGCAGTTGATCTGAGGCCGATATCGTTTTCACGGAAAGAGGAATGTGTTATTTCGACAGGTCCGCTGCGGAACCTCATCCCTCCATAATTCTTTATAAAAGTACAGCCGTTCACATTTAACCTGGTAAAATGTACATGCAGTGCCCAGGTTGCATTCTCAAAAAGACAATTAGTAAATTCGCTCCCGTCAGCATGATCAAGCAGGACCTCGTCCCAGGCCTCACCTTTTAGTGAGGTAAAGCTAATGCCTTTATTCTTTTCTCCTATTGCAGTTATCCTTCCCCTGATATTAAGACCGGAGTCCTCTGAAAACAGGACCCTTGCACCTGGCAATATTGCAAGTTGTGTGCCTGAAATGACATTTATTGTTTTATCAATGCCAATATCTCCATGCCATATAGCATCTGTATATATATTTCTGACGGGCCATGTCAAAATGACAGGCTTTTGTAAAAATGGCATATATTCCGCTCTCCCTTTATCGGGGTCATTCTCTTTATCGTAAATGGTGCTTCTGATGTCTCCGTCTCCCCACCAGTTGTTCTGAGCTGAAACATCTGCCGGCCCGTCAATGCCGAGGTTATACATCCCGTTTTTAAGGATGTTGTTGCCGTGTATTGTCCCGTGGAAAGAGAGTATGCCTATCCCTCTTTCTCCGTTGTCAGATATAAGGTTGCCCCGGATGAAAGCGCCTGAGTCCTGAATGACAATGCCGTTGAGTCCGTTGGCTTGTACAACATTGCCGCTGAAATCGAGGTTGTCCGCCCCCCTCAGCGCCACCCCGGATTCAAGGTTGTGAGATATGACATTCTTTCTGAAACTCCCGTATACCGTATCGACTATCATGAGGCCGTAGCGGTTGCCGTCCAGGACGTTCCCTTCCAGTATCGGGATGCCCTCTCTGACCCGCAGGCCTTCACGCTCATTATTTATGATAAGGTTGTTTTTGAAAGTGAGGGTGTTTCTGAAAAGGTTGATCCCGGAATGATTATACGCTATCGTATTGTCATTGAATATGATCTCGGAATCCCGCGCCCACAGCACGCTCCTGTTCCTGTAAAAATGGGTCCCCCTGATATCAACTATCGACTCCTGGAACTGTATCCCCCGTTCATTGTTTTTAAGCACAGACTCTGCTATCGCCACATTCGAGAAGTGGAAATGCAGCCCCCTGTATGCATTCTCGATCTGGCAGTACTCAATCAGGTTCTGCGCCTTGTCGCTGTTGATGATGTTGATCGAATCCCAGTCAGCTGTGCCAGCCTGTTTTTCAGCAGACCTGAAGATAATCGGATTTCCCTGTGTGCCCTTGGCAATAAAATTCCCCTGTATCAAAAGCCCGTTGTCACCGATGCCGTCGTTGTTGGCATCGGTCTTCCTGAACTCCACGACCGTGCCGGGCAGTATGATCAGTCTGGAATTGTCCGGCACCCTGACGATGCCGTTTACTTCTATCCTTCCCTGCCATACTGCTGGACCTAAAATGACATCGTCTCCGTATACCCTCGTCTGTTCCACCCCCCGGTCTTTATAGGTGTAATCATTAAGACCCGGCATGTATTCTTTTGCAGATGCAGTATATATGTCCCTCTTTCTGTTCTGACTGATAATGCTGTCCCTGTTTTCAAGCTTTGCCCCGTTGAGCAGAAATATCCCGTAATCGTTGTGCTGCACCTTTACAGCTTCAAGGAGAGAAGCAGTGTCACTACCCTGGGATATAAAGCCGTAGCGGTTGTTTGTAAGAAGAGCATGCTTCAGATGCACAGCACCTCTGATCAGGTCGACCCCTGTCTCTGCATCGCGAATTACGGTATGCTTCGCATTGAGTGTACCGCCGTCAATGATTATCCCGGCCCAGACAGATTTATTTTCTCCGCCATTGAGGAAAGTGATTGTCGAGCTCTCCGTCCCGTCCACTTTAAGTGTCCCCCTGACAGTTATCTCTGTGAGAGGAGAAAGGTACTCAGGCTCTGTTTTTGTGCTCTCAGAAGGGACTACGCGGATGACTGTGCCGGGCAGAATAGTCAGTGTTGCACCTTTTGATACTATGACGTCCTGATCTACTGTTACTTCCCCTGACCATGTTGTGTCTGATTTTAATACCTTCCCATGTGCCGGTGTATTGAGGAGGAGAAGGACCAGAAGAATAAAAAATGGAGTTAACTTTTTCATAATAAAAGGTAACCTTATGATATCAATATGCGGAGGTTATTCTCAATTGTCAGGTCGAATAATGCAGGCGTCGGGGAGTAAATCCTGTCTTGAAAATTATATCAACATGCAGACAGGTCGGCACAAAGGAGCATAAAAATACCTGTTAATGTCATACCTGCGAAAGCAGGTATCCAGGAACACACTGAAAAAACCGGATTCCGGCCTAAGGACTGCCGGAATGACGCCATTGAACTGAAGTGTTTTCAGGACAATGACTGGTAACCCCGTAATAATAGATTTTCACCATTCTGTTAATTCAAGGCTTTATTGCCGGCGTCAATGCTTGTGAAAGAAGTAATGAGAATGTCTGTGCTTATGCGCCTCTCTTCCGTGATAGTGCATATGCTCATGAATGAGGTTTACCTTTAGAAGGAGGTCGTCGTCTTTGAGGATTTCTTCAGCAGGACCGATCTTTTCTATCCTGTGGTCTTCAGACAGAAGGGCAACCTTAGCGTGCATTTCCGCAATCAGAGACAGGTCGTGTGTTGCGATGACAAGGGTCTTGCCTGCCTCGCTCAGTGCAAGCATAAGCTCCACAAGAAAGCACTGGGTCCTCGGGTCAAGTCCGTTTGTCGGTTCATCGAGGAGCAGCACCTCAGGGTTCATCATGAGCGCTGAACCGATGGCGACCCTCTTTTTCTCCCCGCCGGAAAGCATGTAGGAGGGCCTGTCTTTCAGGTTTTCTATGTTCAGCATCTGCATGACTTCTGTGGCCCTGTCCATGGCCTCAGTTTGGTCCATCTCAAACTGCAGCGGCCCGTAGAGAAGTTCATCCAGGACCGTCGGACAGAACAGCTGGACATCAGAATCCTGAAATACATAACCGACACGCTCCCTGAAATACTTCAGAAAGCCTTTGTCCCTGAGGGTCTTTTCCGTGACCTCATGACCGCGATAGAGGAAGCTGCCTGTGGATTGGGGTATCAGGCCGTTCATGATCTGCAGTATGGTGGATTTCCCGCTTCCATTTGCGCCTATTATGGCATAACGCTCCCCCTCCCGGATGTCAAGCGTGATGTCACTGAGCGCCGGGATCCTGTTGTAGTACAGGTAGCTGATCCTTTCAAACCGAATGATATTCTCCACGATTACCTCATATCCATAGAAATATTACACCTGCAATAAAAAGGCAGATACCCGCTGACCAGTCCAGGGCAGCAAGTCTGCTGAATTTGTATATTCTTACCTCATCGGCAAAGCCCCTTGAAAGCATGGCCTTGAATATCTCCTCGCACCTCATCCTGGTCCTTCTGAAGATAAATGCAAGCCTTCCTGCGATCCACCTCCTTGATTCGGCATTGCCTGTATGCACTGCGAGCCTGCTTTTTTTTGCAAGGAACATGTCCTCAACAGTTTTTGTAAAAATAAAGATGTATTTGAAGGTCAGGGTAATGATCATAAGAAAACTGTCCGGGACCCTTAAGACCTTCAGCGCCCTTATGATCTCGGGCAGAGAGGTTGTCGCCAGGACCAGAAAGGAAAGCGCCAGGGAGTTCATGACTCTCGAAGTGAGCATGAGAACTCCAAGCGATCCTTCCCTTGTAATGCCGATTTCCTGAGGTATATGGTAAATCCAGAAAGTGTGACTCTTTTCAAGGTTGAGCACAGGGAAGATGATCTCCCCCTGTGTAACTACATTGAAGGCGGAAGGGAAGGCTATCAGGAATCCGAAAACAAATCCCCAGAACAAAACCCTCTTGTAAAGGTCCATCAGGTCAACTCGTGACGTCAATGCAAGCATGAATATCAGACCTGCTATCAGGGACTCGGAAACCAGGTCCCTCTTCAGGCTGATGATGACCACATAGAAGAGGAGAAAGAGCACCTTTACACGGGCGTCGATTTTCTGCAGAAAGGCGTCCCTTGAGGCGCTCTCCCACTGAGCATGTCCAATATTTATGACACCTGCAAGGTGCTGTATGCTCTTTTCGATGAAGGAAATCCTGAGTCTGCCTCTGCCCTCTGCCAGAGGTGCTGCGGACGACCGTGCGATAAGAAAGGATGGTATCTTATTTTCCATTTTTTACAGTAAATCTGGAAATCAGAAAGATTACCAGACCGATTATGGCAATGCCGATAAGACCGGATGCGATATATGACATTATCTGCACTGTCATGGAAGAGCCTTCTCCTCCAAAATTATAGTCCGTCACAGGGGCCTTCCACAGATCAGCAAGTCTCTGAAGTCCTTCCGGCATATAACCGACGAGCTTTTCAAGGGTTTCAGTGCTCCACTCACCCCACGCATCTCCTGCATTGAATATCTCGGGAAGGATTATACCGAGAGGGGTGAGCAGTGCCATGATGAGCAGGCCTGTCCAGAGTTTCCGCTGCGATTTTGTCATATCAGGCCTCCCTCACTTTCAATGCATATACCACGTCTGCTTCATTCTTGAGAAAATACCTTAGGAGCAGCATTGTTACCGCACCCTCGATAATGCTGAACAGGAGCAGGTGTTCAATAACCATTGCCGGAAGGGCGATCTCAAGGGGGTAGGGCGCATACAAGGGCCTGCCGTCAGCCCCCTGCGCAAGCAGCGGCTGAATCCCGAACTCGATGCCTGTAAGCAGCGCTGAGACCGTAATCCCTGCATACCCCGAGAGAAATGCAGCGATAGACGTCCTCTTTTGACTTCTGGAACTTCCATTGATCAGTTTGAATACTCCGTATGACACAAACGGCATCGCAACCGCCATATTAAAGCAGTTTGCGCCGATAGCAGTAATCCCGCCGTCCCCGAACACGACCGCCTGGATGATCATGACGACCGATACGGCAATGACCGCGGTCCAGGGACCTAACAGCAGGGCGATGATCCCGGCGCCGACCGCGTGGCCGGTTGTGCCTCCGGGTATCGGGATATTGAACATCTGTATAAGGAAAGAAAAAGCGGCTGCCATAGCGAGATAGGGGACATGCTTTGTCGCGAGCTCTTTCTTCAATTTCCTGAGCGCCACCGACAGGAACACAAACGATGCCCCGAAGAGCGGTACATACGTCTGCGGGCCGAGATAACCGTCCGGTATATGCATTAGAATATGTCCTGCGTTTTCATTAATGTCTCCTGCTGTTTTACGATGATAACGGTCATGATGACGATGAATACATTATTTAAGACGCTTGCCCGTTGTGGTTACCGCGAGCTTCCCGTGCTTGACCCCCTTTGTCCCTATCAACCTGTCCGCTATGGCCTTTATGTCCCGTGCCCTGCCTTTTACGACTATGACCTCAAGGCAGTTGTGCTCATCAAGGTGAATGTGCATGGCTGAGAGGATCGACTGGTGGTAATGATGCTGCAGGTCGGTCAGGTTGTCAGTAAGTTCCCTTGTGTCATGGGAATAGACGAGTGTGATCGTGCCGACAGTCTCGGAGCTGGAAGACTCCCATTCCTCGGTCACGAGACTGTCCCGTATCAGGTCCCTGATCGCCTCGCTGCGGTTTGCGTGGCCTTTCTTTTTAATGCGGCGATCAAAGCTCTGAAGAAGAGCTTTATCAAGAGATATACCGAACCGTATAACAGACATAGTGTTACTAAATTATAATTCGTAACACTAATTAAGTCAACCCTGGTTTCCCCTGTGCCATGGGAAAAAAAAGAGGTGAGGCCTTTAACAGCCTCACCTCAGGGGTTAATCCTGTGTAATTAGCAGGGATGCACGTTTGCTGTTCCGACGATTTTCGGTTTTACATACGTAATCTTCCTCATTCTTGCACCTCCTTCCGGAAAGATAATTTATAACTTACAATCACTGTCTGAAATAGTTCCTTTTAAATTTCATATAGCTATACCTATCGGTTCTGGCAGCGATTATCACTCCACCGACAGTTGCTGTTGATCTCACAGGTATACCTGCTGGTAATGGATGAGCAGCTTCCGCCACTACCGCTTCCAAGCTCACCCCAGGGAGACAGCACATTCCACAGCTGGTTGTTCGGATACGCGTTTGTATTCGTGTTGTCATGACAGGCGCGTCCTCCGGAAGTCGTCCCGAAGAAGAACGGCCCCTGCAGCGAGCTGCGACCATCGTTCTTGTACGTAATTCCCCCGCCTCCTGCCGGGAACCTGCCGCTTCCTTGTCCCTCTTCATCTATGCCGGACTGGTTTGGCGGAGTAGGTCCGAGTGTTGTAACCCTTCCTCTGTGGGCCGGGTCAAGACAGTTGGTCACAAGCAGGCGTCCCAGTGTTGAGTTGTGCGGCGAGTGGCACTTGGAGCATGTGTACCTGTGCATGGTGTTGCCGTCATTGTCCCATCCCTTGACCGCGTTGTGTATCCTGTCTACAGACCTCCATGTGCTGGTTGTGTCAGGGCTCAGGCTCGACTTTGGATGGCACTGCAGGCAGAGTCCGCCGAATTCGTATACTGACTGGCTGACTGAGGCAGTGGACGTGTAGCTCCAGTTGGCAAAGGTGTTCTGGTCTATGTAGTATCCCGGTGTGCTTGAATTGCTGAAACGCGGGTCTCTGCATTTCTCACCGGTGCAGCCCCTCTGCTCGTTTGTGTTTGCAGGGGCTGCGTCCTCTTTGTACATTGAAGTTATCCACGTGCCTTTCAGCAATGGCACCGCATACTGCTGGTTTGTGCCGAGGCTCGGGCTTACACCGTGCGGGTCATGGCATGGTGTGCAGAGTCCTCCGACTGTGCCCATCACAGGCTTGCTCAGAGGAGCAGAAGCACCGAAGTGACCTGCCTTGAACGTTCCGTCAGCAGCCTTGTACGAGTATCTCTGCTGAGGACCGGACAGTCCTGCAGAGAAGTAAGGCGTATCAAAGTATCCCATGATGCTCTGGGTAGAACCGAAGGTGTTCTGGTAGCCCCACGGCTTAGACCCTGAGTTCTGCGTCATGTGACAGTCAAAACATATACCTGCGCCTTCGCTGTATACATTGTTTTCAGGGACAGAGCCGCCGGCCTGAGGCTTGTAGGTCATTGTGTAGCCGCCAAGCCCCGCTGTCGTGCTCTTCAGTATACCGCCGTTTGCGGTAGCGCTTGTGTAGCTTGTTGTTTTACCCGAAACGGTTGATCCGTGTGAGTTGTGGCAGTCAAAGCAGAGCACATTCTCTGTGCCGCTCGTGTTGGGCCATGTCTCGGTCAGGTTCCATCCGCGCTGGTTGACGGCTGCGTTGCCGTGGGCCGAGTAGGCCTTTGTCTGAGTGTTCTTGGGTGTAAAGTTCGTGCTGCTTGTATTGGAGTATTTGCCCCATGCTGTCGTGCCTGTCTGCGAATACCTTTCAGCTATGCTCCTGCCGTCCCACGCGTACTGCTTCGGGGTCTTTCCATCGCCAAATGGCTGAATTGTGTTGTTCTGAGCGCTGTGGCAGCCAAGGCAGTGCTGGTTTATCTTGAGCAGCTCTGTCCTTGATATCGTGCCGCTGCTGACAGTTGATGTGCCTGTTGCATAGACAGCTGCTCTGCTCGTGCTCGTGCTGGATGCAGTAAACGGCACTCCGGGGGTCGGGGTGACTGCACTTGAAGTAAAGTTCACAGCACCCGTACTGCTTGAATCCTGTCTTACCCTGAGAGTTGTACTATAGAAGCCGACAACATCGCCTGCCTTTACTGCAAGGTTCAGGCCCGTCCATGTATTTGTACGGTTGGTGCCCTGTAAGGCAACTGTTGTTACAGCTCGAGGAGTGATCGTATTGCCGCTCTTGGATGCTGTAAATATCCAGATGTTTCCGCTTCCAGCTGTAACGTACAACTGGAATGAAGTGATGGTACCGTCAGCATTCGCAGGAGTTGTAGAGTCTACATACACCCGGTTTGCCGTGCTCTGGTTTGTCCCGCTGTATGGCCATCTTGAAGAGTCATTGCCGACAACTATCGGAATATTTGTTGTGCCCGCTACTGCGGTATACGAAACTGCTGTTATCCCCAGTGAGTATGCTGAGGGTCTTGTCCCGTTTCCATAAACGACCAGGTTTACAGGTGAGCCCGGAGCATTCCAGCCTCCGTGGTATGCGCTGTTAATGGTGCCGTCGCTGTTTGCTTCCCAGTGGCACTGATAGCACGTGGCATCTGTCACATTCACCCCCTGAACATGGTGCGAATTGCCGCTGAACTGACCTACCACGGCAGCCCTGTTGCCCTGCGTAGTTGAATGACAGTCTTTGCAGCTTCCAGAAGGCTGGAGCCCTCCCTCATGTTTATGGCACAGGCCGCAGTCAGTCCCGTCATTATGGCTCTGACCGCCGGGAGCTGTTCCGCTTGCACGATGGTGGTTCGTCTGTGTATGACAGACTTCGCAAACTCCGTTGTACGGCGCTCCGCCGTCCGCAAAGCTGTTGGCTCCGGTGTATGCAGTAAACACGACTGCCTTGCCTCTTATCGTGCTTCTGATAAATGCAAGGTTGCTCTGTGCTCTCATCGGGTTATGGCACTCCACGCATCTGACGTTTAATGCCGCGCCGGTTGTAGGATCATTGTATTTGCTTCCAAAGTGCGTGGCAAGCTTGATCGTTGAGCCGCCGGTGGTCCCGATTCCGTGACATGTGTTGCACTTGCTGTTATCGATCTGGGCATTTATCACATAGTCTGTTGGCGTATGACATGCTGAACATGGTGCGGTGTCGTGCGGTGCAGGTACGTTAACAGTGTTGCCCTGATCAGTGAAACCGCCTCCGTGAGTGTGGCATGTCGTGCAGTTCGTTCCATTATTATGGCTCTGACCGCCGGGAGCTGTTCCATCGTTCTGATGGTGGTTTGTCTGCGTGTGGCATACTTCGCAGATTCCATTATATGGCGCTCCACCGTCAGCAAAACTTCCTGCACCGGTGAGGGCGGTAAACACTACTGCCTTGCCCCTGACTGTGCTTCTGATGAACTTCAGGTTGCTCTGCGTGCTCATCGGGTTATGGCATTCTACGCACTTTGCCTCTAATGCCAGACCGGTCGTGGGGTCATTGTATGTGCTGCTGAAGTGTGTATCGACTTTCTTTGTAGACCCGCCTGTGGTCCCGATGCCGTGGCAGCTGTTGCACTTGCTGTTTGCTATCGGGGCATTCGGTACATAGTCTGTTGGCGTGTGACATGCAGTACAGAGTGCCGTGTTGTGCGGTGCAGGCACCTGATAACCGCTGTTCTGGTCACTGAACCCGCCTCCGTGCGTATGACATGTTGTGCAGTTTGTACCGTCATTATGGCTCTGACCGCCGGGAGCTGTTCCGCTTGCGCGATGGTGGTTGGTCTGTGTATGGCAGACTTCGCAGATTCCGTTAAACGGCGCTCCACCGTCCGCGAAGCTTCCAGCTCCGGTCAGGGCAGTAAACACTACTGCCTTGCCCCTGACAGTGCTTCTGATTAACCGCAGGTTGCTCTGAGCAGACATCGGGTTGTGGCACTCTACGCATTTCGCGCTTAATGCCGCTCCGGTTGTAGGATCGTTGTATGTGCTTCCGAAATGCGTGGCCAGTTTCTTTGTAGACCCGCCTGTGCTCCCGATGCCGTGGCAGCTGTTGCACTTGCTGTTTGCAATCGGCGCATTTGCAACATAGTCTGTAGCTGTGTGACATGTTGTACATGCCTGGGTCGAATGCGGTGCAGGAACGTTCACACTTGAGTTCTGGTCTGTGAAGCCGCCGCTGTGAGTATGACAGGTTGTGCAGTTTGTTCCATCATTATGGCTCTGGCCGCCGGGGGCTGTGCCGTCATTCTGATGGTGGTTGGTCTGGGTATGGCAGACTTCGCAGATACCGTTATATGGTGCGCCGCCGTCCGCAAAACTTCCTGCTCCTGTCAGGGCGGTAAAAACTACTGCCTTGCCTCTTACAGTGCTTCTGATGGACTTCAGGTTGCTCTGAGCAGACATCGGGTTGTGGCACTCTACACACATGGCGTTTAAATAACCGCCGGTCGTAGGATCAATATATGTGCTTCCAAAATGAGAAGCGAGTTTCTTTGTTGAACCGCCTGTGCTTCCGATGCCGTGGCAGCTGTTGCACTTGCTGTTGGCTATCGGGGCATTGACGACGTAGTCTGTTGGCGTATGACATGCTGTACACGCTGCCGTGTTGTGTGGGGCAGGGACATTCACACTTGAGTTCTGGTCCGTGAATCCGCCTCCATGAGTATGGCAGGCTGTGCAGTTTGTGCCGTCATTGTGGCTTTGACCGCCTGGAGCTGTACCGTCATTCTGATGGTGGTTGGTCTGGGTATGACAAACTTCGCAGATTCCATTAAACGGCGCTCCACCGTCCGCGAAGCTTCCAGCTCCTGTCAGGGCAGTAAACACTACTGCCTTGCCCCTGACAGTGCTTCTGATGAACTTCAGGTTGGTCTGAGCAGACATCGGGTTGTGGCACTCTACACACTTGGCACTTAATGCCGCTCCGGTTGTAGGATCGTTGTATGTGCTTCCGAAATGCGTGGCCAGTTTCTTTGTAGAACCGCCTGTGCTTCCGATGCCGTGGCAGCTGTTGCATGCGCTGTTCGGTATCGCAGCATTTACTACATATGTATCAGGAGTTGTATGACACGCTGTACATGCTGCTGTATCGTGCGGGGCCGGGACGTTTACCGGTATCGGACTGAATCCGTTATTATGCGCATGACATCCTGTACAGTCTGTGCTGTTGTTATGGTCCTGTCCTCCCGGGGCCGTGCCATCTGCCTGATGATGGTTTGTCATCGTGTGGCAGCTGTTGCAGACATTCCCGGTATAGGGTGCTCCGTCTGCAAAGGACCCGGCGCCTGTCCTTGCGGTAAAGACTATGTTGCTGCCTCCGCCCGCTGCAGACAGATTGGTCTTGACGAGTTTCAGGTTTGTGCTTGCTGTCATGATCTGATGACAGTCGGCACAGGTTTTATTATAGGTGTAATTGCCTGATCCGTTGGCAGTGCTGTGTGTTACAACGTTTGGTGCTGCCGGGAACCCTGCCTTGAGTGCGCCAGCTGCTGTATGGCACTGGTTACACTTTGAATCAGGGACAGGCGATGAATAATCTGTTGCGCTTACATGACAGTAGTCACAATTATTTGAGAATTCAGGCGTATTGTGCGGCGCTGCCGGTGTGCCTCCGATTGGTTTGAAACCGGCACTGTGCGCGTGGCAGGCCATGCAGTTCTGCCCGTCATTATGCCCCTGTCCGCCGGGGGCGGTGCCGTCTGCCTGGTGGTGATTTGTCTGGGTATGGCACATGTTGCAGATGTTTTCAGTATAAGGCGTACCATCTGCAAATGAACCAGTTCCGGTGCTGGAAGTGAAGCGTATGACCTGCTCAGTGTGCTGACCTGTTGCCGCGTTGTCATAACATATATATTCTTTTATGTACTTGCCGTATGTCGTCCCGTATTTAAGGTTCTGCTCCTCGGTATGCGGGTTATGGCAGTTCATGCAGTTCATGCTCCAGTTTCCGTATTTGGTACCTACAACGCTCGAGGAATGCATATTTACCTGGGGTGCGGTACCGAATCCGTAAGGCGGCGCCATTGGATACTGCTGCTTCAGTTTACCGTTTATAGGGTCGGATGTATCTGCCGGGTCAGCGTGGCATCTCTGACAAAGGGCCCTTTGATCTATCGCCCCTGTTGAATCATAATGGCACCAGTTACATGACGTTTTTATCGTAGATCCGTTAGCAGGGTCCTTCAGGTCAAACATGTGAGGACCGTTCTTTGGGGACGTTTTTGTATTGCAGCTGAACTTGCAGTCAGGGTCTACAGCGTCGACCATATAGTCACAATCGTTGTCGATACCATCAGTGCATATCTCTCTGTTGCCGGGGAACCGGTTGGGGTTATTATCATCACAGTCACTGGCACAAAGCGGTACTCCGTCTCCGTCTGCGTCAACATCCGTGGGGGGCTTCCAGCCGTCGCAGTTAGAGTCCTTGCCGTCACAGATTTCAGGGGCTCCGGGATAGACCTTCGGGTCATTGTCGTCGCAGTCTGTTTTACCGCATATGCCACCTAACGTTGAAAAACCGTCGCCGTCCCTGTCATTTGCTATACAGGCAAGACATCCTGTATCAGTTGAGCAGGCAGAGTCTTTGCAGTCAACCGCACTGTTGCAGTTATTGTCCTTACCGTCGGAGCAGATTTCAGGGGCGCCGGGATAAATTACCGGATCAGTGTCAACACAGTCTGTTCCTCCGCAAAAGGAAGCGGTGAAGCCGTCGTTGTCAGCGTCAGGACAGATACATGGTACTTCGTCTTTCTGACCGTTACAGTTGTTGTCTTTATTGTCCGAGCACCATTCCTGCATACCCGGATTTATGAATGGGTCATTGTCATTACAGTCGCCCGGTACATCGCAGGTACGGTATCCGTCCCCGTCAACATCTCTCTCGTTCATCGGTATTATATAGTCGCAGTTGTTGTCCTTACCGTCACAGAGTTCAGGTGCTCCGGGATAAATGGTAGGATCGTCATCATTGCAGTCATTTGCGCACATGGGGACCCCGTCGCCGTCTTTGTCAATGTCTGTAGTCGGCTTCCAGCCGTCGCAGTTGTTGTCCTTGCCGTCACAGATTTCAGGGGCACCGGGATATACCGTCGGATCATTGTCATTACAGTCTACTGCTATCCCCTTCGGACATGTATTTGCGCCATTAGATCCGTAACCGTCGCCATCGAGGTCTATACATGCAACCGGCACTGCCTTTATGCTGGCAGCGCTAATAGACCTGACATTGCCGGTACCTGAGCCCGCATTGCCTGTCCAGCTCATGGTAACCGATGCTGCACCGGCTTTTCTGCTCATGCCGCCGTTAACACCCGCGTTCCCCGATGTAGTGTTCTTCCAGTACTGGGTCTGACCGGCACCGACTGCAGGGGTTGTTGCGGGTTTGAATGTACAGAATATGTCGAAAACCAGATTGCCGGCTGCTGAGGTAACATTAACAGTTGGAGCAGCGCCGCTGCTTCCCACCGCCCCGTTGTCAGACGAAAAAGGGGTTGTCTGATCAACGCCTGTATAGGACACTGCACCTGCCATATTCCGCTGGCCGGTTAAGGTCCCGCCGATTACGACCGTTATTGTATTTGTACCGGACGCCGGTGAAGTAAGGTACCAGATTTCTGTCCGTGCATTAGCTGCTCCGGTTCCTTCACCTCGGAGCTTTGTGAGATTCGTTGATCCTAATGTAACGCTTGATACTGTATTTGAGTTTCTTGCGTCGTAGGAAACACCAACCACAAGCAGCCTGTTGCTTCCTGTGCCTATTGTATGGTTCCATGAAACCGTAGCAGTTGTGGATGAAGAATTCGTTGCTGCTCCATCCTGTGCCAGTGAAGCAAAAGTACTCCCGGCAGCGCCAAACATAAGCACGAAGATGAGCATCGACGCCAGCCAATGTATATTCTCTCTGCAGATTTTGCCATTCGACATGTTAGCCTCCATATTTATTAGTTGTTTTATTTTGAAAATTTTTCGTTATATTGATAACAGTTGATTGTCCAATATAAGAATTCACCGCTGTAATTCATACTCTTTATTTAACGTTGAATATCTATTGGAAAAATAGAATGATTAATCGGAATCCACAATAATGAAGCAATCTTGATGCCAATATGAAAGTCATTGAAATATATATATTGAGTGGCAAAGGTATAAGTAATTCATGTCATAATGGCAGTTTTGCTTGTCATAATGACATGCAAGAATAGGGGATTAGAAAGCCTGATGTCAGGAAATGGCCTCCGGGAACTATGCCTTCTTTTCCCGTACCTGTTTTATTTATTAAATAAGTGCTGAAAGAACAAAAAAATGCTTCATCCACTGATTTAAGGGGTGAAGCATTTCTTCTATCAAACCAATGGTTACTTACATATCTTACCGATAAACGGCTCATCCTGCCGGTAAAGGGCAGGGGCAGCTGGTCATGCCGATGTATATACTGCTATTATCAGCATAATAATTCCGCCCAGCATAGCCAGGGACAGTAAATATTTCAGCCCTGTGGCTATGGCTGATCTGGCACTGTGTTTATTGTTTAACACATGTTCCTCTTTAGTCCTTTAATTACAAACCTCCCTGCATGGTTTACATGCGATGACAGGAGTTGCATTCAAATCCATTCCACCACCTGTACGGCTGCCCCCACTTGACCTGTGTCTGGTTGATATGGCACGCGACATTTGAACAGGTCTTTGTGCCTGCGTTATACGTTGCGGTTGACAGGTCTTTGTACACCGTACCGGAGTATTTGTTGTATGGGACGGGCACGGTAGTGAAGGCAACATCTTTTTTGCCGTTTACATGTTTTGATTTATTAAAGATAGGGATATTGTTGATCAGAATACTGTAGTCATTCCTTGTATATGTAAAGGCATTCTTTACCGTATCGTTATGGCATGCGCTGCACTGTACCGGGGCAAAACTCATATTCCATACATGCAGGTTGATGTATCCGTAGTCATCGATCCACGCATGTGAATCACCTGCTCCTGCTGAAACATCAGGGTACTGGCTCTGTATAGGATACCCATGGCATCCGTTGCAGCCAAGAGAATCAACACCCCACTTCGGGTTCTTATATGTCCTTGAGCTGACAACAAAGTTTTCCCATGGCGGGTTGTATATCAAAGGATATATATTCGTACTGGGTGTCGGGTTCGGAATGACAGCCGGGAATGCGCCTGTTACCGGATCTACGGTCTCAAACTTAGGACCGCTGTGGCAGTACACGTTGCTGCAGGTCCCGCCAACCGTATACTTCATGCCAAAGGCGTCAGTCATGATAGTGGTCCCGGGCGTATATGTTGCATTCGGACTCATGGACTTTAGTGACCCTGCCGGTGCATTGGGATTATACAGTTCTATTTCTGCAGCACCGCCACCGCTGTTTGACACTCCGTTTATGTGTTTTGAGCCATCCATTGGGTGACAGTTACCGCAGTTCATCAGATAGATTGTACCCTGAGATGTCACATCCTGGGCGATTGATGTACTGCCGTATGAAGCGTCATCTTTTGTACCGCCAAAATGAATTGCATGCGTTCCGGTAGGCGGCGGTACCGCGTGACAGGCACCGCAGCTTGGCTTGAAACCACTGTCATGCACATGGCAGCTTGTACATTTGTCTCCGTCGTAATGGGCCGGCGATGTCCCGTCCCTGCGGTGATACTTGGTCTGGGTGTGGCACATTTCGCATATGTTCTCATTATGACGGGGACCGTCTGCAAATGAACCCGGGCCCGCGGGAGAAGTGAATTCAACAAACGACTCAAGGTTAAGCCCTGTCACCGGATTATTAAAGCATACATATTCTTTTATGAACATGCCGTAGTCTGTACCAAAGAGATTGTCCTGCTCCTGGGCATGAGGACTGTGGCAGGTTACGCAGCCCTTGTCTCCCATGTTCCAGTTTCCGTATCTGGTGCCTATGTTGGCTGATGAATGCATGGCCACATTAGGTGCGGAGCCGAAACCATAAGGCACTGGCAGGGGATACTGGGCCTTGAGTGTGCCGTTAAGCGGATCGGATGCATCTGCAGGATCAGCATGGCAGCGCTGGCAGGCAAAACGTATCGGGTCTCTGAAATCAGCTGAATGACACTTCCCGCAGTTTAATGCACTGTTCTGTGAGTGAACAGTGTTGTCAGGATTCAGCAGGGTAAAGAAATGGGGTGCGTCCTTGGGGCTTGTCTTTGTATTGCAGCTTCCGGGAGCACAGCCGCTGTCTGCTGCATCAGCCCTTCCGTCACAGTCATTGTCGATACCGTCACTGCAAATCGGATCTCCGATATGTCTTTCGAGGACCAAAGGATTGATGTTAGGGTTATTGTCATTACAATCTCCGGCACATACAGGTACGCCGTCTCCATCTGCGTCCACGTCAGTCTTGGCCTTCCATCCGTCACAGTTAGAGTCCTTGCCGTCACAGATCTCAGGGGCGCCTGGATAGACCCTCGGATCATTGTCATCACAGTCTGCCTTGCCGCATATACCGGCCACGTCAAATCCGTCTCCGTCAGCATCGGTGATAACAGGGCAGTTGACCGCATTGGGGTCAGCGCAATCTTTCAGCCCGTTACAGTCATTGTCTTTGCCGTCAGTACAGAGTTCAGGCGCACCGGGATATACCGTGTTGTCTGTATCAGTACAGTCTGTTCCGCCGCAGTAGGAAGCTGTAAAGCCGTCGTTGTCTGCGTCAGGACAGATGCAAGGGGTTTCGTCCTTCTGGCCGTTACAGTTGTTGTCTTTATTATCTGAGCACCATTCCTGCATCCCCGGATTGACGAAGGGGTCATTGTCATTACAGTCAGCCGGTGTTCCGCAGGCCAGATATCCGTCACCGTCAAGATCTTTTTCGTTTGTTGGTATTCTATAGTCACAGTTGTTGTCTTTGCCGTCACAGATTTCAGCGGCACCGGGATAAATGGTAGGATCGTTATCATTGCAGTCATTCTTGCACATGGGGACGCCGTCTCCATCCTTGTCTATGTCCGTGGCAGCCTTCCAGCCGTCGCAGTTGGAGTCTTTGCCGTCACAGATCTCGGGTGCGCCCGGATATACCTTAGGGTCATTGTCATCACAGTCTGTTTTGTTGCCTTTTGGGCATGATGCATTTCCGGGATTGCCGTAACCGTCGCCATCATTGTCTATGCAAGACTGTGCACTGGCCGGGGAAAAGAATCCAAGAGCGCAAATGAGGAGCGCTGTACAGATTAAAGTGAATATAGTCCTTGTGTTCTTAAACATGTAATCCTCCTTACAGAGCGTATTTATTGACTGTCATTATCTGATGGAATGATGTAATTAAATTAGATAGTTTTAACTATCTAAAAATGATGCAAGATAAATGCCATAGTATAACCGTAAGAAAATGAATAGTATTTTGAAGGAAGGCAATTAATTGTACATGCCATAATGACACTGTAATTGCCATTATGGCATTAGGACTGTACATGGGTTTACAGACGGAACACTAAAACCCCGGATTCCATTACATTATGAACTGACTATCCCCGTGGTTTTGCTGCTATTTCGAGCACCTTAAGGTCGAGAAATCTTTTTGATGCTGCTGAACGGATGACGGTCACTGTATCAGCCCCTCTGCCGGTGCCTGCTACGACCAGGATATCTTCTCCTTCCGGCACGAGGCCTGCGTCTGCTGCCATCATTGTCATCTCGCAGCAGACCTTTGCCCCTTCACCGAACCTGCGGAGGGACTGGGCCACAAGAAGGGTGGGGTATACCCCGCTGAATTTAGCTGCCAGCGCTGTTTCGAGGCTGTGAGTTATCATGGTCCCGGTATATACAGCAGCGCCTGCTTCGAGGATCCTTTCCTTTGCTTCGACAGTCAGTTCAGTGCTGTTGACTTCCTTGAAACCATATGAGTGCGTTACAACTACGAGATTAATGTCTTTGCCTTTCAGGCCCTCAGCAAACAGCACTCCAGTGCCTCCTGAAGTCGTTGCTACAATAACATGCCTGTATCCATACTTATCAATATTGCCTTTAACAATTTCAAGGCATTGGATTGTATTGTCCGGTCCCGGTTTTTCAAAGTATGTAACTGTCTTTTGCATCGTCTCTACCTCCTGGAATGATGATCATTATAGCAGATTGTCGGTTAAAGGCATAGAATGTGAAGTGGAGTTGTGTATGAAAAGATCAAGATAGATTCCGGACAAGCCGGAATGACGAAAGAGGATTCCGGACAGGTTCGCATCGAGTCAATCAGACCTGAAAGACGTATTCAGACGTCATTCCCGCTTTCCAGGCTGTGTCACAATTGTCATTCCGGCCTGAGTGCCGGAATCTATGCATTTTGAAAGTGCTTGGAATCGCGAGATTCCTGCATTCGCAGGAATGACACAAAG
>QZIL01000032.1 GCA_003599025.1 Nitrospiraceae bacterium | reverse complement strand
GGGTGTATTCTCCTTTCTTGTTCCTGCACAGAACAATGGAGAATACACCCTTTATTTTTTTACCTCAAGAATTTACACATAAGATTTTACGCTACCAATACCGCAAAAACCGTGGGAAAATCATGCCACGAAGTCCTTTGATGACATGAATAGTTTTAAAGGAATCAGCCCATGCTGCCGAATATTAATCTATCGATTTCAGGCGCAGTGGGTCACTGGGTGTCTGAAACGGGATTACAGCTTGTTGATCAGGTATGGTAATGCGTGAAGTAGGAATAGTTAAATGGTACGACAGTTCTGAAGGCAGTGGTTACATTGCACGTAAAAAGGGGGAGGACGTGTATGTTAATCACAGCGCTGTGCGCAGCGGTCAGGGGGCCGGTCCATTGAGAGAAGGCGCTGCCGTAGAATTTACTGTGCTTGAAGACGGTGAAGGGCCGACAGCGCATGACGTGGTCATCCTTAGATGATCCTTGTTGTTAATCAGTAACTTCAAGCAATTCACATCATCAGAACCGAATTAAAATTAGAGTAAAATAGTAAAAATCAATATAATAGAAAAGCTGTAATTATTGAGTGTGAATTATATATGCTGAAATATTTTGAAAAGCTTGGCACTTATGCCCTGGATTATATTAATGAAGCCGGCAGGATGGGGATATTCCTGTTTCATTCGGCGGTGAGTATTGTAAAGCCTCCCTATAAGATTTTCCCTGTTCTGAAGCAGACGTATATTATCGGTACGCTTTCCATATTCGTTATACTTTTTACGGGCGCTTTTACAGGGATGGTGCTGGGGTTGCAGGGTTATCATACACTAAGCAAATTCGGTGCTGAAGGCCTTCTCGGGTCAGCAGTTTCCCTCAGTCTTATAAGAGAACTGGGTCCTGTCCTTGCAGCGCTGATGGTAACCGGAAGGGCAGGGTCTGCCATGTGTGCCGAGATCGGCGTTATGAGGATTTCCGAGCAGATCGATGCTCTGGAATGCATGGCGATTGATCCGCATAAATATATCGTGGCCCCGAAATTCATAGCTGGTATTATTTCCCTTCCGCTCCTTACCGCGATCTTTGATGTGATCGGCATATTCGGGGGCTATCTGATTGGAGTCGGCCTGCTCGGGGCTAACGAGGGAATGTATTTTTCGAGCATCTACAAGGACGTGGAGTTCAGTGATGTGTATATGGGGTTTGTGAAGTCTCTCTGTTTCGGCATGCTGATAATATGGATATGTTCCTCAAAGGGTTTTTTTGTTCACCTCTCAAGAGACGGAGGCTACGGGGCCGAGGGGGTCAGCAGGGTGACAACCGATGCGGTGGTGTTATCGTCAGTCAGCATACTCGTCTTTGATTACTTTTTGACCTCGGTGCTGCTATGAATGAAAATATTATTATCCAGCTTGAAGATGTCAGGAAATCATACGGCAGGCAGGAGGTCCTGAAGGGGATTAACCTCTCTATCGTTGAAGGAAAGACGACGCTTATTGTCGGGGCGAGCGGCCAGGGAAAGAGCCAGATAATCAAGCATATCCTCGGCCTCGTCAAACCCGACAGCGGCAAAGTGCTCGTATACGGCAAGGAGATAAACAAAGTCAGCAAGAGAGAGCTTAAAGAGATCAGGACCAACTTCGGGGTACTGTTTCAGAATGCCGCGCTCTTTGATTCAATGACTGTATATGATAATGTGGCTCTCCCCCTCAGGGAGAGAACAAAAAAATCAGAGGATGAGATCGCCCGGATTGTCAGCGAAAAACTTGCCTTAATGGACATTGAAGGGAGCGATGACAAGTATCCTGCCCAGCTCAGCGGAGGGATGCGAAAGAGGGTCGGTCTTGCACGTGCCCTTGTGCTTAATCCGAAGATCATCTTTTTTGATGAGCCGACAACCGGCCTTGATGTGGCCAAGAGCAATGAGATTTACAGGGTGTTTTCGAGGACACAGGCCAGGCTGGGTTATACTTCCGTTATTGTCAGTCACGACGTACCAAAAATATTCAAGCTCGCTGATTATGTGGCATTGCTGCATAACGGCGCTATTCAGGATTGTCTGACCCCTGAAAAGTTTCAGCTGTCAGATGATCCGGTGATAAAAGAATTTGTGGAAACTACCATGGGTCCATTATACTCAAGCGAAATGGAGGTTTGACATGAAGAACATAAATATTGAAACAGGGGTGGGGATTTTCCTGATCGCAGGGCTAGTCTGTCTTGGTTACCTTTCGGTCAAACTGGGGGACATCAACCTCTTCGGGACCACTCAGTATCCTGTTACTGCGCGATTTTCGAGTGTGTCCGGGCTCAAGGAGGGCGCGGCAGTTGAGGTGGCAGGCGTTACAGTGGGAAAGGTTTCGAAGATCAATCTGGACAACTACGAGGCGATGGTAGAGCTGCTGATTAATCCCGGAGTAAAGCTTCAGGAAGACTCTATTGCCTCTATAAGGACCCAGGGCATCATCGGTGATAAATATGTAAAAATCAAGACAGGCGGTTCCGAAGAGTATATCAGTCCCAATGGAGAGATAATAGAGACTGAATCAGCGATTGAGCTGGAGGAACTGGTAAGTAAATATATATTTGAAAAGGAATAAAGTTTAATTACTGATACATTCATGTTGAAAGCCACCCTGTTTGTCATTCCCGCCCCGGATCGGAGTCCGGGGTAAACTCCAGCGGGAATCCAGAAACATCGGTAAAATACTGGATTCCCCCGTATCAAGTACGGGGCAGGCTTGCAAGTCCGGAATGACGACAGTGAGGCTTTGTTATGTTAGCTCTTAGTAAGTAGTCAGCAGCAAAGTAGTAAGTAGTGAGGAATAGTCCAGGACGATCAATATATTTTATTTATGAGAGGCGGACATGAAGACCAAATTATTTTTATTCATCATCATCACGATATTCAGTATTGCCCTGTTATCAGCATATGCTGCAGCTGG
Organism: Nitrospiraceae bacterium; assembly: GCA_003599025.1. GTDB lineage: Bacteria > Nitrospirota > Thermodesulfovibrionia > UBA6902 > UBA6902 > UBA6902. The sequence goes on along the minus strand of QZIL01000032.1, from coordinate 41,910 downwards.
TTCTCCGAAGGAGGGAATCAGGACAACTGTCGACTCTGTTCTTGAAGTTCTCAGAGACAAGTCATTATCTCTTCCTGATAAAAAAGAAGACAGACGCAGCAAATTAAGGTCTTTGATTAAAAGCCGTTTTGATTTCAGCGAGATGTCGATGCGGACCCTGGCAAGACACTGGAAGGCAAGGACCCCTGAGGAGGCCAGGGAGTTTATTGCTATATTCTCGGATTTACTTGTCGGATCTTATATAGGGAAGATAGAGGCCTACACAGATGAGAAGGTAATATACAATAAGGAAGTCATTAAGGGTGAAGGCAGATACGCGACAGTCAGCACCACAATTGTTACAAAAAAGGTGGACATACCGATTGATTACAGGGTCATCCTCAGGGACGGTGAGTGGCGGGTCTATGATGTGGTAATTGAGGGGGTCAGTTTCATAAGCACTTACAGAAGCCAGTACGATGAAGTCATTGCAAAGGAATCATATGCTGGATTAATAAAGAAGATGAAGGAAAAGCTTGATGAACTGAATGCCATGTGAGGATCCTTCATGAAAGTCTCATCCAGAATTTCTATAATCGACAAAAGGCTTATTACAATTTATGCTTTGCTGCAATCATGTTTTCTGTTTTTATCTCATCGTTCTGCTTGAAACTCTCTACTTTTTCAAAGGTGTCGTATAGAAATTCTTCCACAGACTTTCATGTCGGCAACATGTGGATTAAAAGAGCTCCTCTGCTGCTTCCCGCGCGCTTTTTATCCATCCCGACAGATCAGAGGCCGTGGTGACTTTCTGTACAGCCTTTATTATCCGTCCGGTCTCCACATCCACCAACCGCAGGTCAAGCCTCATACTGCCGCCTATTATCTGATAGCCGCCAAAGACCATGAGCCTGGCGCCTGACAGTCTGCCGAGCCGTAAACGTGTATCCTCATCGGCAAGAGATGAACTGCCGAGTTTCAGTTCTTCCATCGCCAGGAAAAGGCGCTGTCTTTCGACAACAGGATGGTCACCTCTTTTCTGCAGGGCGTCAATGACCTGCAATGAGAGCACCTCGCCCAGGTCATCACTGTCTGAAGCCGCCGGGGTCAGATTGTCGAAATCCCATACTGCAACAGCTGCATTACCCGGATAAGGCCCGTCAGAAGCGCAGGAGTAACTCACTAAAACAAACACTGTCATGCAGATTAATTTCAATGAACTATTCATTCACAAATCCTCTCCCTCTCTATTTAGTGTTTGTCCATAAACTTAAACATCAAACCGTCATTCCCGTGCTTAAAGCACCTACTGTTGGCGGTCCTCTGAGCGGGAATCCAGTCTTTTAAATAACTTCTGGATGCCCGATTAAGGACTTCGGGCATGACGAAATTGAAAACTTGCAATTTATGGACAGACACTATTTATGGATCGTCACAGCGCTGCCTGTTCGATCTTTTCCTGCACCTTATCGTCGGCCCTGAGAGGTCTGTCTTTTCTCAGAACACGGACATAACACAGGTCCGGTTCGACTCTGACGACTTCAAGACTTGCAACAGACCTCGGCTCTGCCTTAAGTAGCTTGCCTTTATATTTAATGGGCTCCTGTTCTTCCACCACATCAAATTTAGTGCCTGTTACCACTCCCTGCTTTGCGCCGATATTGATTATGAACTCCTCACCCGCATCCTTGACCACATAACCCTGAAGAGGGTATTTCTCTATCACAGTCCTGAGGATCTCGCGGTTAAGGCGGAACAATTCATTGTCGAGGGACGAGAGGGAGTCAATCTGCCTGGAAGTTACCTGAGGAATGGCAGAGGTCTCTGTATCGATGAGCCTGAGATTAAGCAGGGTCCCCTGAGGCATATAAAAAACAGACCCTGTCCCGATCAGCCTTGCAGCCAGCACCTTCCCGAGTCTGAGCGCTGTTTCAGGGTCAGCGAGCTCTGAGGAGCCGAGGTTGAGTTCTTCAAGAAGAAGGTCGATTACAGCACGCTCCACGACCTTTACCCTGCCGGAGGCATTCAGAAGGTCTGCAAGCTGAGTCATAAGGACCATGGAGAAGCCGTCCCTTTCAGCAAGACCACCCTTTTCCTGGATGTCAACAAAAGAGAGTACCATGGGGCCGGATGTCCAGGTGTCCCCGGACTTGTCCGTCTTCTTTTTCTGGACTTTGTATCTTTCAGAGAGGTCTTTAATTAACTGGTCCATACGCTTTTTGCGTTCAGCGTCTTTCTGGATGTCCAGCATTTCCTGGGCCTTTTTTACAAGTACTGCTGCAAAATTGTCCTTTTCGTTTATGGCGAGTGCCTGGCGGTAGGACTCAAGGGCCTTGTCCCACTGTCCCTCCTTTTCATAGGTCAGGCCTTTGTTTGTCGTGCCTTCAATATAGTAAGGGTCGATTGTCACTGCCTGATCATACAAAGCACGGGCATTTTTGTAATCACCTGTGCTGGCATACATACGGCCCATCTGGTTATATTTAACTGCCTCCTGATAAGTCTCGGCTGTCTTTTTGTTCACGGCCTTCTGATACTCCTGCTCTGCCTCTTTCTTTTTGTTCTGGGCGTAAAGTATGTCACCTTTGATTACATGAGGGTAGGACCTGTCCGGCGCCTTTTGCTCCAGTTCCTCGACCAGTTTCAGCGCCTTGTCCTTCTGGTCTTTTTTAGCATATACGGCTGCCAGGCCCTCCTTGCCCAGGACCTCTCCTTCGGTCCCCTTTTCTGTTATTGAACTGAAGACCTTTTCCGCTTCGTCAAGATTGTTTTCCTTCAGGGCAGCGTAACCTTCAACTGTCCTGGCTTTTACATTCTGGGGGTTCTTTTTAATGATATCACTGCTTACAGCCCTGGCAAATTCAGTATGTTTCTGCTGAAGCTCCCTTTCAGCGACCCGAACGAGCATGGTCTCTGTGGATTTCCCTCCACCCTGAAAATAATCCATTATCCTGAGCCCGGGGCCGACAACACAGACTGTCGGAAGAACGGTCTGCGCATTGTAACGCTTACTGACATTTGAGCTGTCAAGCAGTACAGGGAAATTCAGGCCGGTCTCTTTTATGAAGGCGCTGACCCTGTTCTTCGGGGAAAGTGTAATGGCCCATACGTTTAACGAGGTCCCCTTATATTGTTTTACCAGCTGATCAAGGCTCAGCAGGCCTTCCTGACTAGGCCTTGATTCAACATCAAAAAAATATAAAATGAGAAGGGGGTGCTTTTTCATCGCTGAAAGGTCATAAGTCTTCCCTTCTGAATCTTTCAGGGAAAATAACTCGGCCTGTTTCCCTGAGCTTATCTGGCTGTAACAAGAGCTGCTGATAAGCGTAAGCCCGGCGATTACTATAATAATGATACTTAATGTCTTTAAAATTGTTTTCATATGTCCACTCTCCTTTGTAAGGTTTCTGTGAATTATCTATTTATACTTTATATCTCTAATCATATCATCAAGATCGTCATTAGCTCTTTGTTGAGCTGCTTTTCCTTTTGGAGTGTCTGCAACAGCAGCAGGAGCGGGATCCGTAATCTTGGAAATATTTTTTTCGCGGGCCCCGGCAGTGTCTCTCCCTGCAGTGCGGGACTCACCTGTCTCTTTCTCACGTGACTGGGGGATTGCTGCACCTGTATCTGAAGTTTCAGGTATCAATCGTATGGCAAGAGGTGTCTCCTCATTTTCATTTAACTGGACCTGGGCCTCCCAGTCATAATGGCCCGGCGAAGTCAGGCGTACCTCATGTTTGCCTGCTGTGAGTTCAATGGTAGCGGGTGTCTTTCCTTTAAAATCATTGTCAATAAAAACCTGTGCACCTTGCGGAGTGCTTTCGATTATCAGAACAGCCGGAGCAGCCCTGTCTTCAACCGTAGGAGTTCCGGTCTTTGGACCCATTAAATAATATGAAGCAAATCCAATTACAGCAGCGATTACTATTACTGCAGCAGCGATCAATGACCTGCCTTTTGTTTTCTTCTGCTCTGCAGGCTTAACTGACGGGGTTGAAGTTTCCTCTTTTTTATTACATGCCTTCAGTGCACTGACCAGCTCATGACCTGAGCTGAAACGGTCTGCCGGATTTTTCCGGAGGCACTTTGAAATGAGCGCTGATAAATCATCGGGTATGTCAGGATTCCCGTCTTTTACAGGCGCTGGTTCGATTTGTGTAATTGCATTAAATATTGCCGCAAGGTTCTGGCCGGCAAATGGCATCCTGCCTGCAGACAATTCATAGAGTATTACACCAAGTGAGAAAATATCGGAGCGGCCGTCCACGGGCTGGCTAAGCACCTGTTCCGGGGACATGTATGCAGGGGTGCCGAGTATCTCTCCTGCCTGGGTCTGTTTTGGAGCAGCGGTGTCTTCTATATGTGCGATCCCGAAGTCGGTGATTTTGAGTCTGCCGTCTGATCTGACAAGGATGTTGCTCGGCTTGATGTCCCTGTGGATAATGCCCTGCTTATGTGCATAGTCGAGAGTCCCGGCCACGGTACTCCCGATTTCAATTATCTCTTCAGGGGTGAACCTTTTTCTCTGAATAACGTCATTCAGTGATTCACCTTCAATAAACTCCATCGCAATATAGACATTCCCCTGGTCCTCATCTACATTGTAGACGCGGATGATATTGGGGTGATCAAGACGGCCTAGGGCCTTTGCCTCAGAAAGGAACCTCTTCATAAAAGAGTCGCTCGACATGCGGTCCTGCCTCAGGACCTTTAATGCGATGGTCAGGTCGAGATTGGGATCATGGGCCTTGTACACAACGCCCATTGAACCGCGTCCGATTTCTGATATCACCTCATAGCGTCCGAATTTCATAGTTTTATATTATCCATAATTTCTGATTTCGTTAAGTTGTGTATTTTGTCATTCCGGCCCCGACTTCTCGGGATCCCGATACATCGGGGCCTGTCCGGAAGCTTTCTTTGTTTTCTGTCAGATTCCCGACGCGCTTTGCTTGCGGGAATGACATTACCTGGAAGAACCTATTTTGAGACAGGTTCTAATCATTTATTGCTCCTTCAGAAATTCTATCAGGGTTTCGACTGTAATTATAAAGCCCCTCGAATTTGTCCCTCTGTAGCGGCCCTTTACTATACCCGCAAGGTTACCGTGTGTGTCAAATACAGGTCCTCCGCTCGTCCCGTGAGGGGTTTCCATGTCCACCTGCCAGAGTGGAATATTATTTACCAGGCCGGGCGGACCTTTTATCATGCCGGTATGCAGGCTGCTATGATTATTGCCTGAGCAGCCGATGGAATAGACGGTCTCTCCGGGCTCCAGAAGGTTTCTCGCACGGGACAGAGAAACAGGGGAGCTGATTTCCCTGTTAATATCAATCAGGCTCAGGTCCCGGTCGAAGTCCATCCTGATTACACGCCCTTTTATTTCCTCCCCGTTACCAAGAATAACAGCAACTTCCCTGACAGTATCAAGGTCATGTGCGATGGAAACGATCAGGCCCTCCTTGCCGACAATAAAACCTGTGAACTGGATTTGCTCTCCATTGGCTCCCGCCCTGATGCAGACAGTATATTCTTTAAGCATAAGTATTGCACCCGGAATATCTTCACCGGTGTTTTCTTTCAGTGAATCAATGAATGAATGCAATTGTCTGATTTTTTCCGGGTCAGGACGGTCATTGACAGTGTATACTGCCATCACTTGAGATGCTAGAGGCGAGTAGGGTTTAACAACAATGCTCCACTTCTCTTTTCCCTTTAAGGCAACTATTTCTGACTTTGTCCGGGTGAGTTCAAAACCAGTATTCATGAGCCAGCGGAAGATGACTGTCTCTGTCTCTGTTGCAGGAAGAGGACACAGCAAAGGGACATCCTGCGCATAACTGTATGGGGATGCTGATATTAAGTGCAGCAGCACAAGCAGGCTGATCCCTGCTTTTATCAGGACGCGATTACTTCGCATAGGGCCACCGTAATATTGTCCTTTCCTCCTGCTGCCTTGGCCAGATCGATTAGCCTGTCCGCCTTTTGCTCCAGATCAAGCGGAAGCATAAGCACCTTATGTATTTCAGCGTCCTCCAGCATATCAGTAAGTCCGTCGGAGCAGAGCAGAAATATGTCGCCAGGCATGGTCTTTCCCCTGATGATGTCTACTGCAAGGTCCTCCTTCACCCCGACTGCCCTGAGAATAACATGTTTGAGTGCGTGGTTCCTCGCCTCGTCAGGCTTAATAAGCCCCTGGTCGAGCTGGTCCTGAACAACTGAATGGTCTTTGGAGATCTGCCTGAACTTGCCTTCGCGGAGAAGATATGTACGGCTGTCCCCGACATGGCCTGCGACATAACCTTCGCTGTAAAACGTGATGACCTCTGCCGTGCATCCCATCCCGTGGTTCCGGGGGTCGTCCTGTGCTATGCTGATGATCCTCTCATTGGAGAGTTGAAATACGTCCTGCACGAGTCCGGGCAATTCTCTTTCAGACCGTTCGCTGTTTGAAGAGAATATCTCAAGCGCTGTGTCAGCAAATATCCGGCTTGCTACTTCGCCTGAGGCAGGGCCTCCCATGCCGTCTGCTACTGCTGCAAATCCGAGGTCGGGCCTTACAATAAATGTGTCTTCATTATTGGAACGCCGGAGACCGACGTCCGACTTGCCAAAAGAAATTATTTTGGACATAATCTAATATACCTAAATCATTGAAGATTAGAAATATTATATCTTGACTCAATAAAAAACATAAGTCATAATCCGGGCAAAATGAAATCTGTTCCTGTCATAGTCATACAGCTGGTCCATATCCTGGGCCCCATGAAAGGGGAGATACAGGAATTTGCCGAAGGTGCTGTGATGATCGGAAGGGACCCGGTATGCAATCTCAGGTTCCCTCCTGACCTGGCCATTATCTCACGCAGGCATGCACAGATTATAAGAGAAGGAAATCAGTTTAAGCTTGTTGATACAAGCTCAAACGGCACCTTTGTCAATGGCAAGAAGGTCAAGGAAGCTTATCTGAAAAACGGTGATGTGCTCGAATTTGCTGAAGGAGGTCCAAAGGTCAGCTTTCTGTCAGAGATGAAGCAAATGCCTGCTGCGATTGCAGCTGCACCCCCGCCTCCACCGCCACCTCCTCCGCAGGAACAAAAGATTGAGCCTCCGGCAGAACCGGTTAAGGGACCTGTGTATGCCCCGCCGGAAATACCAGAACCTGTTCAGCCTGAAGCAGCCCAGCCAATATATGAGCCGCCCGGGGAGGTATCCGTGCAGAAGGTAAGCGCTCCTCTTATCATACAGTACGGGCCGACACTCCGCTCATACAGGGAGCTGCCTGTTATTATGGGGAAAGGACCGAAGTGCGATTTTGTCCTTGAACATCCCGCGATATATGAGCAGCATGCGCAGATATTCTTTGCACGGGACCAGTACTGGATCAAAGACCTTACAGGACAACAGCCTCTGCGCATTAACGGCCGTACTGTTTCAGTCCAGTCACCCATGAATGTCAATGATGAGATATCGATGAGTGCGCAGGGCCCGGTTTTCCGCTTCCTCGGCGAGGGACGTCTGGCTGAAGTAGAGCAGCAGCCTGCAGCAGGGCCCTTGCCTCCCAGGGATGAAAAGAAGACAGAACCCTATGGCATGAGGGAGGAGAAACCATCCGGTTCATTTTTCTCCAAGTTCAAGAAGTATATTGACAGGAAGATGGATTAAAGGGCATGTAATGAGGCGTCATTCCGGCGTGCCCGGAATTTGTCTTTCTTCCCCTGTATCAGATTTCCGACAAGCGGGAATGACATGCTGGTTTTCATTATCCGTCTAAACCCGATCCGTTACCGGTATTCTCATCACCACCGGCAGCACTGACAGGGCATTAGGGTCCATCAGAAGCCGGCCCCCGTGGTCTGTTAAAATCTTGTGGGCCATATTGAGAAAGAGGCTTGTGCTCCAGGGCCTGTCCTTCAGTTCAGGATCGAAAAGCTCGGACAGGTGAGTATGTATGTCTGTATTCCCGAAGGTAATATCTATTTTATTCCCGCTGTCAGTAATCGATATGTTCAGCGCAGCGCCGTGAGGCAGTGCAAATATGATTTCCCTGAGTGCCATTGACACGGCCTTTCTGATAAGACCCGGATCAACCGGTATCATAATATGTGGAGTGGTAACAGAGAGGGCAGGGCGGATGGATTTATTGTGCCATTCCTCATCATGCCCGTTTATTTCTTCCTGAACAAGCCTGTCGATCCTGGACAGGATTTTTACAGGAGGAGGTATCCGGACAAAACTGTCCACCTCCTTCAGGACTTTTTCGACCCTCTCAACAGACAATATAATGGCGTTGAAGGAGTCATTGTTAACATGGTCCGGCCCGATCCTTGCGATTTTCCTTGCGAGTCCGCCTATGACCATCATGGGGTTTCTGATCTCGTGTGCCATGGAATGCGCGAGACGGACAAAGGCCGCGGTCCTTTCTGTTTCTATCAGCCTGGCCTCAGTGGCCCGGAGTGTCTCGACTGTATCTGTGTAACGATGTCTGAGCTCCGACCAGAGACGAGCGTTTTCAATAAGCGGGGCGAGAATTGATCCGATGCTCCTCAGAAACTCCAGGTCCTCCTGCCTGTAGGCACCCGGGACATTACGGTCCAGGTAGATCAGGCCGTATATCTGGTTACGGTATATCAGCGGAACACATATTGCAGACCTGACTTTCAATGCCATGATGCTTTCTTTTGCCCTTAGTATGTCATCACTAAGTGCGTCTTCCAGGATAAAGGACTCACCGTTCTGAAGCAGTCTGTCAACAATGCTCCTGCTCACCGGGACCGTTTCATTACTCGAGCATAAACATATCGGCTTCAGTGAGCCGTCCTCCTGAAATGAGGCGATATAACCGCGGTCCTGTCTGAAGATTTCCCTGAACCTTGAAAATATCCTTTCTCCAAGCTCCCCTATGTCCTGAGAGGAGGCGAATTCATCTGTTATATCGTAAATCACCTTGAGCCTTTCATGGTCCAGACTTCCCTTTTCCGACTGCTTAAGAGAATGCAGGATGACTGTCTGGCGCGAGATGTCCTCTTCTGATTCAGACAGGAGGAACTTTGTATTGCCTAACTGAAACGTATCTCCAGTCCTGAGGACTGCCTTGTCCCGGATTTTTTTATCAGCAACATACACGCCATTCGTACTTTTAAGGTCTTCGATCCATATGTCCCCATTATCTGTCTCTTCAACAAGCGCGTGCTTCTGTGACATAGTGATGTCCGGGAAGGACAGGTCTGCCTCCTGGCCCCGTCCAAGGATGCAGGGGAGGGTTATCGTGTAATTTTTACCGGAGCTTAATTCCTGAAGGATTATTTTCCGTCCCATTATATGTACCATTTATCCTGAAAAAAGCATTTATCCACAGAGTAACGCAGAGTATCACAGATTTATTAAAAGCTTAACTGATTTTTACCTATCAAATGTTGGGTGAATATATTATTTGTTCCTATCTCAGTTATATCAGTGTGGTTATCTGTGAAACCTGTGGATATAACTGCTGTTTTCAGGTTTATATGACAATTATATAACAGGCTGGTTCTGCGTCAACAAAATAAATTATTCTCCGGGACCGGAGATGGCCTGCAAATTAAAGGTGAGGGGATATTCCATGGTCTCCTCCATGGTAAATTGTCTCTCTGCATCCCGGTATCCGGGCAGGGTCAGTTTTACTTGGTGTTCTCCTTTGGCAATCATAATCGTCACAGGGGTTGTTCCTCTGAAATTCTCATCGATATATACATTTGCTCCACGGGGTGAAGAATTCAAAGTAAGCGGCACGAGAATCAGGGCCGGTTTTTGTTCTGACTTGACCGGCACCTGCTTTTTTACCTCATTTACACGGGGGACTTCAGACGTCTTCTGTTCAACATTACTTTCCTGTACGGGTACTGGAAGGTTAATGTCCTGTTCCGGTACAGGTTTTTCAACAGGGGGCTGCTTTTTCAGGGGCACCACATTTATCTGCTCAACTGCCGGGTGCTGCTCAGATGTGTTCATATTCTGCAATAAGTAATACATGACTGCAGCAAGGACAACTCCTGCAATAGCCACAGCAGCAGGGAGGACATAGTTTTTCTTTTTTCCCTGTACCACGGTCTTTGCCTCTTCTGCCGGCCCGCTTTTGTGCAGGCATTCCCTTAAAGCCTCTGCCATTTCCCTGCCGCTACTGAAGCGCTTCTCAGGTTCTTTCTGCAGTGCCTTCATTATAATGCCGGAGAGTTTTCTGGGGACAATGGACGAAATGATATAAGGTTCCGGAGGAGTTACGCGGATTATATCGTTAAAAACGCTTGCCAGGGTCTTACCCTCACCTCCGAAAGGCCTGCTTCCTGCAGTCATTTCGTAGAGGAGGACGCCTAGTGAAAAGATATCAGCGCGTCTGTCAACCGGCTGGCCCATTATCTGTTCAGGGGACATATAAGCAGGGGTACCGAGGATCTCTCCTGTCTGGGTCTGCAGTGTTGCGGAGGCATCTTCGATACGGGCGATGCCAAAGTCTGTGATCTTTATACGGCCGTCCTGCCCGACAATGATATTGCTCGGTTTGATATCGCGGTGGATTACTCCCTTCTCATGTGCGTACTCAAGGGTTTCTGAAATCTGTATACCTATCTCCATTGCCCTGTCCGGGGCAGGATGGCTTTCACAGAGGAGATCTGAAAGGGATTTCCCTTCAAGGAGTTCCATTGCAATGTATATGTTACCCTGCTCATTTCCTACGTCATAGATTGTCACAATGTTTGGGTGTGAGAGGCGTCCGATGACCTTTGCCTCTTTGAGGAAACGGCTTACGAATGTATCGGTTGAGACGCGGTCCTGCCGCAGAACTTTTAAGGCCACCATGCGGTCGATCTGCGGATCACGGGCCTGGTAGACAACTCCCATTGAGCCGCGTCCGATTTCCCTGATTATCTCATACCTGCCGTAATTCACTCTGAGCACTTGCTGAATTTGAACTCAACGCGGCGGTCGATCTCGTCCGTTATATCATCTGTGCCGGTGCCGACTATGTTCTCCCTGAAACCGCGGCCGATTGTCTCAGCCCTGTCAACGATTGCCGGGGCATACGAAGCCATTTCTTTGAGGATCCATACAGACCGCTGCATGGACAGTGTGTCATTATAGGTCTCTGAACCGCTCCGGCTGCAGTGGCCGATGATTTTAATCCTGCAGGAGGGAACTGCTCCGGCGAGTTTAGCTATTTGTTTAATGTAAATACCATAAATGCGTGCCTTGCTTTCTACCGGAATCAGGGAATTGGGACTGAAGGTGATCTTGCTGGCCAGGTCCCCGGTTTCGGCAATACTCGCACGAATGAGTCTGCCGTATACTGTTTCAGCCCGCTCCCACTCTCCCTGCTTCAGAAGGTTGGTGAACTGTCCGTTCAGCACCTCAAGCTGTACTCCGCTCTGGCTGCTTGCTGCCTGTTCATAGTACGAAAGGGACTTCTTGTATTCTTTTTCTTCATAAAGCATATCGCCCTTTACCTGCATGGATTTAATCATCAGCCTGTCGTGATAGCCCTTTTCAACGGTCTCATCAGGAGCCTTTTTTACGGAAGAGGCAAGCTCCCTGTAGTTTTCCCCTTTCAGGAAGACCGGGCTGTCCTTATAGATGTCCATCGGGGTTGTGTCAAACCTGTTGACCCATACGGAAGAAGATGCGAGCACTTTCCCGGAAGATTTCTCAAATACAGTGCCGTAGACCTTGTATCTGTGTCCCTGTCCGGTCTTCCCCCTGTCCAGGGTGACCATACCATTGAGTACATATTCGGACACCTCGAGGTTGTCCGGCTCCATTGACCCCGTTATCTCGAAGCGTTTCTTTATTTCCTCCGACATTATTTCTGCGATCCTTGCATTGGCCTTTACAGGATAACCGGATTCCATGTCGATGAAGGGGTCTATTACGATTTTTTTCAGTTCCTTCTGGCGGGTGACAGGATTGATGATGACCTTGTTTAACATGTTTCCGATGCTCGATTTTTCGAGCTGCTCTCCCAGGCTGGAGGCGAGAGCCTTTATCCCATCTTCAAACTCCATGGTCTGGTCCGGGGCCGGCTGGGTATGCCTGCAGGAGGTCAAATAGAATACTGCAAGGAGCGAAAGAATTATTCTTAGACTTTTGAAAATATCAGTCATGCCATGTCTCCTTTATCAGGTACGATGTAATTTTAAGTCAATATTAAAAGGGAGCTTTAATTTAACATATGCAGTAACGACGTCACAATCGGGCTGGTCCTGTGGATTAACCCATTATCCCCGTTCCCCGGTCCATTATCTAATGCCTGCTGCCTCTGGCTGTGCGGGTCCTCAACTGGGCGCCCTGTGTCCTGCCGTGACGGTTGCTGCGGTCATAACGGTCACTTGCCTGCTGCGTGTCGTGTGCAAATAAACTGAAGACACTCGTGATCTGAGACCGGCAATCCCTTTGCGCGGTCTCTTCGGCCGCCTGTCTGGTCCGGCCAGCACCCCCGATACGTAACCTTTCATACTGGCGAACATATTGCCTGATCACCGGCATGGCGGCCCGCACATGACCGCGTTCATGCGTCCAGAGGCACCCTGTATAACGCCGCCATTCATTCTGGACCGGCCGGGAAAGGGTCCCGACATTGGTCCATTGCGGAAACAGAAATATGACCCTGTATTCGAGGGTCGCCTGTGTAATGGCAGCTGTGGCAGACCATCTCATCTCAGCCGGTACATTTGGCGTCTCTATGACAGTGCCGGGGACTATGCCTATCTGCAGATTCTGAAGGGAGACGCCTGCCTGGATGTCGCAGGAAGCTGAATGGTGCCCGTCACCGTCACGGGGGCCGAGACGCTGCATCTGTCGCACAGCTTCTTCGAGGGTCGCAGCAGTGAATGAATAATGCCGGGTGGTTTCGCCCAAGGATGAAAGCGTAATGGCCATTTTTATTTCCCGATAAAATTATGCAGTATAAAGAGACCGATTGCAACAATTATGAAAATCACCGCGAGCCGCAGGCGTATTTTGCATGCGATGGAGATGGTATTGCCTGCCTTGAAGTAGTCACGCGCGGCGATGGTGAATAATATCAGTGCTATTGCAGCGAATATATATTCTGTGGGGGGGAATTTCATTTACTTGAGTCCGAGTATTTTCTGCTGCCTGATTCCCTGGGCACGCACCTCAAAAAGCGGTTGACCGGGTCTCATTATTACAAGTTCCAAAGCAGCAGCAGCACGTTGACGCTGGCGACCGCTTCTCAACACCTGTTGAAGGTGTTCAGCTGTAATCTGTTTGCCTGTGAGATATCTGTTCCCGTTATTAAACTGATTCCTGTTCCTGTTCCACCAGCCGAGTACCAATTCATGGTTCGGCCAGGGAAGGTCTTCATCCGGATCCATTGCTACGTCTTCGTCTTCCGGGTTCTCAGTCGGTCCCGGTTCAAAGCCTTCAGGCTTTTCACCCTCAAGGTCCAGAAAAGCTAAATCTGCGCCTGTAATCATGGTGAAGGCTTCTCCTGCTACTCGCGCCTGTTCAGGTGCTTTCATATATTCGATCATAAACGGAATTAAAGCAGGGTCACCCATTACTCCGGCTCCTGTTAGAGACAGGCGCAGTGTTCTGGGATTTTGAGAAAGCTCTTTTTGCCAACTGAGAGCAGATGATATGTCCATTTGCCTGAGGGCCAGTTTCACCGCGTCTTCAGCCTGTTTCTGTGGCAACTTACTGCTAATCTGATCTTTCAGCGCTGACACAGCACTAACATCACCAAGAACAGCCGCAGACCACGAAGCCCAAAAACGACAATTATCATCTTTGTCATTTATTAATGTGCTGATAAAGGGCAGGAGGTCTTTCCGTCCAAGTTCTCCGGCTGCGCGAAGCGCGCGATCCTTTAGCCGCGGATCACCATCGGCAATAGCATCACTCAGGTATTTGCCCGGGTCTTTGCGATGAACAGCAGAGGCTGCTATGCCTATCAGGCGCAGGTCTGGGGATTCGCTGTCCAGCAGTGTTTGAATATGATTCTGTGATATTGAATAATCAAGCCAGCCCAAAGCAGAAATGATGCCACGGGACAATCCAGGTTCAGCGGTCCCTGCCTTAAGGACTTCCTGAATACGATCATCGTTACCGCTCTCAAATGCGAGAACAGCGGCAGTAAACAATTCCCCCTCTTCTTTCCATGCGAGGGCTTCCTTGCAGATGTTCCAGCCGTCATCACCGGCGACCCGCAGGCCGTCTATATGTGCTTCGACGCGGTTATCAAGCTTTGCCAGGTCCTTCAGCGAATAATGCGGCTCATGAACAGCATTGTTGCGGAGAAGCCAGAGGAAGGAGGCTTCTTCGGCGTGCTGGGAGATGATATTGGGGATAATCAAATTATTCACATTTCAAATATGTCGTTATATCTTGCCTGAATTACGTGTATAGTTGCTTCTGCCTATATATGGGCCAATATTTTTCTTGATTCATCATGCGAGAAATCCTGTCCGTAAAAACGGATAAACAACTCTTTTGATATCTCTGCCAAATCCGCGTCCGGTTTCTGTATTCTGATGGAAGCGATGACCTGTGTACGCGCCATGTTGAACATTTCAAAGCCCATCCTCAGCCGTTCCTCTCCGCTCTTTCGCATCATCATCTCTATAAAACGGGACTCGATTTCCGGGGACGTATCGTTCATTTGATGACCTCTTTGTATATATTCTCAAGTCCTAATCTATTAATCCATTTTGCCATATAATCGTAATCAATGCCAGAAACCGTCTTTAAAAGATTCTTTACGTCTCTGATCTGCATTTCGGACATACTGTCCTTTGCCCAGTAAAGTTTGGAAATAATCAGGTCCTCTGCAGACACAATGTTAATCCTGGTCCCTTCAAATAAAAAACTCCGTCTCCGCACAAACTCAAGCTTCCGGTATTCTGAATCCTTTCTGACTATGAAATCGACCTTAACAACCCCTTCATTATGAATAATGTTAAACATGCTTCTTTCGAGAACAGCATTCCTTATCATATCCTTGTCCGCATAAAACTCGCCCGAGAAAAGAGAATAAATCCTTTCCGCATCCGCCGCCTGGACCTGGACCACGATATCAATATCTCTGGTCATCCTGGGAATCGTATAAAAATTCGCTGCAATCGAGCCGCTCAGCATATAAGGTATATTGGCCGATTCCAGTTTATTAATGACAATCTTTAGGACATCCAGTTCACTCGTCATGAAAGTATTATTCCTTTATTTCGGAGAAGCCGGAGGAAGGAGGCTTCTCGGTGTAGCTGAGTAATGATGTCCGGTCTTATATGTATTGACATTGATTGGTCATCCATATTTGAGATGTTTTTTTGACGCTCTCATTTATAATTCCAAGCAAAAAATAACCATTAGAAGTGAAAAATGTAGACCTGACATTATGTGTTTATGGCTTCTCAACTTCGAGCCAAGTTGTTCCATCAATCGTATAAGCTAAATCTTTTTGGCCTACAGACCATAGAGCATTGTCCGATGAGTGTATATAAGCCGTTGATAATTTCTTGTTGAATCCAAAATTTACAGGTTCTAATGTGTCATCATGCACCGTAAATAATCCATCATAATTAGACAAATAAATACGCCCTTGAAACTCTGTTATTCCCCAAAAATCATTTCTAGTTAAATCTTGGTCTATTGAAAGCCAACTTCCATTGGAACCTTTCAAAATTAATCCAGCCATACCGCAAGCATAAACTTCACCGTCCGATCTGCATTTTACGCCGTTCAATACGACATTAGTTGGACTTTCATTCTTCTCCCATTTTTCCCCATTAAAATGCCAAATTTCTCCCTTATATCCGACAGCATAGATTGAATTGTCCATTAAGCCATCAATGGCGTTAAATCCTACGGCTTCTTTTCTTGTATCACGGGGGACAAAGACTCCTTGATCAATAGCGGTCCATTGATTTACGCCGTCTCTACGATAGACACGCCTCGCCATCCCTGCCACAAAGATATGATTATCAATTTTTGACATACATCGAAGATGAAGAAGGTCGCTCGGTCCACTGTCTGAAGTATCAACATGTTCAACATGTTCTCCAGGAAAAGTAAACTCGATAATTTTACCATCTATCCCCATATTAAGCAGGGTAACTTTATCTCCCTCTAATGCACTCATTCCTCTAATTGCAACATTGACAGTCTTGTGTGCCCATTTCCCTTCGAACCATCTTAAAATTACTGCGTGATCAATATTCTGTTCTGCTAGTTCATCACTAACTCCTGAGATATATACATGATTCTTTTTATAAACATGTACTCCTGTAAATGTAGTATCTGGAAAAGATTTCATAATGTTATCTCCTTTTATAATAAATGTTACATTGTATCTTCACCGAATACTCTTGTAATTGCAGCCTGTCTTTGTTCTTCTTTCATAGGTTGCTTTTTATCAGGTGAATGGCATTTCTTATTACCATCATCGTTATAAAAACTGTCCAACTGACTTTCAATGCATTTTTGAGAGCACCCACTGTCCGGATAGGCATCTTTCTGTGCTGACACCGCAATTTTTTTACCATCCGCATAGGTGAAATCCTTGCCTATAAATGTTTCTTCCAGTACACCACCTGTTCCATGTGCTATCCCGTGCTTTCCATGATATCGCGATTTATTAGCGCACATAGTGGGTGCCCCGTCATAAGGTCCTCCAGGTTTTTTATAGTTCCCACCCTCTTTTTCACCGAGGAACTTGAAATCATCAACGAGTTCACCACCAGGTCTGATCCAGTGGTCCTCAATAAGATGATGGCCTGTATTATCTGGACTACAACACATTTCTTTGTCTTTACCTTTTGGCACAAGAATACACCCCATTGCATTTTCACATTTGCCTTCTTCATCACAAATACGATGCATTCTCCCCCCTACCTGTTTTCTGGACGGTTTCCCACATTTCTTTTGAGCATTATCAATTTCATCCTTGCATGGGTGCCCTGGTGGTGCAATCGCCATACTATCAATATACATCCACGGCGGCGTATTCGGCGGGGTTGCCGAGCACATATGATTATGTGTTGTCATGTCGAGATGGCGGACGACATTCTCCCCCTCAAACTTCACATCCATAGACCAGCTTGTAAAATAAACCTTGCCTGTGTTGGTGCTGGTAACTACGCCTTTCTTGGCTGCAGCCCCGGCTTCATCTCCTGTGCTCTTTTTGAAGTAGGATTTGTTCTTGAGCATTACCTCCTTGCCGGAAACCTTGACGTTTTTGCTGCCCTCGGTCATGTCGCTGGCCATTCCAGTATTTGGATAGGGGATCGGCACTCCCGGTGGCGTGGCAGGATTTTCGGGGGGAGTCATGCAGACATCAGGAAACGCGCAGATAGACTTGCCGTCTGCTGCCTTGCATGAGACCTCTCTACCGTTTGCGAAAACGTCATTACCCATAAATTAACACGCCCCTTAATCCCCTCTTATTAGAGGGGAAAACCATTCAGCTTGTCAAAATCATAGCGGCGCGTTCACCGCTGTCGTTAGCGAAATGACAAAGTACCTTATCTCCAAGTGCATACCCTTTTCTTGCAGCTGATATGGCAATTCCTAATGCAGAGGGGACCATGGCAGCGCCCACTTCGCCGATGCAATCCGCCGGATGCCAGAAATCAAAGTCCTCCTTGAAGTCCCGGAGAATACGGCTCATTGCAAGAGTGGTTTCTTTAAAATAGTATTGCTCACCGCCGATATCAGTTATCCTGTAATCCAGCTCAACCATTTTTACTCCTGCGCTCGACATGGATTCCCTTATGGCCTGCACAAGCCCATCAGCCCTCAGCGGCTTTTCAGATTCAACTGTCGCTTCTTCCCTGCCGAAACCTATCCCCAATACGGACATACCGGCACGCTCAGTTTGTCTGCCGGGACCAAGAAGAACGGCCGCTCCGGCTTCTCCCGGAATGAAACCATTTGAGTTCCTGCTTGTAAGTACCCGTTCCCTTTCTTCATATGCAGACAATGTTCCCCCTATGAGGAACGAATCCACTCCTGCAATTATACAATATGGAACGTTGCCCCGATTGATCAGCTCCAGCGCCTGCTTCATGGCAACAACTCCGCCTACACGCCCGTTTGAAATTGTAGCGGAACCCTCGTGAAAGCTGATTCCTAATTCCGCCTGCACTTCCTGCATGAGCTGATCGTCAAGGCCCTCCAGTCTGCCTGGCCGCTCCTTTTCAGCAACACATAAAAGGAGAGGAATCGTTTCAGTTTTGATATTGCCGGCAGCATCAAGACATTCCCGGATTGCAGGCGTTACCAGTTTAACAAGCTTTGTCCTGCCCCGCCATGGCTGCTCCAGCGGGACTTCACTTCCCATGATCCATTCGCCGCCTTTATCCATGAACCGTGTTTCCTGAAAATTATTGATGCCGCAGCGGATCGCTGCACAGGACGCGGGGGCGTTCAGTCCGATTGCTGTCACCATCCCGGATGCGATAATGGATAATTTCATGCTTCCCTATACCTCTTCACGTTCTGCTGCCCGCGACCTTACGAGTTCGCGCAATGATGGATAATATGTCTTTCCAAGCTCACGCGCCCTGTACCAGGCCTTCGGCATCTTCCCAGCAATTACCTGGGCGACTTCAAACATGTTTCTCTTAAGCGGCAGTGATGCACGCCAGGTCATCATAAACCTCTTCATGTCCGGCTCAATAATGACCGTATCTATCAATCCTGCTGCATGTTTGCTCTCATGATTTTTCAATCTGAATTCAACAGGCATGTCTATTCTGGGTAAAGTAAATCCTGTTTTGCCTTCAGGGGTCAGATTGGTCAGGACAACTGCTTCACCGCCGGCAGGGTAGGGCATTTGCTGATCAACAGGAGCAGACTGGTAATAAGAGTCATTAAAATCCGGCGGCAGAAACGGGAATATATTGTCGAGCCAGTTCTGATCATATGTCCCCGCAAGTTTGTAACGGGGCAGCCATCCTCTCGCCAGAGGTCCGAATGACATGGGCAGATAATTGCCGTTTGGTTTGGTTACCGGATTTTTTATCTCTTCTGTATTTGGCAGCGGCTTGCCCTCTATGAACTCCATTTTCAGATTGTCATGAAAGCCGGTGCCGACAGGATTAATAAGAAAGGCTTTATGTTTTGACGGGTCTTTATGGGTTTTATCAAACCCGCCAAAGGCATTGTCGTATGATATGGGCATAACAGTAAAAGGTTTCGGACTGGAAGCACTGACTGAGATAAGCCCCTTTTTCCAGAAGCGGTGCCCGACAACGTTAAATGACTTTGACATTGGACCGACTTTCAGTGAAACGGTCATCTTTGCCGACGGCTTTCCCCCTGGTGCATAAGCACTGCCGTGCAGCAGGACATCACAGAACGGTTTACGCAAGGGGTAATCGCTTTCGTATACAGGCGAAGAGAAACCCGGTTCTCCGGTATAAGTATCGGCCTCGACAAGCGGGACCTGCTCTTCAGCGAGTTGAACAGCTTCCCCCCTGGCAGGAATGTTGAAGGTGCCTTTTATAGCAACAACAAGAAACTCCCTGCCATCAGGCTGTATGCCCATCGTATAGCCACACTTCATTTTAGTTGCATTAAGAAGGTCCATGTCTGCTAAAAAAGAGAGTTAATTGATCTGCACCGAGCCGCCCTTGATGCGGTTGACACCGGATGATCGGCTCAACAGATATGCCCCGCGTATAATGACCTTCCCGGCTTTTGTGAGGGTGATGCTTGCCTTGCCGCATTTGAGAACAATCTGTTCTCCGGCGTCGAAGGTCATCTTTTTCCCGTCAATCTTGATATCACTCAGTTCATCAACTTTTAAATTTATATCCTCTTTCCGGGCCGTCCCCGTATTGCATGATGAAATCGTGTCAATTATAATCGGCCGCAGCGGATCGCTGTTTTCGAATACAAGCAAAACGTCCTGCCCGGAAGAGGCCGCCTTGCAAAGCGCATCCAGGTTAACTGAACTCGTATGACGTGCTGATACCAGTCCATGAGGATTTCCTGCGAAGTCAATGAAGACCCTCCCGTTATCATCAACATCAATGACCTTTCCAATGCGGACTCCGTCAATCTGCTCAACAACTACCCCCCTTATTCCCCCCTTGGTAAGGGGGGAGTTGAAGGGAGTGCCCTTATTTTCTTTAAGAAACTTTTTCATTCTAATTCTCCATGATCTTATTTGCTTTCATTACAATATTGCCTGAGCCTTTGACATTTATGTTTTTTCCTTCAATAGTGATGTCCCCGTTTTTCTTCATTGTAATTGATGCACTGCCGCATTTGATCGTGATCTGGTCTTTGATGTCAATGACGCCTTTTTTGCCCCCTGATACAGAAAAATCATCCCCAGCCTTCAGGGACATCTTCTTGCCTGATGTAACACTGACGTCTTTTCCGGCGCTTTCTGAAATGTTGCCTCCTGCTTCAACCGATTTGTTTGCCCCGATATTTTCACTGCTGCTTGCACCGACATTGACGATTTTGGCAGCACCGATTTCCTCAGTTTTCAGCGCCCCGATCGTTTCGTTCATTGCAGCACCGACAGTCACCTGATACGCGGTGCCGATGGTAAGGGCCTTGGCAACAGCAATGGTTTCAGCCTGATTGCTACCTACGGTCAGGCTCATGTTGGCGGCTATGGTTTCCGTATGGTTAGCACCTATGTTCATTGTCTTGTTTGCACCTATGGTCTCATTATGATTTGCTCCGACATTGATGGTTTTATTGGAGCCGATGGTTTCACTCTGATCAACCCCGACCGATTTCGTGCGGTTGTTCCCTACGCTAAGTGTTTCGTCATGACCTACTGTCTGGTTCTTGTCGTTCTCAATCGCGATGGTCCAGTCTTTCTGCCCGTGCAGGAATATTTCTTCACTGCCCTTCTTGTCCTCAAAGCGGAACTCGTTCGACCCACCACCACCAAGGGAGGAGTCCGATTTAATCGTGCTTTTGGTTTTTTCACCCGGAAGAGAATAGGGCGGTTTGTTGGAGCCGTGATAGACACGGCCTGTTATAAGAGGCCTGTCCGGATCACCTTCGATAAAGTCGACAACAACCTCATGGCCAATACGCGGGATATACATTGCACCCCATCCGGCACCGGCCCATAACTGGCTCACCCTGATCCAGCAGGAGCTGTTTTCATCGTTCTTGCCCTCCCTGTCCCAGTGGAACTGCACCTTCACGCGAGCATGTTCATCAGGATATATCTCCTCACCCTTCGGGCCTACGACAATGGCTGTCTGTATTCCCTCCACAACAGGCCTTGGAGTACGCCTGCGGGGTCGAAACGGTATTTCAAAGGGGATGCAGGAAAAATTATTGCCATAGGACAGTCCCTGCTCCTCTTCACCAGATACATATGCCTGGACTGCTTCATGATATATGGAAGTCAGGACAAAGGACTTATTATTCATGTCGTCCCTGTAATAGTCTTTAAGGTCAAATTTGAAGCCGCTTGTGAAGGCCCTGCAGTTGCTTGAGCCATTTATGGTCGTGACAGCTGCCTCTTCCTCCTGCATACGGATGTTGGCCAGCCTGTCCCCTTCAGCCCTCTTGCCGTATCCTCCGGGATAATCATATACTTCACGTTCTCCGGGACCCACGGCCTGCTGACTGGGGACTTCAACTTTCAGGTCGGTGGAGGGAGTCTCAAAATTAAAGTCTTTGAGGGTGTACTTGCCGACCCGAATTTCCTGTGCGATGTCGAGGCTTGTGAGCATGTCTTCTTCAAGCTGGCCGCCGGCGCTTATCTGATAACGGGCGGTCTCCTGACCAGGGCAGGCCTTGTGCTCATCAGGGACATCGGAGATGACCAGTACATGTTTTTTGTCTTCGTGCCTGAAAAAGTAATATATGCCTTCTTCTTCGAGGAGCCTTGATACAAAATTAAAGTCTGTTTCCCTGTACTGCACGCAGTAGTCCCTTTTATCATAGCTGCCGTGGAGCTTGATCTCATAATCGAGGACCTCTTTTTCCTTTAATATCTTCTCTACGATGTCAGGGACTGAAAGCCCCTGGAATATCCTTGAGTCCGAGGTCCTGGTGAGTAGCCAGAAAAACGGCACCATTGTTGCCGTATAATTGGAAAAACGCACGTCTCCGCCTGCCTCACCTCCGCCCCGGCCCTGCGAAAAGCGGGAAATTATGCCGTTGAAATACCTCTTGCTTCCGTCTGCAAGCAAGATAGAAACGGTCACGTTCTTGCCGATAATGTCCTTAAACGCGATGCTGTGGTTTTCCGAGAGCATTTCGAGTTCAAAGCTGAAGAGGGAAGATATCTCCTCTGTACCTGAGCATCTGACGAGCAGGAGGACATCTTTTCCCAGCGGGGTGTCAATAAAGATAGATCTATTATCCTGTGTAAAGGCCATAGTCTTCTCCCATTGAAGGGTTATAAATTGTCTGGTGTGAAAACTGGCTGTCCTGACATATCATCAACCGGCGCAGTCGCTGACAGGTGATTTAGTGTCCGTTTATAAATACTATCTGTCTGTCATTCCGGTCGGTTTGACTCGGTCCGAGTCTGTCCGGAATCCTTCTCCAAAGAAGATTCCCGACGCGTTTCGCTTGCGGGAATGACGACTTAATTCAAAGTTTATAAACAGACTCTATTTATTACGCCCGATTATCAGTATCAGAGTCAGTCTGTGACAGAATGTATTTTATCAGATTACAATAAAATTGCAAGGCAAAAAACATTCCCGTTGAAATAAATTTCCGGGTGGTTTAGAGTTTATTACAGTGCAGAAAGAGACGAATATGTTGCATCATTCAGAATTGACCTTCAAAGATACTGATGACTATGCACGTCTGCGGGACGTACTTGAAAAAGCAGGCTATACCGATAAGGGTGTCCTCGAAGTCATCGGGGTAAAGGATTTCCCGTCCATGAAGGGGACTGATGTGCAGCTGCTCCTCCGCCGGACAAAGGACCGCTCAGCTCTAAATACGCTTATCCGGCTGTTTCTGATTGAAACAGAGTGTGATACAGAAGCAGTCAAAGAGGCTTTTCATCCGCTAAAACCTCAAGCCCTGATTGAAGCAGGCATAGTAAAGGTTGACGGCAACTTTATGACCGCGGCTGTCAAGTTAATGCCTTATAAGAATTTATATATAACATTTGACCTTCCGTGCATGCTTCAGAGTGATTCAAGAACAAATTATGTAATGGGCATCGGCAGCAGCACCCTTACGCTAGCAAACCTTACCGTGCGGAAACCGTCCCGGATGACGCTTGACCTTGGTGCAGGCTGCGGCATCCATGCATTCCTCGCAGCAGGACACAGCAGAAGTGTGATAGCTGCGGACCTTAATCCTAGGGCAGTGCGGTTTGCAGAATTCAATGCGAAGCTTAACAGTTTATCAAACGTACAGTGTCTTGAAGGCGACTTGTTCGGGCCGGTTAAAGGTCATAAATTCGATCTTGTTGTCAGCAATCCGCCATTTGTCATCTCTCCTGAAGCGCGGTATATCTATCGCGACGGAGGAATGGAAGGGGACCAGATTACCCGGAAGATTGTGGGCCGGGTCCCTGAGTTCCTGAATGATGGGGGTTATTGTCAGATACTGTGCAACTGGGCGGAGCTTCGCGGGCAGGACTGGAAAGAGAGGCTGCACAAGTGGTTCGACGGAACAGGGTGTGATGCATGGGTGCTGCGTTCGGAATCACTTGATGCTGAGACGTATGCACAAACATGGATAAGGCACACGGAGAAATCCGAGCCCGGCCTGTTCCCGGAGCAGTTTGAAAAATGGATGGACTATTATGAATCACATGGAATTTCTTCCATGGGCGCGGGCCTGATAACGATGCGCCGTTCAGAAGGCCGGGCCAGCTGGTTCCGGGCCGACGATGCGCCCGAGAGGATGGATGGGCCGTGCGGGGATGCGATTGTACGCGGCTTTGGGCTGCGTGATTTCCTCGAAACAGCAGCGGATGATTCGATACTTCTTGATTCTGAGTTCTGCGTATCCCCTGAGGCCCGCCTGGAACGCCGTTCAAAACCAACACCAGAAGGCTGGCTTGATGAGTCTGTCCGGATAAGTCTGGCAAAGGGCCTTTCTTATTCAGGGAATATTGATCACTACATTGCAAACATGCTCATCAATTGCGATGGCCGGAGAAAAATTAGTGAGCTGATGAATGAAATGGCGCAGTCCCTTCAGGCAGAACCGGAAAAGATTAAAGGATCTTTTTGCAGTATTGTCAGACATCTTGTTCAACAGGGATTCCTTTTGCCGCCGGGAATAGATTAACCCCTCTGTGTCTCCCCTTGGTAAGGGGAGAATTAGCTCGATCCGACATACCTGTCTTGTGTCTATTGTACCGATCATGTGTCTCCCATTGGTAAGGGGAGAATTAGTTTATCCCCTCCTTACCAAGGAGGGGTTAGGGGAGGTTGCTACCCCCAACGTCCTGCAAGGTTAGCCGGCGGATCAGCCAGGGACTGAAAGCGTGCCAGTCTTACCCGGTCCTGGTTTTTAAATGACAATAACGGCATGATGCCCTTTTCAAGAATCATTTCAGCGGTCTCTTCCGTAAACACGACCTCGGCACAGGGTTTTGTCTTTGGTTCACCGGCCTCCTTATATAAATGCAGCGGCAGGTTTTCAATGTCCAGTATTGAGCCCGGTTTAAGGTTCCATTCATTACGGCTGAATGCCTCGGCAATCAGGTACGTGCAGGCTATTGAAGCATTGCCCCAGAGGTACAGGTTGTGGATTGAGGCGTACGGCATTTCATCAAAATTAAAGCTGTCAACCGGGTCAGTATCTGGACCGTAAGGAAGCCGGAGCAGAAACCTCGGAAGGGCGAGGCCGAGATATTCGATTTCAGGAAGGCCTCTCAGGGCAGTCCAGATTCTGCTCTCCTCTATTTTCTGCCAGTCATCATGGTTAGGGGTCTTGTACAGGGACTCGCATCCAAGTATTTTTTCGCCTGCGCCTGCTAAAAACGGGGCGCCTGAGGCCCATGCTATTTTTGCAAGGCGTCCAAGCAGGTTGATGTCCGAATCACCATTGTCAAAATAGTAATTGCCGGTCAGTACTGACCAGGGGTCACCGCCAAAGGTGTGGACCGTCTGTTCAACAAGAAGTTTATACGTCCCGGTTGAACGCAGGTCCACTGCTTTGCATAGGTCTGCAGCGAGTTCGTCTTTTGATATATCGATAAGGTACAGCTGGAGGTTTTCATCGGTCTCCACCCTTGATACCAGAAAGTGGACCGTCCGCCATGCTGCCTCAAGTGCCTGAAAATCCGGGTGGTGCAGGACCATGCGCATCATTTCGCTTGTTGCTGCATCAACTGCATCGAGCATCTTTGCCTGCTGGGGTTCTATGTCCGGTACAATATGGGGCTGGACTATCTGCCGGAGAAAGTTGTCCCATTCAGATGTTCCCCGCAGTTCTCCGGATTTCGGGGCAGTGCTCTCTGTCTCTTCGAGGACCTGATCAAGAAGACTGCCGGTTGTTGGCCCCTCCTTAATCCCCCCTTTATCAGGGGGGGGCAACGGGGCGGTGTCTTTTTTGGGCTGTCCGGATGAAGCTTTTTTACCCTGGAACTCCCTGACCATAGATGCGAACGACTCAGGGTCTTTCATTGTCTGCCGTGTGTCTCTCAGCGCCCCGAATATTTCGAGCCTTTCAAAGAGGTGGTCCGGGTGAAAGTCTTCAATTTCTGAGAATGAGGCGCGGACAGGTGGAGAACCCTTTCCCATGACAGGGAGAATAATTTCGACCTTGAGTCTTTTTAATACCTCGTCTATGTTGTCTCTGTCTACAAGTACGGCTTTCCGGTCAGCCAGGTCATTGTCGAGAATCTGCCGGTTTGATCTTCCGCTAAAATCACCGAGGATAGCGATCCTGAAGGGAGTTTCGGGATCAGGTGCGACTTTGGCCTCCTCCATCTGTGCGACTACTTCAATATCAAGCTCTCCAAAGGAAATCGGTTCAGGCATCATAATCCCTCCCTCCTTTTATTTCAATCTGTCCCTGTATATCCCCGGTGAAGACCCCGGGATTTCAATGGCACCTGCAACCTTCTTATAAAATCCGGCAGACTCAACTCCGCCGATGACTGCGTATGCGTAACCGATGTGTGACATCGCGTGCAAACAGGATAAAAGCAGCGCTTTTCCGATCCCCCTGTCCCTGAAATGCTCCGATACCCCTATCGGACCGAAGAAGTCTTTTGCGGTGGTTTCATAACAGGCAAAGCCGATGATCCGTTTGTTTTCCGTAGCGATGAAACAGGAGATCGGACGGCTGCTGAACGATACATCGCACTCGCCTGCCCAACCATCCCCGAAAGTGTCCTCGACCCATTTGAGGACTTGACATTTTTCATATGCCATTGCACGCCGGACATTGACGCCTTGACTTTGCAGCTCATCAATAACAGGTCCTGAATCGGGGAGTTCGTACAGTTTAACCAAAAAGTCCGGCATGGAGGTTATTATAATCCTAAATCATTTTTCTTGCGAGTAAAACCTGCAGTTCATTCGATGCCCCTACTACTTTTTCCTGACCACCTCGATCACGGCGGTGATGTCAACGTCTTTTCCCACGACGCCTATCTCGTAAAATTTCCCGGTGCCGACATGATAGTCGAACCGGTCAATTGTCAGTTTCGTTTCAAAGCCCGCCACGAGTTCTCCCTCCTGCAGGGGATTATCTTTTGTCCCCAGATAGATCAACGGCAGCACGAGGGTTTTTGTTACATCTTTCATCGTGAAGTCGCCTTCCACGAGATACACGCCGCCCTCCTTGTGGGTGATCTTTTTGCTTTTGAACGTTATGAGGGGATATTTCGCGACATCAAAAAAGTCGCCTGAACGGAGATGGTTGTCCCTCTTTGGCACTCCGGTATTGATGCTTTTCACTTTTATTTCGACATCGATTTTACCGTCCTTCGGATTTTTCGGATCAAAGCGGAAGGTCCCTGAGAAGTCCTCAAAGTAGCCCCGCACTTTCGCGAAGGTATGATCAATCTCAAAGTAAAACCTCGTATGCGTGGTGTCATACTGCCATTCCGCTGCCTGGACTGCAAACGGAAAAGAAAGTGAACACAGGACAAATACGGCCAGGACATATTTTTTCATCGTCGTTCTCCTTTTCAGTATAGTGTTCTCGTGATAATTATATCATGCATCTTCTGCCGCCGACGTTCAGCCCCGCATTTTCTGAAGGACCGGTTTAACCTTTACCCATAACAGCAGGATACCGTAGATGGTACCCACGGAGATCACCAGGGCCCGGGGCGGTCCGGACTCAAAGGTATCGCTTACAAAAAGGACATGCACAAATAGCATGATGACGACACACACGCTGCCCGCGTGATGCAGCCGTTGCCAGCCGCGGAAAGAAAAGCCGAGAAAGTTTCGGAAGAACGCCGTGGACATCAGCATGCATATGCTCACGAGCAAAACAGCTCCGAGCATTTCCGGCCAGAGTCTTATGTCAGGGGGGATGTTCATTATGTCTTCCGGTGCAAATACAAGGAGCGGGTGCATGATAACAAGTGCGGTAATGACCGCGGCATTGATGCGGTGCGTCAGGTAAAGTTGTTTGGAGGAAAATACACGCTCAAGGGCCTTCATCTTCCCGCTTAGCAATAACTGCAGCAGCAGGAGCGTCCCGGCCGCCATCGCCAGGATCTTTCCGGCGCGCAGAAATGTTTTGTCCATTCCCAGCTTGTAGCGGATGGACTGCGATTCATAGAAAAAGGGGATGGTCGCGGCCCCCGCAATAAGCAGAAGAACGGCCAGAACACATATCACTCCCAGGACAGTCCGCGCCCCTGTGCTCAGGCTGCCTGTATTCCCTGCCTCTTTCACTTTGCGGCACCTCCACCTTTACTTTCCCCTGCCTGCGGGACCATTGCCCGGAGGATATAAACAGCGATAGGCAGCTTGATCCAGAGGATAATTATGGCTGGCAAGGCAGATTTAAACAAAATCCCTGACAGGGTAAGCGGGCCCTCCAGCGTCATTAGGGAAAAATAAAACATGCCGATTGTCCCGAAGATGATGGTCCCTGCGGTGAGCATGAAACCCCAGGCAACCGTCGACGTCCGGGAATAGAGAACGGGGATGACGAGGAGGCTGAATACGCTCAGCGGGGACGCCCACCAGTAATATATGCTCTCTGAGGGATGATGGAGTTTTATATGGATCAGCACTCCCGCGAGGGAGATGAGCATGTGCAGCGCGATGAGGAACGGCACGGAGCGGACAGGTCTCATCTTAAAATAGGTATTTGATCATATGGATGACAACCAGACGAAATATATTAATATTATTCCAGTTACTTAAGCCAGTGAGGAGTATGAAACTCAGCCCCCAGACCCAGCGTTTGTTTTATTTCTGCCAGCTGGTCATTAAATGCATTGTTTGTTTCCGCTTTGTTAAAAGATTCCAGCATAGCTGCCTCAAGCATCTTGATTGTAAAATCGTATCCGGCCACCTTGACCCAGCAGCCCGGGCTGAGTGCTATTGCCTTATTCACTATATCCATGATCGTGCACCAAGACGGGATTCGATCCTCCTGTGACATGTTTGTGAATGTGGCCTTTTTGAGCAGTACATTAACAAAGAGATCCCTGTGCGTGCCGCCCGTCACCACCCGTTGCAGGATCTTCCAGAGCTTGAGTTCATATGGGTCTCTGATCAATTCGTATGCGTACATGTCGAGACTCGAGCGGCGCTGAACGCTGTCGGGTGAGTTGGGGTTATGCGGGCTTTTTCTGAATTTGTCTGCATAGCGGGCTTCGGTGTCGAGGCCCTCCACATCTTTCATCTGCTTTCTTCCCTGAAATGACAGTACAAAGTTGTTGGATTTCATGTCATTCAGCCCTTTTGCATATTCCCAGAAATTCTCAGCCTCTGCTGAAGTCTTCTGAAGGGCGTATTCAAGCATTGAGATCACGGGGGTATCCAGCTCAAGGAATTTTCTTTTGATCGACCGGAAAACTCCGGAGCGGGCTGCATTGCCGCACTCAAAGAGGATGGCCTCTACCACCTCTCTTAACGTATCTGTTTTCTGCACAGGGGGGATGCTGACCGTAATGGCTGTGCCGTCAGTATGCGCATCAACCGTGGCCCCGCTGACTAATTCAACATGCCAGTCAGCATTCAGACGTTTTTTGAAGACAGGAGAGATATTCCCGTACTGGTTCAGCAAAGTTAAGACTTCTTCCCTGAGACCAGTGCCCTGGTCGCTTATTCTTAAGTTCATAATGGTCCTTTCCGCACGTCGTTGAAGAGACTGCCGAATGTCCGCATCTCATCTTTCAGCGGAACGAAGACATATTAACGGTAAACAGTTACTCATAAAAATCGTAACACTATTTAAACAGATGTCAATATACAGAATCTTGACAAATATTTAAAACAGGACTAAAATGGTCTTAATTAGACATGATCACCAGAAAGACAGATTACGCGATCAGATGCGTCCTTCATCTTGCCGGTTCAAAGAAGGAGGTCGTAATGGTAAATGAGATAGCTGAAGAGCGGGATATCCCGAGGAGTTTCCTCGCCAAGATACTGCAGACCCTTGCAAAGGCCGGAATAGTCGAGTCTCTTCGCGGCATACAGGGTGGGTTCAAACTCTCAAGAAAACCGTCAGAAATAACCCTCCTGGATGTTGTGGTAGCGATGGAAGGAACTGTGGCGATGAACATCTGCGCTGTGGACAAAAAACAGTGCAGCTTCAGCAGCACATGTGTTGTTCATCCGGTGTGGGTCGATATTCGCAGAGATGTTGAGGAACGTTTGAGACAGTGGGATTTTGCAAGGTTGTTGAATGCGGAGAGGAATTAACATATTTTTAATAAATCAGTGGACGGCCAACTTATAATTGGCCCTCCGCCGACTTGAATGCATTAACTGAAAATATTTTTGCAATGCAGTGGAATTGGTGCTAATAAGAGATTATAAGATCTTTTTTTTAACCTTTTTAAAGGGGGGGATTCAATCATGAGTGATTATCAGTACGACAACCGGACGGTAAACGGGTTTATCGTCTCCTCTATATTCTGGGGGGTAGTGGGTATCCTCATCGGCCTCTGGATTTCGGTGCAGATGTGGGCTCCGTCATGGAACATCGCGCCCTTTTTTACATTCGGGAGATTAAGGGTCGTCCACACAAACGGTCTTGCGTTTGGTCTTGGAGTAGGAGCAATCTTCGGCATCTCATATTACATCGTCATGAGGCTGACGAGAAGACCGCTGCTGTATCCAAAGCTTGCAAGATTTCATCTTTATCTGTTCAATGCTGCCATAGCCCTGGCTGCGGTGAGTCTCTTCGCCGGAATGAACCAGTCACTTGAATATGCGGAACTTGAATGGCCTCTTGATATTGGCGTGGTCATCCTCTGGGTCATATTTGCGGTCAATATCTTCGGCACTATCATTAAAAGGAAAGAAGAGCAGATGTACGTGTCTCTCTGGTATATCATTGCGACTGTTATAGCGGTGGCCGTCCTTTATATTGTAAACAACCTTGCTGTTCCCGCAGGGCTCTTTAAATCGTATTCCGTATTCGCGGGGGTAAACAGCGCCAATGTCCAGTGGTGGTACGGTCACAATGCAGTGGGGTTTGTATTTACAACGCCGATACTCGCAATGTTTTATTATTTTCTGCCGAAATCAACAGGTCTCCCCATATTCAGCCACCGGCTCTCAATCGTCGCCTTCTGGTCTCTTGTATTTGCATATCTCTGGACAGGAGCGCACCACCTGGTTTATACACCGCTGCCCGACTGGATACAAACTCTCGGGATAGTATTCACCATATTTCTGATCGCGCCTTCCTGGGGGTCTGTTGTGAACGGGTTCTACACGGTCGCCCCTGACTGGTCAAAGATGAGGACAAACTACCTCACGAAGTTCTTCATCTTCGGTATCACCTTTTACGGACTCCAGACCGTGCAGGGACCTACGCAGGGTTTAAGGGTAGTCAGCCAGCTGATTCATTATACAGACTGGGTGCCCGGGCATGTACATATGGGTACAATGGGATGGGTCACAATGACTGTAGCGGCTTCCATATATTATATTGTGCCGAAAATTTATAACACCGAAATTTACAGTGTGAAGGTGGCCAATACACACTTTTATCTCGTGCTTGTCGGCCAGCTTATATTTTCAGTCACCATGTGGATTACAGGTATTCAGCAGGGGGCTCTCTGGAAGGCTGTAAACCCGGACGGCACCCTTAAGTATACTTTTATGGAAGGACTCGCAAAGAACTACCCGTTCTGGCAGATGAGGACGGCTGCCGGCGTGATTTTTACAATCGGCATGCTTTTCTTTATCTATAACATCTTCATGACATCCCGTAAGGGCAATGCGCTGGTTTCAAAGGGGGTGAGATAATGGCAGGGGAGATCTATAAAAAGCCCATTATGTTTGCGATTGTTTCAGCGGTCGTTATCCTTGTCGGGACTGCCGTCACCATGTTCATTCCCATGATGACTGCACAGATGCATCCGAAGCTTGAGGACCTGAAACCGTATACCGCAATTCAGCTTGCGGGGAGAGATATTTATCAGCGTGAGGGATGTAATAACTGCCATACCCAGACAGTCAGGCCGCTGAAGACCGAAGTAATGAGATACGGCGAATATTCAAAGGCCGGTGAATTCGCTTATGACTATCCTTTCCTGTGGGGATCAAAGAGGACAGGCCCGGACCTTGCCCGTATCGGCAGGAAATATCCTGATCAATGGCACTACAGGCACTTTGAAGACCCGCAAAGTTTCTTTGCTAAATCAAATATGCCGTCGTACGGCTGGCTAAAGGACAATCTTCTTGATCCAATAGACATAAAAAGGCATATGGACGCGCTCGGGTTTCCCTATACCGATGAGGACATATCGCTGCTCAACGGTAAAAACGAGCTTGATGCACTTGTAGCGTACATGCAGATAATTGGAGCATCTGTAGGCAGGAAAGGGGCTGTCCGCTCAAAAGTGCAATTGGATGCACATGAGATGGAAAATCCTCTTGCCGGTGATCCTGCCGCCATTGAAGCGGGGAAGGGGATATATGAGGAAAACTGCGCTGTATGTCACGGAGGCAATGGCGGAGGCGATATAGGCCCCAGTCTTGTAGACAATGTCTTCCTCTATCAGGAAGGCGACCTGGAAGACGAGGATTACTTTGAGATGATCTACAACGGAACAGAGGAAGGCAATGTGGAAGCGGGCCGGACCATGAAGGGAGGCATGCCTGATTTCGGTGAAGACCTGAGCAAGGACGAAATATGGTCTGTAATCGCCTTCATCAGATCACTGCAGAATAAATAAGGAGGGGAGTTATGGTCGAAGACATTGACAGTATGGATGAGTTTGAGGTAAAAGAGGCGTCAAACAGGATCCCCATGGGGTGGCTGATTCTTTTCTGGGGTCTGATTATATGGGGAATTTACTATTTTATTTCTTATACCCCATCAATCAGCGGATGGTCCCAGGAGAAGGCTTATGAAGAATCAATAAAAAAGTGATGAGTTATGAGTCAAGAGTTATAAGTCAATGTAGGGGTGAGGCGCCGTCTCGTCCTTTGGTATTAAATGAACAGGGAGGTAATAATTATGACGACTGAATGCGGATGTCTGGGATGCAATGTAGGCGCGACAGTGCCGGATTTTAAACTGGAGACCTTTGATCCTGTAAAAGGGGATTTCGGGGAGATAAGTCTTGAAAACCTGAAAAAGAACGGAAAATGGACCATACTCTTTTTCTATCCGGCAGACTTTACCTTTGTCTGAGCCACCGAGTTTGCTGCTCTGGCAGAGCAGTATGAGAAGTTTAAAAAACTCGGGGCAGAGGTCATTACCGTAAGCTGTGACACCAAGTTCGTGCACCTTGCCTGGCAGCGAGAAGAAGGGGCGCTGAAAGAGGTAAAATTCCCGATGGGCTCTGACACGACAGGCAGGCTTGCCAGGATGTTCGGTGTTTATGACGAAGCAACAGGGCTTTCTTTAAGAGGCACTTTTATTATAAGCCCTGAAGCTAAGCTCATGAACGCGGAAGTTAATTTCTACAATCTGGGCAGGAACATTAATGAGTTGATGAGGAAATTCAAGGCAAACCTCCATCTTGAGAAATACAGTGATGAGGGATGTCCCGCTAAATGGACTGAGGAGGGTGACAAGACTCTCAAGCCGTCTGCGAAGCTGGTCGGGCGTGTCCATCAGGAACTGTGACAGAGGGGACCGAAAGGACAAAACAATGGATATATCAATTATAGCAACGATAGGCTTTACCACTGCGGCGCTGATCGGGATACTGGTCCTTTTCTTTATTTCGTCAAAGGGGCGGTGATGGTGTGTGATAAATTCCCCCTCTTAATTTAAGAGGGGGCCAGGGGGAGTTAAAGTAACCCCCTCAATCCCCCTTAACCTAAGGGGGAAGAATGAGGCCGAAGGAGACTAATGAACGGACAGGCTGCGGCATATTTCATATTCGGGATTACGCTCGTTGTTATTTTTGTTGTGATAATCGGCTTCTATTATTCCAGGAAGAGACATAGAAAGGTGGAAGAACCGAAGTACAAGATGCTTGATGACGAAGACTAGGAAGATACAACCGTGGCGGCGCTTGGCAGAGGCGATACAGGCGATAATCATCATCGGACTTCCCTTTGTAAGGATAAAGGGTGAGAGCGCTTTAAGGTTTGATGTCCCGACACTCCAGCTTCATTTCTTCGGATTGACGCTCTGGATGGAGGAATTTTTCATTGTTCTTATTGCGCTGATATTCCTCTCACTGCTCGTCATCTTTATTACGCTCCTGCTGGGACGGATATGGTGCGGTTGGCTTTGTCCACAGACGGTAATTGCTGATTTCACTGTCTTTGTGGAAAAGGCGAGGGGCAGGGGGGGCCTCCATAAATTAAGTGCGTGGACTGCGGTATTCATTATCAGCGTCCTGATGGCCGCAAATCTCATCTGGTACTTTGTATCTCCATATGAATTTCTCCCTCGTCTGGTTGAAGGAGAGTTGGGAGATATAATACGAGGGTTCTGGATAGTGTTGACGGTCCTGCTGTTTCTGAATTATGTACTGCTCAGGCAGAGGTTTTGCGCCACAGTATGTCCTTATGCAAAATTGCAGAGCACATTGTTTGATAACAGGACACTGGTTGTGGCCTTTGACCCCCGCAGAAAGGACGAGTGCATGGATTGCATGGCTTGTGTAAAGACATGTCCTGTCGGCATCGATATCAGAAAGGGACCGAATGTTGCCTGTATCCACTGCGCGGAATGCATCGACAGGTGCGCAATGATGATGGCCCCGAGAAAGAAGGATTCGCTGACAGGATATTTCTTCGGGCTCCCCGGGGAAGGAGGGAGGGGCCTCAGACAGAACGCAGTTTTGATCGGAACAGTCACGGCTGCCTTTCTCATATTTTTTTTATATCTCCTGATTACGAGGGTGCCTCTTGATATGACTGTTCTGCCGAATTATGTCTTTCAGCCGAGGGCGCTCAGTAATGGAAGCATAATAAATTCATATGTCATATCAGTGAAGAACAGGGGAAGTGAAGACGCCGTGCTTCATGTCAGGGTAAAAGGGATTGAAGGTGACGTTAAAATAGTACCGGACAAGGATGTACACGTAATAGCAGGTGAAATAAAAAAGTTCCCGGTGTATATATCTGTCCGTAATTTAGAGGGGGGGGAATTAAAGAGGGAACTCGATATAATAATGGAGCCGGTAGAGGGCGGCGGTTCGATAGGACAGAAGGCCAACTTTATTATTCCGGAAGTTGAATGAAGATATTAATAGCCATTGTGGTCATCATAGGCCTTTTTGCAGTTGTCGGCGCGATAATTATCGGTGTGAAAAGCTTTGACGGAATTGTGACCGAACATCCCTATGAAAAGGGGCTGATGTGGGACGAGATCAGGCACAAGGAGAATGAACTCGGCTGGACAGTTGATGTCCGGATGAGGAAATCCTTTGCCGGTGACAATGAAGTTGAAATATCCGTACTGGACAGGAACAAACGTCCGTTGACTGTGTCGAAAATGGACCTGCATATCAGCAGACCGACTGCTGCGACATTTGACAGATATTTTGATATCATTCCGTTAGGAGACGGGGTGTTCTTATCACGCCCCGATTTCCCGCTGTCTGGTTACTGGGACATCAGGATCAATGTATCAAGCGGGGAAGATGCCCTGCTCTTTGAGAAAAGGGTATTTGTAAAAGGGAGCTTTGGTGAAAAGTAAGTTATTATCATTTGCGGTTTGTCTATCCATGTTGTCCTGTTTTATTGTTGATTCAATATTTGCCGCCATGAACGTTCAACGGGACTGTCAGATAAGCGCGGGTCCGTGCATAAAGGAGGCGGAACACGAGGGGCTCAGAGTGGTCTTTGATATAATCCCGAAACCGGTTTCCCCTATGAGAACCATTGTCTTCAGTGTCACCATGACTGATAAGAATGGGCCCGTTACCGATGCATCCGTTCACGTTGATTTGACCATGCCTGGTATGTTCATGGGGACCAACAGGCCCGCGCTCCTGCACAAAGAAAACGGGCGCTACGAAGGCATGGGCGTAATCCAGACATGTCCTCACGGTGGCAAGACATGGAGGGCTGATGTCGGTATCTTACGGCAGGGAAAGACCGCGTCTGTGGGCTTTACATTCGGGGTCGAATAATGGAGGCCGGGTATCTCGCTGCCTTTACCACCGGTCTTATCGGCGGGTTCGGACATTGTACAGGGATGTGCGGCCCGATAGTCGTCTCATATACTCTTCAGGGTACTTCTTCATTTCTTGATCGCATACTCTCAGGCATCCTTTACAACACAGGAAGAATAACCACCTATATGTTTACAGGCGCTCTTATGGGCCTTGCCGGGTCCTTTGTAAACGTTGCGGGAAAGATGGCCGGTTTCCAGAATATAGTAGCGATAATAGCCGGCCTTTTCATGATGTTCATGGGACTGGGCATTTCCGGTCTGACGGGAAATGCGGCCTGGACAGAGAGTCGCGCAGGTCTTATCAGCAAGGCAGGCATGTATATAATGATGGAAAAATCCCGGTGGAGATATTTCCCCCTCGGCGCGCTCTTCGGTTTTATCCCCTGCGGTCTATCCTATTCCATATTCATCGCCTCTGCCGGGACAGGGGACCTGCTGTCAGGAATGCTTGTATCATTGCTCTTCGGCCTGGGCACACTGCCTTCACTCCTTCTGGTCGGCGCCGTCGCTGCATATATCAGACCAGCGTTGAGGGGCCTTTTATATAAGGCGGCAGGCTGGATCATTATTGCGACAGGGACAATTTTTCTTGTCAGGGGAATCAGACACTATGCTCAAATGTGATCACTGCTCACTTGAGGTGGCCGGCATAAAGGCGGTCATTGACGAGATAAATGGAGTGAAGAGGGTCTTCTGCTGCAACGGGTGCCGAGGAGTGTTCAGATTCATCAGCAGTGAAGGACTCGCCGATTTTTACGGCAGGAGGGAATCTTCATGGACCCCGGGTCCGCCTGATGAGAGTCCGATAGAATTTTCAGCCTTCTCTGACAGCCTCAGACCTGCCGGGGCGGAGATGGAGATCGACGTCGTGATTGACGGTATCAGGTGCGCCTCCTGCATCTGGCTTATTGAAAAATTATTGCTCAGGACGGGGGGGGTAAATTATGCCAGGGTCAATTACGCGACCCACAAGGCGAAGTTGAGATGGGACCCGAAGACAACGGATGTCTCCGGGGTACTCAAAAGGATAAAGGCGTTAGGGTATACTCCAAAACCCTCGCTCCCCGGCACGCGTGAAGAAGAACTGAAGGCGGAGCAGAGAGACCTGCTTGTGAGGTTCGGCACCGCGGCATTTTTTTCGATGCAGCTGATGTTGTATTCAGTCGCCCTTTATGCCGGATATTTCCAGGGCATCGGTGAGAAAACCAGGCTGGCATTTCAGCTGATAGCTCTCGCCCTTGCGACCCCTATCATGTTTTATTCCGGGAACCCGTTTATCAGGGGAGCTGTCAGGGGTTTAAAGAACCTGTCATTCAACATGGACGTACTGATCGCGACGGGCGCCGGGTCGGCATATCTTTACAGTATTTACCAGATATTTGCAGGCGGAGAAGTTTATTTCGATACGTCGGCCATGATCATCACACTTATTCTTCTTGGAAGATATATTGAATCCGGCGCCAAAGGCAGGTCGTCTGAGGTCATCACAAGACTTCTTTCGCTGAACCCGAAAGAGGCAAAGGTAATAAGACGGAACAATGAGCCCGGAACACAGAGCACAGATATACACCACACTCTGGAAAAGGAAAATAACGAGCTGCCGGATAAAGAGTTCAAACTGATGCCTATATCCTCAATCAAAGTTGGAGACTATATTCAAATTACCCCGGGTGAGCGAATTCCCCTTGACGGGATCGTCACGGAAGGGGCGTCTGAGGTTGATGAATCCATGCTTACGGGAGAATCAA
Source organism: Nitrospiraceae bacterium (assembly GCA_003599025.1). Lineage (GTDB taxonomy): Bacteria > Nitrospirota > Thermodesulfovibrionia > UBA6902 > UBA6902 > UBA6902. The sequence goes on along the minus strand of QZIL01000032.1, from coordinate 4,477 downwards.
ACCCCGTTGCCAAGGGGCGGGGGAGCGAGATTTTCTGCGGCACGCAGAACCTTTATGGAAGTCTGATTTTCAATGTCAAACGGACAGGCAAAGATACCGTGTTGTCCAAAATTATCACGACTGTGGAAAACGCCCAGGCAAGACGCGCTCCTGTGCAGGCCCTGACCGACAGGGTGGTAGGATACTTTGTGCCGGCAGTTCTTCTGCTTAGTATAATCACATGCATAGTGTGGCTGGTATACGGACGGACTCTCGAAGAAGCAGTTATGAACGCCGTATCAGTTCTTGTAATAGCCTGTCCCTGCGCGCTTGGTCTTGCGACACCCCTTGCTGTGCTTATAGGTACGACCCGGGGAGCATCAATGGGCATCCTGATCAAGGGAGGGGACATAATAGAGAGGGCCAAAAGAATAGATACCGTTGTTCTGGATAAGACAGGGACGATAACCCAGGGCAGGCCCCGATTATTAATATGCAAAGGGATCGGAGTCAGTGATGATGAGGCCCTTGCTCTTGCCTCCTCTCTTGAGCGGTCTTCAGAGCATTCGATCGCAAAGGCAATTATCAATGCCGTTACAGAAACCACGTCATATGCCGTGACCGATTTTATTGCGCACCCTGGCCTTGGCGTCAGCGGAAAGATAAGGGGCAGGCCTGTTATGGTCGGGAGCAGGGCCTTTATTCAGAAAGAAATGTCCCCGGACAAAGTTGACAGTACAATCGGGCCTGTATTGCTTTCCAGGATTAAATCACAGGAGCTTTCAGGCTCGACAGTGATTTACCTCCTGCATGACGGAAGCCTCACCGGCATTTTTGTAGTGTCCGACGAAATACGGAGTGAGGCCAGGGAATCAGTTGAAGCCATGAAGAAGACAGGGTATGATGTATTTATGATTACGGGTGACAGTCAGGAGACGGCCTTTTCGGTTGCGGACTCAGCAGGCATCCGTCATGACAGAGTAATGGCCCGGAAATCACCCACTGAAAAAGCGGAGGCGATAAAGGCGATGCAGGAGAGGGGGAGGGCGGTCATGATGGTTGGAGACGGGATCAATGACGCGCCTGCGCTGGTGCAGGCTGACGTCGGCATGGCAATGGGCAGGGCCACTGATATCGCCCTTGAGAGCGCAGACATGGTGCTGATGAGAGGCTGTCTCGTCCTTGTGCCTGACGCGGTCAAACTGTCAAAGAAGGTTTACAGGATCATAAGACAGAACCTTTTCTGGGCGTTTATCTATAACATAGTCGCCGTGCCGCTTGCAGTGATCGGACTGCTTCACCCAATCGTGGCTGCTGTATCAATGACCCTGAGTTCTTTGTGTGTTGTAGGGAACTCCGTAAGGTTAAAAAGGGGATAGTATGTGGAGTGTTTTTGTATTGATATTTATCGCCTTGTGCCTGGGCCTGGCCGCGTGGCTTATATTTTTATGGGCGGTAAGGAGCGGACAGTTTGATGATATGGAGGGGCCGAAATACAGGATGCTTGATGACGAAGAAGACAGGACGGGAAGGGATTGAACATGAATCTTGAAACAGGGCTGCTTTTACTTGAGTCTTTATTGCTCGTTTTTACTATAGCCCTTCTCTTTTACAGTATTAAAGAGGGCAGGGAGCGTGACAAGCTTATCGCAGAAATCGGTAAGGCCACAAGGGTCCTTACCAGGCAGGAGTACTTCCTTACCATAATTGATTCGATGACGGACGCAAAGGATGAGATTGTAGGGTGTATAACAGGCAGGACACCGACAGGCGAGGACAGGAAGATGACAAATGACATCATAGAGCGCATCGAAAAGATGGCAAAGAAAGGTGTACGTATCAAGTACCTTATGCCGAAGTTCCCTGACAGACTTCATCTGGGACATCGGTACCTGACGGCAGGGGCGGAGATATTCTACAGCAGTTGCCTTATGGTGCATAACCTTAGATTTATTGTCATCGACGAGGGGACTGTGGTAATGGGTGTCCCCGGGAGTGTCGGGGAAAAGGAGGCGACCAGGAAGGGGTACAGGATCCCCTCCGAGGGTCTCGCCATGGTGCTGAAAAATTATTTCAACTCGTGCGAGAAGCAGACAAGCTTTAAAGATTATCTGAAAGAAGTAATGCAGCAGACCGGCGCCTCTCCGGAACACATAGCAAGAGAGTTCCAGATGGATGAGAAAGAAATAATCAAACTGGCACAGTTGCCGGACATATGATTTCCCCGCTGATCATACCGGACATTAATTACGGATACTTGTAATGCGCGGCAACCAGGTCCTGTATCGCCCAAGCGTCCACTTCCTCCGGCAGGTTGCCCTTGTATCGTCCGTGGAAACCATTACGGAAGGCGTTCATTTCCTGTGCACCGCCGGTCCTCCTCAGCATCAGCCCCTGCAGGTTAATGCCCCGGAAGCCGGACTGGCTGCCGTAGACGCTTTCATACCATCCTTTGGTAAGTGCAAGCATCGGATCACTCAGTCCCATTTTCCTGGCCAGGGCCATGGCAGCGATATTCTGGGGGATAAACATTGATGCAGCCAGTTTCTGGGCGGTCATCTGATGGCCTACCGCGGCATAGCGGGACATATGAAACCATTGTTCACAGTGGCGTGCCTCATGATATATGAGTGTGACCAGTGTAAGAAAACCGTCCTTGTCAGGGACTGTCAACTGACCAAAACCGTTGGGGTCTATCTTCAGCTTCCATGTTGAAAATTCAAACAGTCCGCTTGCACCGCCGAGACTGGCATCTAACTGCAGGGCCGGCCTCGGTACCTGGCATATATCAAGTACCAGCAGGGTTATGTCGTAAAGTTTTTGAGCCCGCTGCTGGCCGGAGGCGAAAGTGCCCCACTTCTGGTGTACATTAGCCTTGCAGGCATTGGCAAACTGAACAAGTATGCTGTTATCAGTCATTGTGGGCATGGATAAGTTCTCCTTTCTCTATTTAATCACGAAACCGAATCCTTCTCCGCTTATCGTCACCTTCACCTCTTTTAACTGCTCCCCTGCCGCCATCCTCGACAGCAGTTCCTTCGACATCTCAGGCAGAAGTGTGTTGGTAAGAATATGGTCCACATTCCTCGCCCCGCTCTCGACCTCCTTGCAGCGGCTTGCGATGCTGTCAATCAGCTCATTGCCGAAATTGAATACAACATTCCTGTTCTCCATCAGGCGTTTTGCCACGCGGTTGAGCTTGAGCTTCACGATCAGCTTCATGTTGTTGTCCGTAATCGGGAAATATGGCACAACCTTCAGACGTCCGAGAAAGGCGGGCTTGAAGTGCTTCAGCAGTTCAGGCCTTACCATCTCCGAAAGCCCCTGCCAGTTCGGCATGGTCTCTTCATCGGCGCAGGCCTTCATGATCATATCCGTGCCGAGGTTGGACGTAAGGATGATGACTGTGTTCTTGAAATCGATCTTCCTCCCCTCACCGTCCTGAAGCGTGCCTTTATCAAAGACCTGAAAGAAGAGCTCCATGACGTCCGGATGCGCCTTCTCAACTTCGTCCAGGAGTACGACACTGTACGGCCGTTTACGGACCGCCTCAGTCAGCACCCCGCCTTCGCCGTATCCGACATAGCCCGGAGGTGAACCCTTTAAACTCGAGACCGTATGCGCCTCCTGGTATTCGGACATGTTTATGGTAATTACATTATCTTCGCCGCCGTACAGAAGTTCGGAGATGGCGAGCGCTGTCTCGGTCTTTCCGACCCCGCTCGGACCCACGAACATGAAAACAGCGGTCGGTTTTGACGGGTCTTCAATCCCGGCATGCGCGGTCTGTACCATCTGTGCGACGGCAGAAAGTGCGTGGTCCTGTCCTATGATCCTCTCTCCGAGCAGTTTCCCCATGTTAAGGACAGTCGAAATTTCATCTGTCAGCATCCTTCCCGTGGGAATGCCTGTCCATCCTGATATGACCTCTGATACGATGTTCCCGTCTACTGATATCTGGACCAGAGGGGAATCACCCTGCGCTTTTGTGAAGTCCTTTTCAAGGGCCTGGAGTTTCTTCTTCAGCTTTGCGAGTTCCTTGTCCGCAGGGTCTTTTTCATGCACGTCCTGTATGTTCTGCCGGACCTCTTTTATCTGATTGGCTATCTCCATTTCCTTTTTCCACTTTTTGTTCAGCTTCTCCAGTTCTGTATGTGTCTCCGTCTTCTCCTTTTCAAGCTTCTTGAGGCGGTCCTTGTGGTCAAAGCCTATCAGTGCCTCCCGTTCCAGAATTTTCATCTCCCTCTCTATCTGGCCGATGCGCCGTGTTGCCTGCTCAACTTCAGAAGGGATTGTAGTCTGTCCTATTGCGACCCTCGCGCAGGATGTATCAAGGACACTCACCGCCTTATCAGGAAGTTGCCTCGCTGTCAGGTAACGATGAGAGAGGCGTACTGCGTCCATGAGCGCCTCATCAGTGATCATGACCTTGTGGTGTTTTTCAAGGAAAGGCGCGATGGCGCGCATCATGACCATCGCCTTTTCCTCATCAGGCTCT
>QZIL01000070.1 GCA_003599025.1 Nitrospiraceae bacterium | reverse complement strand
ATGGCAATGGCGATTAACGCACTGCTTACAAAGCAGGTGAGCAGAATCATTCTGGCGAGGCCCGCTGTTGAGGCCGGGGAAAGGCTCGGTTTTCTGCCGGGAGACCTGTACGAAAAGGTAAACCCCTATCTAAGGCCCCTGTATGATGCCCTCTTTGACATGATGGAGGCGGAAAAGGCGTACCGGCTCATTGATAAAGGGGTGATAGAAATAGCGCCTCTTGCCTTCATGAGAGGCAGGACCCTGAATGACTCTTTTATCATACTTGACGAGGCCCAGAACACTACTTCTGAACAGATGAAGATGTTTCTTACAAGATTGGGGTTTAACTCAAAGACCGTTATCACAGGAGACATCACACAGATTGATCTCCCGATGGAAAAGGTCTCCGGCCTTATAGAAGCAGAGCGGATCATCAAGGGAATTAACGACCTGCGCTTTATATATTTTTCTGAAAAAGATGTGGTCCGGCACAAACTCGTACAACATATAATCAAAGCTTATGAAAAATTCGAAAAAGGCCGTAATAAATAAGCCATGACCAACCCAAAACCAAAAGACAAAAAGAGAGTGCCTCTCAATCTGAGCAGGGAGAACCTTGTAAAGTACGGCCTGCTGATATTATTTGCAGCCCTGCTTGATATCGCTGTTGTATGGGGCAAGGAAGTGACCATCGAATTAGTGACGGGAATTTACTTTATTGTTGCCCTGTTACTTGTGATCATGTACAAGGATTTTATCCGTTATAAACCTGACATAAAGAAAAATTACAAGATGCTTGTACTGATAGGCACTCTGTTGGCAGGCAATCTGCTTATCGGGCGTATATTCTTTTTTATCCTGGAGGGGTTCACAATCTGGGTAGGCACAGTTGATCCTGTATATGTTGCTTATGCCATACCGCTGGCCACAGGCCCGATGCTGGTCGCCCTTCTGATAGACATCCACACTGCAATTGTATTCACAGTACTAACAGGCCTCATCTCCGGGCTATGGCTCGGAAGTCCTTTTTATTCGATATTTGTCTTTGCAGCCGGCCTTTCAGGCGCCTTTGGTGTAATCAGCTGCAGAAAACGCTCATCAATCTGGCGGGCCGGCCTTGCAGTAAGTGGGGTCTGTGTATTTACCTCAATGGTCATAACGCTTGCCAGAGGAGAGTTCGTATCAATTGCCCCGCTTGTGACCCTGAGTTCAGCTTTTTTAAACGGTATTATAGTTGTCACTATGGTCTCGGCACTACTCCCTCTCTTTGAATATCTGTTTAAACTGACTACTAATATCAGTCTCCTCGAACTCCTTGATCTTAATCAGCCGCTTATGCGTGAACTGCTGGTTGAAGCACCCGGCACTTACCATCACAGCATAATTGTCGGCAACCTTGCCGAGGCTGCTGCTGAGGCCGTGGGTGTAAATCCGCTGATGGCAAGGGTGAGCGCTTATTACCATGATATCGGCAAGATAAAGATGCCGGAGTATTTTATAGAAAACCAGATCGCCTCTGTCAGCAAACATGATAACCTAGCTCCAAGAATGAGCAGCCTGATTTTACTTTCGCATGTAAAAGAAGGGGTCGAGCTCGCAAAAAAACATAATCTCCCGCCGATGATTATAGACATTATCCAGCAGCACCACGGCACCTCAATACAGACCTTCTTTTACCAGAAGGCAAAGGAGCAGCAGGACAATATAACGCTCTTGAGGGAAGAAGATTTCAGATACCCGGGGCCTAAACCGCAGACACGCGTGGCAGCCCTGGTGCTTATGGCTGATGCAGTAGAGGCTGCTTCGCGCGTACTTACGGACACATCCCCGGCGCGGGTCTCACTTCTCGTTGACAGAATAATCAACCACTGCATTATCGATGGTCAGTTCGATAATTGCGAACTGACACTTAAGGACCTGCGGGAGATCAAAACCCATTTCGTTTATCTGCTGACCAGCATGTACCACAAAAGGATCAATTACCCGGGGTTTGACCTGAACAATGAAAATATTGATAAGAAACCTGCAAAGGCATCGACCCCTAAATAAAGCAAAAATAACAAGAACCGCCCTTCATATCCTTTCCCTTTCAGACCTGTCCGGTCAGGCCGGGACTGAGCTGAGCATCTTATTTGTGGGAGACAGAAAGATGAAGCAGCTTAATACAGCTTACCGGGGCATCAGGAAAAGCACGGACGTGCTTTCTTTTGAAGCGCAGATCCCTTTACAGAAGGGGATGGACAATAATATACTCGGCGATATCGTTATTAATGTACCGAGGGCGGAATCACAGGCTGGTGCCTATGGGACCGGTTTTTATGATGAAATCTGCCGCCTGCTGGTCCACGGCACCCTGCATCTTTTGGGATATGACCACGAGAAGTCGGAATACAGGGCCCGTAAAATGAGAAAAAAAGAACAGGAGATAATGGATGCCGTTAAGAAAATGGATCGTAAGCGCTAATCACGCTATCGAAGGGATCCTTCATGCCGCCAGGACCCAGCGGCACATGCGCTATCACCTTTACGCAGCAATGGTTTTATTGATTGTCAGCTTTGTGCTTGGGGTTGGCGGTACAGACTTTGTTGTCCTGATTACTCTGGCGGTTTTAGTTATTTCAGTTGAGATGCTCAATACAGCGGTTGAGATAATTACTGACATCCTGTTCAAGGAATATGACCAGAGGGCAAAAATTATCAAAGATACTGCTGCCGGAGCTGTGCTTATAACTGCCCTTGGCGCTGCCCTGGTCGGATATATTATTCTGTTTGAGCCGGTCAGAAAATACTTTGACAGCGGTCTGTCTGTTGCAAAACATACAGGAACTGACGTGGCTGTCGTTGCATTGCTGGCAGTGCTCATTCTGGTGGTAATTGCGAAGGCCTTTTTTGGCAAGGGAGAACCACTGAGGGGTGGTATGCCGAGCGGTCATGCTGCAGTCGCTTTTTCCATATGGATATCCGTTACCATGACGACCGGGAGCTTTATCCCTTCTCTGCTGGTCTTCATAATGGCGGTCCTCATAGCCCAGAGCCGTGTATCTGTCGGCATACACAGACCGCTTGAGGTCATTTTAGGGGCGCTGCTCGGAATTGCCGTGACCTTTCTGCTGTTTAAAATATTTGTATGACTTCCATGCATGATAAGCTCAGGAAATTTGACCCGGCGGTTGACAAAAGGCTTCTTGTGGTCCTTTCCGGGATCATGTGGATCAGTGTAGGCATAATGCTCCTCAATCTTGCAGTCGGATGGCTGCTTCAGGCAACTGCACGCCCGGTTATCTGGTACGGTGCCGGGGGTACAATGCTGGCGCTCATGATCCATCACTTCGGGTTTCTCAAGCTCGTTGACCGTAATATAGATCGTATTACTGCCATGGAAGGCAAAGTATGTATATTCGGGTTTCAGCCCTGGAAGAGTTATTTAATTATAATAATCATGATCGGCATGGGGACCGTCCTGAGACATTCTGCCCTTCCCAGGCAGTATCTTGCTGTAATATATATCGGTTTCGGCGGGGCGATGGTCCTTTCAAGCATTCGTTATTTCAGGATATTTATCAAACTCTATGCCCGGAATTAAAGAAGTGCCGTATCAGGGACAGCATTAATGATTAATAAAAAAAAGCCGAGTAATACTTTGAGAACTCTGTTTATGGAAGACAGTACTTAATAGGGGATTCAACCAAATTATTCATGGAAAAGATCATCAATGAAAATGTATTGATACAGTCGCTCCTGCAATGCACCCCTGACTTTATGTATTTCAAGGATGTGAACTGCAGATATGTAGCTGTCAGCAATTCATACGCAACCCAGTTAAACAGTACGGCGTTTGACATGGTGGACAAAACAGATTTTGACTTTATGCCGGTTGAGCTTGCTGACAAACTGTTTCTTGAGGACAAAAAGGTTATCCAGACAGGTGAAGCGCTTGTAGACAAATTAGAGAAGAGAAAATGTCCAAGGGGATCGGACATGTGGCTTTCTGTCACCAAGGTGCCATGGAAAAACGCAGCAGGAGAGATCGTCGGTATAATTGGTGTATGCAGGGAAATGACCGAAAGGGCCGAGAGGGAAAAGCACATACTTGATATGCTCAGCATTGCCACACATGATATGAGGGGCCCGCTGATTTCTATAGGAAGCATGATAAAACTTCTGATCCGGGGGGCGTTTGGATCTATTGATGAAAGCGTAAAAGTAACACTCCTGGATATCTCCGGCCGGCTTGGCCGGCTTGAAAAATTAATGGGTGAATATCTCTGCAAGTCTTCACTGATGAACGTAAAGACGCCGGACAAGGAATTTCTGGACCTCAGGCAGGACATTATAGACCCCATCCTCGAGGAATTCCTCTCGGAGATAGAAGAGAACAATATCAGGATAGATAACCGCCTCGGGGCAATACCTGGTAACAAGGTAATAATACAGGCAAATGCGAAATGGATCAGGATCGTCTACAGAAACCTTATCCGCAATGCCATCAAGTACGCTGCTTCAGGGCAGATCGCCTTCGGCTTTGAAGACAAGGGGGACCACTATCAGCTGAATGTTTATAACAGCGGCCCACCAGTGCACCCTGACAAATGGACCACAATCTTTGAAAAATTTGAGAGCAGCGACAGTACAGGGCTTGGACTTGCAATCTGCCGGAACCTGATTCAGAAGCATGGCGGGAACATGTGGTACGAGAACACATGGGACGACCATCCCAATTTTATCTTTACAATCCCGAAGTGACGCCGTTTATATCTTCTCCATATCCCGGGTCCTGATCCATCCGATCTTGCCGTCAGGGCGTCTGATCTTCGACCACTCTTTCTTTAATTCAAGCACATATACTTTCATTCCCTCATAAAGCGAGAAATGCGTTGTGGCATTGTCCACCGGTTCGTATTTCGCCTCGGAATTCTCTGTTGTTATTACAACTTCCCTGTCCAGTGCTGATATCCGTTTGTATAATGAAAAAGAAAAAGTTAAAAAAATAATTATTAATACAGGCAGGACAATATAAGTATACCGCTTTATTTTATTCATAAAAAGACCCGCTGTCAGAAAAATGAAAGCTGCCGTAAATATAAAGGAAAGGATAATGGCAAGCTCGTTTATGGTAAACATATCAAATCTGTCCAGCACACTTACCGGCCATGACGGTTCTTCAGGGACATTGAACGCTATTTTTGAGAATGCAAATTTATAATTGGCCTTCAAATCGCCATCTCTCGGCATAAGCCTCTTCGCCCTCTCGTAATACAATATTGCCTTGCCCAGATCGCCTTTTTTGAAATAACTGTTTCCGAGGTTGAAATACAGGTTTCCGCTTTCAAGTCCCTGCTCAAGCAATAGCGAATACTCTTTAATAGCAAGGTCATACTTGCCTTCTTCATACAGCGTGTTGCCTTTGTAGAACGCGGCCTCCAGATTTCGCTGGGCATATGATGCCTGTGAAATTAGTGAAGTCATCAGTAAAGCAACACAGATTGTCATTCCCGCAAGCAACGCGCGCCGGGAATCATTCCGAGTAAGATTCCGGACAAGCCCCGATATATCGGGATCCCGAAAAAGTCGGGGCCGGAATGACCTGTATAAGAAACCCTTCATGCCTTATGCCTCTCAAGATAATCGATGGTCTCTTTTAATTGCTTCAGGGTCCCATGCATTTTGTCTGTGCCGGGTTCAGAGGGGGCGTATCTTGCCATATCGCATTCCCTGAAGATATTTATCAGTCTTGATAACATGTCCTGTTGCAGGCCCCTGTCCTTGAGCACTTCAGCGGCTGAATCAGAGGTCAGGCCTCCTGAAGGAACGTGGAAGCGGTCACCAATATAATCCCTGAGGGTCCTGAAGACAGCATCATAAAACTCCATGGACATATTTTTTGCAAGGAAATCCTCTGCTTCGCGAATGCCTTTTCTGGCCTTGCGCGGGGCCGAGAGCCGTCTGGCATAGCCAACATCCGTGCTCAGCCTCTCTTTGCGTCTCTGCATTATCCATGCTCCGATAAACGCCAGGAGAGGCAGTGCCTGGAGGAAAAGGAACAGGGGATCTTTAGAAAGGTAACCCCCTTTTTGCTTTAGTACGCCGGGGGATTCTTTTATATAGATAATGTCCCTGCCAAGCCTCTCCCTGACAGCCGGGGCCCCGGAGTTTTCCTTCGCATCCAGAATTGTTACCTCTTCCATCCTGTCGGATTTAAGGACTTTCAGAGGTATGCCGGTCTTTGTAATTGTCTGAAATTCTCCCCTGTCAGTGTTGAAAAAACTGAAGGAAACCGCAGGGACCTCATTGATTGTGTCAGTTGTAGGTATCAGCACCTGCTCAAATATCTTTCTGTCCCCCTCCTGTTTTCCCTGCGGCTCATAAGACTTAAATCCATCATGCTGTTTTAGTGCCGGACTGGCAACTGAATCAAAGTTGCCGCTTCCTGAAATGATCATCTTTAATGTAACAGGGTCTCCGGCCTTTACCTCAGTTGGGGAGACTTCAAGATTGAACTTGAAGCTTCCGAGGGCCCCCTTAAAGTCACTCGGCTTCCCTGTCTCCGGAAGGGGCAGGACCTTCAGGGACAGGGGCTCAGACTTCAGCTCTACCGGATGTGTCTCATATTGACCGAAAAAATCATCAAACGGGTCCCGGCCAAAGAATTTATCAAAAGAAGAGTGGCGGTTTCTCCCTGTCCGCGTAACTATGTTGGCCTTGATCCGGGCCGGGCCCAGTTTATATGTCCCGTCATTAGTGGCGAAAATGGTTGTTTTAAACTCCACAACATCATAGACAATTCCTTTAACTGTTTCCTGGTATTGACCTGGTTTGTCAAACTGGCCGCCGGAAAACCCATCACGATTATATTCAGGATACTGGATGTCCCGCACACCAATTCCTCTGACGTACAACTTGATGGTCAGGGGGATTATTTCATTAGCGTAGGCGATCCTTTTTCCGGCATGCATTTTTACAAAGACCCTGTCATCAAGGCTGACTGCCGGTTTCTTCTGCTGCTCTGTGCGGCCTCCCTGGTCCCGGGTGCTGTCAAGGACTTCGATTGTAAGGACATTTGAGGTGTATGTATTGCCTTCGTGCTGAAAGGATATAGGGCCTATCTGGAATTTACCTGTTTTTAAAGGCACAAGACTGTACATATGGGTTACTGAAGATGACATCCTGCCGTTGACTATTGACATCATGGTTGACGGGCCGATATAGCGGAACTGAAGACCGTCTATGGCAGGAACATCCGGCGCAGGAATGTCTGTGGAACCCTGGAACTGGAGCTCAAGCTGGGCACTCTGCCCGAGGTATACCCCGTCCCTGTCCAGGGAGGCCTGGAAACGGACCTCTCCGGCATAAACGAATGGTGGTATCAGGAGGACCGTGATAAAAAATAAACTGATAACTGCCGATGTATATCTTTTTCTATGACCCATTAAATTACCAATCCTTCAGTACTCCACTGGCAGGCCCGCTGCTTTCATGTTTGTCATCTATAGTCCCCTCCTGGCCGTAGGCATCAAGGAGCATCCTGGCCTCCTCAGGTGTCATCCCTTCTTTATCTTTGCCGGCACCGGAAGGACGTGTGCCTTTAGTTTCATCTTTACCTGCTGATTGACCCTTGTCCTTTTTGGGGCCGGCCTCCTTGCCACTGCCGGTGTCCTGCTTATCCTGCTGTCCGGACTGCTGCTTCTTATCTTCATTTTGCTGCCCTGATTTGTCCTGTGACTTGCTGCTGTCCTGTTTGTCTTTTTTGTCCTGATCGTTATCTTTGTTACTGTTCTGGTCCTTCTGCTGGTTCTTTGCCCGGTCCATAAGGACCTTTAACTTCTTTTCAACCAGCTCGTGATTGTATTTTGCGTCCTTGTCCCCAGCCTTCATATCAATGGCCCGTTTGTAATAATCGAGGGCCTCACGGTACATGCTGATCGCAGAATTTATGTCTGAATCCGCTGACTGGCTGCCGAGCTTGAATTTGCTGTTTGCGAGGTTATAGATCGCCTTTGCCTCAAGGTTTTTGTTGTCAGTGCTCAGTGCCTTTGTAAAGGCATCAATCGCCTCTTTGTACTGCCCTTTCTTATACAGGGCATCTCCGAGGTTGAAATGGGCGATATCAGAATCAGGCGACTGCTTTACCGCCTGCCTGTATCTGTCAGCTGCCTCACTGTATTTTTCCTGCTTATATAATTTGTTCCCTTCCCTGATGTCACCCGTGGAAGATGCAAAAGAGTTGTTAGCTGTAAATAGCAAGCTATAAGCAGATAATATGATGATCAATACGTTTTTCATGGTCCCTTTTTCTGTTCCCTGACTGCTTACTGCTGACTACTCTTCTTAGTCTTTCCTCTCCCTGATAAAAGGTTCAATACAGAGAAGCAGAAGCGCGATTGCGAGAGGGAACTGGTATCTCTCATAATATTTCCTGATCATTTTATTTTCAACCTCCCGCTTCTCCATCTTTGATAATTTTTCTTCGTAAATAAGGTCGAGTCCGAATTCCGTAGCGGTCGCCTTCACGTAACTTCCTCCGGTAGTGAGTGCGATGTCCTGGAGGCTCTGTTCATCCAGACGTGTCTTTATAACATTCCCGCTCCTGTCTTTGAGAAACATACGGTTGCCAGCTTCGTCAGTCACAGGGATAAGCTCTCCCTCTCTGGTCCCGATGCCTATGGTGAATATTTTGATGCCCTGTTCTTTTGCCTTTTCAGCCCATTCCGCGGCATTCCCCTCATGGTCCTCCCCGTCGGTGATAATGACGAGTGCCATATATTTTTTCTTGCCGCCCTCATAGCTCTCGAGGGCTGTTTTAATAGCATTCGATAAATAGGTCCCGCCTTTTGGAAGGGTGTTGACGTTCAAGTCATCGAGTGAGAGCATAAAGCCGTTGTAATCTACTGTGAGGGGACATTGTAGAAAGGCGCTACCGGCAAAGGCGATAAGCCCGATCCTGTCGCCCTGCAGTTTCTGGATTAAATCCTTGACCGCCAGCTTGGAACGCTCCAGCCTGTTAGGTTTAACATCCTCTGCGAGCATGCTCCTTGACGTATCAATGGCGATAAGGATGTCAAGTCCGCTCCTTTTGACCTCCTTCCACTCAAAGCCCCATTGAGGCCTCATCAGGGACAGGGTTACCGCAAATACCGAGAGCAGGACAAGCAGGGCCTTTATGTTCTGCCTTTTCCTGTCCAGGGATGGAGTTAAATGAACAAGAAGGTCACTCGAGGCAAATGCCTCCATCTCTCCGGTCCTCTTTTTATATGCCCAGAGATAAAAGAGCACCAGGACAGGCAGCAGCCACAGATAATGCAGTGCGTGAAGGTTTCCGAATGTCACTTACGGTATCCTCCTCAGCCAGGTATTTCTCAATATCACTTCAATCAATAACAGCACAAGTGCCGGTATCAGAAAGAGGTGGAACATCTCTTTGTATTCCGTATATCCCTTTTCTTCTATGGGCGTCTTTTCGATCCTGTCTATTTCATCGTAAATATTTCTGAGTGATTTTGTGTCTGTGGCCCGATAATAAAGGGCCTTAGTCTTTTGCGCTATTTTTTTAAGCGTGTCTTCATCTATTTCAATCTTTACCTGCCTGTAAACAGTATTGCCGAAGAAGTCTTTTGCAGGGTAAGGGGCCAGGCCGTCTGTGCCGGCGCCGATTGTATATACTTTGATGTTCAGCGCTCTGGCAGCATCCGCAGCTGTAAGCGGTGATATCCTGCCTGCATTGTTTCTGCCGTCAGTCAGAAGGATGACTACCTTTCCTTTTGCCTCGGAATCCTTCAGGCGGTTGAGGGCTGTACTTAATCCGGAGCCTATTGCGGTGCCGTCTTCGATCATGCCTATCTTTACCCTCTCGAGGTTCTGCATCAACCATCCGTAATCAAGGGTCAGAGGAGCTACTGTATAGGCATGTGCAGCGAATGCGACTATACCCATCCTGTCACTTTTGCGATTGGAGATGAAATCTTTTACTACATCCCTGACAACCTCGAGCCTGTTTCCGCGCTTCCCCCCGAGTTCAAAATCTTCTGCAAGCATGCTGGTAGAGGTGTCAACAGCCAGCACAATATCAATGCCCTCGGTCTCTATACGGGACTCCTGAAGCATCAGTTGCGGACGGGCCATGGCGATGATTATTAAGAAAACGGCCAGTATTCTCAGAAATATTATTCCCCTTAACAGCCTCAGCTTAAGCGTTGGTTTTAATCCGCTGAGCAGACTGCCTGTTGAGAAACGGAGCGCAGGCTGACGTTCACCCTTTATGCTGAACAAAAGTACTGCAGCAGCCACCGGTATCAATATTAAAATCCATGGGTCCTGGAAGATCATTTTACGGCTTCCTCCTGTACCGCACTCTCTTTTGTTCTGTCGATCAGCTTTTTTGCTGAATCATAACTGCGCTCAATCTCTTTTTCCTCAGGCAGATATTTCGCGAACTTCACCATATCGCAGTGAGAAAGAAAGTCCCTCATGTCCCCTTTCTGTTCACTGTTTAAGACCCCGGTATATTTCAGGGTCGCAAGGAATTCTTCAGTGGTCATTTCAGGGGCTTTTAATTGAAACCGGTCTTCTATATAATGGCGTACTATATCCGAGAGCTCAAAATAATATTCCCTGACCCTGCCTGTCTTCAGGTAGTCTCTGTCCATCAACTCTCTGAGCGCTTCGTAGGCGATTTCGTGTGCAGGCCTCAGAGGAGTTACTATCTCCTGCGGCTTCTTTCTTTTTTTCAGGAACCTCAAAATGAGGATGATTATAATTATGGCTCCAATAATGGCGAGGACGATGTAAATATATGTCAGGTTATAAATGCTCTCCGGTCCCCTGATGTCACGTATATCAGCCTTTTCAGCGTCTGCCTCCAGGACACTCCGGACTTCTACAGGAATCGGAGCAGAGAGGGTCTCTATCCATTGTTCTTTGTCACGGCCCCTGTACTTAATTACTGCTTCGGGAATTGTGAATTTGCCGGTCTCATAAATATCGAGTACATACCACTGTGTCATGGTCCTGCTGCTGAAAAAACCGCCCTTAGAAGACCCGTAATCTCTGATAGCAAAGCCTGCCAGGTTTTCTCCGAAGTCGGGGAATTTTACTTCGATATCATCCTTTGTCTTTACCTCAAGTGTATATTTGATTTTATCGCCGATGCCTATGGATTGTTTATCAATCCCGGCCTTTACCGCAACGGGAGGATGCCCGTCCGTTTCACCTGCCGTAACGGCAGTGACAGGTAACAGCGCGCAGATCGTTAACCCTAATACAGGAGCAAAATATTTATGCACCACGGAGGCACGGAGCAACATAGATAAAACAAAAAAGGAGAGTTTTGAAAATGCGTGATCATAAGAGTTGCTAATTAACTCCAGTCTTTTCTTACTCCGTGTCTCAGTGCCTCTGTGGTTCATGGTTCGTGATATTTTTTATAACTGACCCTATCTGAGAGATTATATCCTCCTTTCCCTCATCCTGAAAAATTTATAAAGTTCGCGTGTGTATGGTACATCAGTGCGTATCTCTACATGGTCTATATTTACGGAGCGAAATAACTGCTGCCTTTCAGCAAGCATCTTAAGAGAGGCAGTATTATAATCCTTTCGTACTACAGCACTTGAGGTGTCGAGCATGAAATTCCGGCCTGTCTCCGGGTCTTCGAGGTTAATGATGCCGATGTCAGGCAGTTCTGTCTCCCTCGGGTCGGTAATCGACATCGCGACAATATCATGCCGTCTGCCTGCTATAGATAAAGGCTTTTTATACCCCTCATTATAAAAATCGGAGATAAGAAAAGTTACCGTACTACGGTTCGTGACCCTGCCCAGATACTCCAGCGCCCTGGAAATGTCCGTGGCCTTGCCTTCAGGCTCAAAATACAGGGCCTCCCTGATTATCCTCAGCACATGACTGAGCCCCTTTCGCGGGGGCACGAACTTTTCTATCCTGTCTGTAAAGGCAATCAGTCCTACCCGGTCATTGTTTTTAATGGCGGACATGGCCAGCACAGAGCATAGTTCCGCTGCCAGCTGACGCTTCAGTTTATTTACAGACCCGAAATAGGTTGAACCCGACATATCAAAGAGAAGCATAATGGTAAGCTCTCTTTCCTCCATGAATTTCTTTATGAAGGGGCGTCCGGTTCGGGCAGTCACATTCCAGTCAATTGACCGGATATCGTCACCGGGCTGGTATTCCCTCACCTCTTCAAATTCCATCCCCTGCCCTTTAAATACACTGTGATAATGGCCCGCAAATACGTCCGTGACCATCCGGGAGGTGGTGATCTGAATCCTGCGAATTGTATGAAGAATTTCCTTTGGAATCATAGCTGAATAGAGTTATGACTTATGAGTCAAGAGTTAAGAGAACGTATTAACTCATAACCCCGGACTCTTAACTCGGTCCCTACGGGACCTCTATCTCCTCAAATATCCTCTTAATGATATCGTCTGATGTCTTCTCTTCTGCTTCTGCTTCGTAACTGACGATTACGCGGTGGCGCAGTATATCGGGACCTATGGATTTGACGTCCTGCGGGGTAACATAGCCTCTGCCCTGTATAAACGCGTATGCCTTGGAGGCAATATTCATAAATATAGTAGCGCGGGTTGAGGCCCCGTACTGGATAAGGCCGATAAGGTCATTTAGTTTATATTTGTCCGGTTCTCTTGTAGCAAAAACCAGGTCAAGGATATATTTTTCAATCTTTTCATCCATATAAATATCATTGACCACACTTCTGGCCCTCTGAATGTCCTCAGGGCCCACTACTGCGCTGACCTCGATTTTCCTGTTAGTTACAGCCATGCTCTTCATGATCCTGTGCTCTTCCTCGATGGACGGGTAGGTGACATTAATCTTGAGCATAAACCTGTCTATCTGGGCCTCAGGCAGGGGATATGTGCCCTCCTGTTCTATCGGGTTCTGGGTCGCAAGGACCATGAAGGGTTCATCAAGGGGAAAGGTGTTCTCTCCAATCGTCACCTGTCTTTCCTGCATAGCTTCCAGCAGTGCACTCTGGACCTTGGCAGGGGCCCTGTTGATTTCATCAGCAAGGATAATATTGGCAAAGATCGGGCCTTTCTTGGTTGTAAAGCTGCCGTCTTTGGGGTTATATACGAGTGTCCCCAGAAGGTCAGCAGGGAGCAGGTCCGGGGTGAACTGGATCCTCTGGAATTTTGTCTTTATGGCACCGGACAGTACACGTACCGAAAGGGTCTTGGCAAGGCCCGGGACCCCTTCTATTAATATATGGCCGTTGGCCAGAAGTGCTACCAGAAGCCTTTCAATTAAATACTTCTGCCCCACGATCACCTTCTCGAATTCCGATGAAAGGTTCTGAATAAACGCGCTTTCCGCACGGACTTTTTCATTGATAGCCGTTATCCCGCCGCTAATCATATGGTATGCCTCCTGTAATTGTTTTTGAGTGTCGAAATGACAATGGATACATAATGAACGTTTAATATTAGAAAAAATTTATATATTCTTTCAAGAGATTATGAAGATAGTATGAAGGCATGGTCTCTCCGGATATTAGCGTTAATTAAATGGCTTGTTTGATTTTTTTCCGGGGTATCAGTAGAATAGTAGCCTGTAAATCAGAATTGAATTTATTGTCTGATAGTCACTAATTTAACAAGGAGAGCATCATGACATATACAACGTATCGCCCTCACAACAAAAAGCGCAAAAGGACCCATGGTTTTCTGACAAGGATGAGCACCCCGGGCGGCGCAAAGGTCATAAAGAGCAGGCGTGCCAAGGGCAGGAAGAAATTGTCCGTATAACTGCGGGGCGCATTTTCTCTCTTCACAAACATTAATCTGATTGCAAAAGGAAATAGTGAAGTCATTAGTTCTTGCAGCCATTACCGGTTATAAAAAATATATATCTCCGTTTCTGCCGCATTCCTGCAGGTTTTATCCTTCGTGTTCAAGTTATTGCATGGAGGCGGTAGAGACCCATGGATTAATAAAAGGGCTCTGGCTTTTCTCCGGACGGATTCTGAAGTGCCACCCTTTTCATCAGGGGGGATATGATCCGGTCGCATGCCAGGATAATTCAAATTATAAAATGAGAGAGCATAATGGATAAACGTACGCTGCTGGCTGTAGCATTGTCAATAGCAGTGCTGCTTGGCTGGTCATTCTTTTTTCAACCAGCGCCTGTTCCACAAAAACCTTTAACTCCGGCAGAGGAGGCATCACCTTTACAACCCGACACACCAACAGCTCCGGGAATACTGCAGCCTGAAGCACTGGCACTCCCTGAATCCCCGACTGCAACGGCGGCTGAAGGAAGCGATATTGTAGTTGAAACGGATTTATTCAAGGCGGTTTTTTCTACTGAGGGGGCAGTTGTCAAATACTGGGAGCTAAAGACATATAGAGACAAAAACGATATGCCGGTCGTCCTGCTAAAGCAGCCCGGCGCAGTTCCTGCGCTCGGAATTATCCTTGATGGACCGAACAGTGCTGTTCCCCAGAAATTAATTTATGCTGTAAACACAAAAAAGCTGGTATTGTCTGAACGCAGCAATACCAGGGGGGAACTGGTCTTTTCATACAACAGTCAGGCCATGTCCATAAGAAAGACTTTTGTTTTCCACAATAACGATTACAAGGTCGATATGTCCGTTGAGACGGTAAACACTCCTTCATTCATGCTGCCGGTTGGTACCGGGTTTGGCATTTATGACAGGGAGCAGGCAGAGCATAAAGGGCCTGTGGCCCTTGTCGGCACTGACAGGGAGGAGTTTGATGATGGCCTGAAAAGCTCACAATACTTCCCCGGCAAAATAAACTGGATTGCACAGGAAGACAAGTATTTTGCGGCAGCCATTATCCCGGTCACACCTGTTGAGGGGGCAAATGTCTGGAAGGAAAAAGATACAGCAGAGATCGCCCTCAAGCTCAAGTCCCAGAAAAATGACTTCATCTTTTATGCAGGACCAAAGGAATACGACAGGCTCAAGATGTTAAACGCAGGGCTTGAGCATATTATTGATTTCGGCTGGTTTGCCTTTGTTGCCATGCCCCTTTTCTGGGTCTTGAAGTTCTTTTACAATTATCTCGGCAATTACGGCTGGGCCATCATCGTACTGACCATTGTTACGAGAATACCGTTTATTCCCATAATGCATAAAAGCCAGAAATCCATGCAGAAAATGCAGAAAATACAGCCCATGATGGCCGAGTTGAAGGAGAAGTACAAGAACGACTCAGCAAAGATGCAGAAGGAAATGATGGCGCTTTATAAGACACACAAGGT
This sequence comes from Nitrospiraceae bacterium, assembly GCA_003599025.1. Taxonomy (GTDB): domain Bacteria; phylum Nitrospirota; class Thermodesulfovibrionia; order UBA6902; family UBA6902; genus UBA6902. The sequence continues at coordinate 30,734 of QZIL01000070.1, read as the reverse complement.
CAATCCGATCGGTGGCTGTCTGCCCATGTTCCTGCAGATACCTGTCTTTATAGCGCTGTATAATGTCCTTCTGAGGGCCATTGAACTGAGGGGTGCGCCCTTTATACTCTGGATAACTGACCTCTCTATTAAAGACCCTTATTATGTGCTTCCAATAGTCATGGGACTCACCATGGTCATTCAGCAGAAGATGACACCTACTGCCATGGACCCCAAGCAGGCAAAAATAATGATGCTTATGCCTATCATCTTTACATTCATGTTTCTCTCGTTCGCTTCAGGGCTGGTCATTTACTGGCTTATAAACAACGTGCTTGGTATTGCCCAGCAGTTTTATGCCAATAAAAAGGCGGCGGCTGAAGGGACATGATCTGCCCTCAGTCAGCCCCGGCTATAACTATATCCTGACAACTGCCCCCCATATCTGTAAACTACTATCATGCAAACCGAAGACACCATCGCTGCCATATCAACAGCGCCGGGGCACAGCGGAATTGGAATTATCAGGCTTTCAGGCAGGGACGCATTCGAGATAGTTGAGAAGATTTTCCTTTCCACCAGACAGAAAAAAATCAGAAAGACTCCCTCCCACCGTATGCTCTACGGTCATATAATTGATCCCGTAACCAGAGAGACCATTGATGAGGTCCTGGTCTCTGTTATGAAGGCCCCGAATACATATACAAGGGAAGATATTGTAGAGATAAATTCTCACGGCGGGCCAGTGCCCTTGCGCAGGATACTGGACCTGGTATTAAATGGAGGCGCACGGCTTGCTGAGCCGGGTGAATTTACTCAAAGGGCTTTTTTAAATGGCAGACTTGATCTTGCGCAGGCTGAGGCTGTGATCGATATCATCAATGCGCTTACAGAGCAAAGCCGAAAGACTGCAGTAGCCCAGCTTAAGGGCGCCCTTTCTAAAAATATTCAGCTTATCCGCGAGGAATTGATTGAGCTTGCCGCCTTTGTCGAGGCGTATATTGATTTCCCGGATGAAGACATTGAAACTCTTTCCCTCAATGACATGAAGAAGAGGGCACTGAATATTCAGCAGACCCTGCAAAAACTCATAGAGAGTTCACGGTATGGCATGATTTTGAGGGAAGGCCTTAAGACCGCTATCATCGGCAGACCGAATGTTGGCAAGTCCTCTCTGCTCAATGCCCTGCTTGAGCATGACAGGGCGATCGTGACCGAGGTGCCGGGGACCACGCGGGACGTCATCGAGGAGTATTTAAATATAAACGGCATTCCGGTGAGGATCATGGATACGGCCGGGATAAGAGACGTTAAAGACATTGCTGAAAAGGAAGGGGTAAAGAGGAGCCTGAAGGCAATGGAGGATGCTGATCTGGTGCTTCTGGTTCTTGACGGAAGTGAGGCCCTTCATGAGACTGATAAAGAGCTGATTGAGAAAGCAGGGACAAAGCATGCCATTATAGTTATAAACAAAAGCGACCTGCCGCAGAAAATAGATATAGGGAGTGTCATTCCCGCGAAAGCGGGAATCCAGAAAAAGGAGTGGATTCCCCCGGCTTACGACCTGCCGGGGCAGGCTTGTCAAGCCCGGAATGACGCGGAGGAATTTTACATTGTCAGCATCTCCGCAAAAAAAGAATCCGGGCTTGATGAATTGAAAGACAGAATAGCCGGGACGGTTTTGTCCGGCAGTACAGAGGGCGGGACTGAGATTGTCACCAGCAAAAGGCATGTGCAGGCCCTTGAAAAAGCGCTTGTATCTATGGACTCTTTCATAAAAGCAGTTGATGAAAACACCTCTCCTGAATTCCTGTCAGTTGACTTAAGAGACGCGCTTGATGCAATAGGGGACATAATCGGCATTACTACCCCCGATGACATACTTAATAAAATCTTCAGCAGTTTCTGTATTGGTAAGTAGTCCGAAATAGTTTATAATCTTACCTATGGCACGCCTTAAAAAAGTCAGACAGGTCCTTCTATATACTCTTTTCCTCAATGGCGCAGTTGCCGCAGCAAAGATAATTTACGGTCACGCAATAGGGTCGATCAGTATGCTCTCTGACGGGATCCACTCATTCGCAGATGGTACATCAAATATAATCGGTCTGATCGGCATATGGATAGCGTCACAGCCGCCGGATGAGAGCCATCCGTACGGGCACAGAAAATTTGAGACCCTCGCGACTATCGGCATAGCGGTCCTTATATTCGGGGCAGGCACCGAGATATTGCGTAAATCATGGGACAGACTGCAAAACCCTTCCAGTATTGAAGTGACTTATATGAGCTTTATAGTTATGGCGATGACCCTGATGGTAAATATAGGGGTGATGCTGTATGAGGCAAAAAAGGGACGGGAGCTGAACAGTGATTTTCTCATTGCGGATTCGATGCACACAAAAACCGATATCTTTATTTCGATATCAGTTGTCATCAGCCTTGTTGCCGCAAAGATAGGATTCCCGGTTATTGACGTGGCTGCGGCCATTGTGATCACGGTCTTTATTATCCGGATGGGATATTCCATTCTTAAATCCGCTGCCTCTGTCCTGACAGATGAGTCGCGTATCAATCCGGAGGAGATAAGGAGGCTGGCGAATACGGTCGAGGGGGTGGAGGAATGCCATGAAATACGCACAAGGGGGAACCATGACAATGTCTGTATAGACCTGCACTGTCTTGTCGATCCTGAGATCCCGACCCGGGACGCCCATCGCGTGGCACATGCTGTTGAAGAAGTCATCAGGAAGCAGTTTCCTTCTGTCGTGGATGTTGTTGTTCATATCGAACCGTATGAAGAGTGAATAGTATTTGTGAGAGCAGAGGTTTAAAGCTATCCATTCTCACACCGAACAGGAAAGTGTTTTGAAATCCGCATGAATAATGTTAATATTTATCAATGAACAAGACTGTTCTTTTGAAAGAAATTGAATATATAACATCACAGATTGTTGAGAAGTATAAACCTGAAAAGATTATTCTCTTCGGTTCAGCTGCATGGGGGAAAGAAGATATCAACGATATTGATTTATTTATTGTAAAAAAAGATGTTCCTCACTATGGAGCAGATCGAATAACTGAATTGTACCGGCTGCTGTCTCCTGATCTGCCGGTTGATTATATTATTTACAAACCCGAAGAAGTTGAAGAAAGACTTTCCCTTGGTGATCCTTTTGTGAAACGAATTGTAAAAGAAGGCATCGTCCTGTATGGCTGATCCTAAGATTGTCAGGGAATGGTTTAGCAAGGCTGACGAGGACCTAAACTTTGCAAAACACAATCTTGCAGAAGGAAACACCTTTCATGCTCAGATTTGCTTTCATTTTCAGCCGGCCGCTGAAAAATATCTTAAGTCATTTATTGTTGCTTATGATCTTGAATTTGAAAAAATGCATAACCTCATAAATCTTCTTAAGATATGTTCAAAAAAAGAACCTTCTCTTAATTCACTGATGGATCAGTGTGAACTGCTCAATACCGCATATATTGAAACGCGATATCCCGTACACTGGCCTACGGATTACACGAGAAACAAAGCATTAAACATGCAGGGAGCAGCAGAAAAGATCGCTCAGGTGATGGGTGGATTGTTAACAAATGGAGGGTATTTATAATTCCTGAGGTAGTAACGTCTTATCCAAAATCATAATTCAGAGAGGAGCATACTATGTCCTTCCCGATTCACAGACCCAGAAGACTCAGACTCAACAGTGTAATCAGAAACATGGTGAGGGAAACTGTCCTGACACCGAATGATTTTATATATCCGATGTTTGTTACCTTCGGCAAGGGCGTAAGAAAAAAAATATCGTCCATGCCGGGATGTGCACAGGTGTCAGTGGATGAAGCGGTAAAAGACGCACATCGTGCCTGGAAACTCGGCATTCCAGCAATTATCCTCTTCGGCATTCCTGAACACAAGGATGAAAAAGGCACAGAGGCATACAATGCCAAAGGTATCGTACAGAAAGCCATAAAAGCCATAAAGGACAAGGTCCCTGGACTCGTTGTCATCACGGATGTATGTATGTGTGAATACATGAGCCACGGCCACTGCGGGGTAATAAAAGAAGGGAAGATAATGAATGACCCCACGCTTGAACTTCTGGCAAAAGAGGCCCTGTCTCATGTAAAGGCAGGCGCAGACATGGTCGCCCCTTCTGACATGATGGACGGACGTATTATGGTCATTCGGGACATCCTCGATTTAAACGGATATGAAGATATACCTGTAATGAGCTACGCTGCAAAGTACTCCTCTGCCTTTTATTCCCCCTTCAGGGAGGCAGCGGAATCGACCCCTGCCTTTGGGGACAGACGTTCATATCAGATGGACCCGGCCAACCGGAGGGAGGCGATGAAAGAAGTGGCCCTCGATATAGAAGAGGGGGCGGACATTGTGATGGTCAAACCGGCCCTGTCATATATGGACATCATCTCGGATGTTAAGGACTCCTTCGATGTCCCTGTTGCAGCTTACAATGTCAGCGGAGAATATGCGATGGTAAAGGCAGCTGCAAAGCTCGGATGGATAGACGAGATGAAGGTCGTCATGGAGATAATGACTTCCTTAAAGCGCGCCGGGGCTGATATTATCCTTACGTATCATGCACTGGATGCGGCAAAGGAATTGAATAAATAGAAGATGTCTATAATTAGAGTCTGTTGTTAAACTTGTACATTTGTCATTCCCGCAAGCGAAGCGCGTCGGGAATCCCTCTGGAAAAGATTCCGGACAAGCCGGAATGACATAAAAGGCACTATAGTAATTCAATATTCAGGATTCAATATGATTTTATTTAAAGTCAGATGAACATATCGCTCACTTCCGGTAAACGTATTTCAGGAGATACAAACACATCCGTCCTGGAGTCCCTGAAAAAAACGGGCATATTCCTCACATCATCCTGCGGCGGCAAGGGCACCTGCGGCAAGTGCAGGGTTATGATTAAGTCCGGGACCGCGGATATCCGCTCGAAAATGAAACTTTCCCAGGAAGAATTGAAGGAAGGTTACGCCCTCGCGTGTAAAACATATCCGTTGGAAGACATGCTAATAGAGATTCCCAAGGAATCAATGCTTACCGTCGAAGGCCAGATCGATACCGGAAAATCAAGGGACCTCCTGGCCCTTCTGCATTCAGCCGGTGCAGACATCGACCCCCTTGCAGGGAGGATTGTGCTGCAGCTTCCAAGGCCGTCTCTTGATGACAACATCAGTGACCTTGAAAGACTGAAGCGCGAGCTCTTTGCCAATGGTCTTGGATGCCTCAGGGTGCCTTTCAGGTTCATGACCCATCTTGCCCGTATTGCGAGGGAGAAGGACTGGGAAATAACCCTTGCAACTATCCACAGTGAGGACTGTTATGAAATAATTAACATCTTCCCGGGTAACCAGAAGATACCCCAGTACGGAATTGCGGTGGATATAGGGACGACAACGCTGGTTGTGTATCTGATCGATCTTACAAGCGGGGCACTCGTTGATATCGCCTCAACATACAATTCACAGATAGGCTTCGGGGACGATGTGATAACCAGGATCGTCAATGCTACGGAGCACAATGAGCTGGCCAACCTTAAAAGGGCGGTCATTTCAGACATGAACAATATGATATCACTGATCTGCCAGACCCATGATATCAGTACTGATGCCATTGATTGCATTGTTGTTGCAGGCAATACAACCATGACTCATTTCTTCCTCGGTCTGGACCCCTCTGCAATAAGGGAGGAGCCATATATTCCCACTGCCAATACCTTCCCCCTTTCCCATGCCGGTGAACTGGGCATTAAGACCAATCCCAATATACCTGTATATGCATTCCCCTGTGTGTCCAGTTATGTTGGCGGAGATATAGTTGCAGGAGTGCTCGCCACAAGGATACATAAAAAAGATGAGTTGAGCATATTTATTGACATCGGGACCAACGGGGAGATAGTCCTCGGGAGTTCGGAATGGCTGATGTCAGCAGCCTGTTCCGCGGGCCCCTGTTTTGAAGGCAGCGGCATGAAGCACGGGATGAGGGCCACGGACGGGGCTATTGAGGGCGTGAAGATCAACCGTGATACCCTCGAGGTCGAGATAAAGGTAATAGGCAAAGACATCCAGCCGGTCGGCATATGCGGCTCAGGAATGATAGATGCGATTGCCGAGATGTTTCTGACCGGGATACTTAATCAGAAAGGGAAACTCCAGAAGGACAGGTCAGGCAGGGTGAGGATGGGCGAGGACTGCCTGGAGTTTGTGGTCCATTACGGCAAAGACAAGGACATAGTCCTGACAGAGCCGGATGTCGAAAATATCATCCGGGCAAAGGCCGCTATATATGCGGGGTTCTCAACCCTGCTGAATGAGGCAGGATTTACGTTTGATGACGTTCACAAGATATATATCGCGGGCGGCTTCGGCAAGTTCCTGGATATTGAAAAGGCGATAATGCTCGGACTTCTCCCGGAACTGCCCAAAGACAAATTTGAATACATGGGCAACACCTCAGTAATCGGTACGTATCTCTGCACCCTTTCCCGCAAGATGAGGGCCGAGGCTGAGGACATCGCAAGAAAGATGACCTATATAGAACTATCCGTCTCAAAGTCATTTATGGATGAATATGTCTCCGGACTGTTCATCCCTCACACGAACATAGATGCCTTCCCGAATGTCAAGGCATTGATCGGTAAACCTTAATGTTGCATAAATCAGGAGAGCGACCCTGCCCTAAAACCTTTACAATGCGATGGGATATTGGAATTATACTTCTACGGCAGGACGTAACTTTTAGTGAAGTTAAGAAAGATATAACTTATGCTTTCATGAATCACGCTCAGGTATCGCAGGTAAAGCTTTTCTGTCAAGGTCGCTCTCCTTACATGAGTAATTTAATGCAATTGCAAGGTAAATAAAGGAGGGGCATGTTGCATCGTGCCCCATAAAAAGGAGTAAAAATACATGCAAGAAAATTCAGTAAGAACCACCGGAAATCCGAAATATAAAAGGGTCATCCTAATCGGAATGGATGGACTGGACCCTAAGATAACAGCCTCTCTTATGGAGCAGGGGCAGCTGCCTAATTTCGTGAAACTTAAACAGATGGGCGGCTTTTCCCCCATGGCAACGAGTAACCCTGCGCAAAGCCCGGTAGCGTGGGCATCAATCGCCACAGGGAAAAACCCCGGGCATCATGGGATATTTGATTTCCTCGGACGCAGGATATCGGACTATATGCCGGAGCTGGCGATATTGAGAATGAACCCCAAAAACGTCTTTGCCAAGAGAGAGGCAATGTTCCTGCCGGTAATGCACGGAAATGCCTTCTGGGACTATACGTCGGACAACAATATTCCCTCTACCATATTAAAATGGCCGATGACCTTTCAACCGAAACAGAACCGTGCGAAACTCTACTCCGGCCTGGGAGTACCGGACATTAAGGGCGGTCTTGGAAGATATGCATTCTATACAACAAAAGATATATCAAAGAATGAAGAAGGTTCTGAAAAAGTCATTAAGGTCAAGGCAAACGGCAATTCAATAAAGACATTTATTTCCGGGCCCAATGTTGCCAAGTTGACGACAAGAGAGGCAGCGAAGGTTGATCTTAATATCACCATCACTGGTGATTCAGGAATTGAGATGGATGTGGACGGCAGGAAGGTCCGTGCTGATAAAGGACAATGGAGCGAATGGATCGAGGTCAAATTCAAGCTCGGTCTCATGAAGAGCGCTACCGGCATCGTCAAGTTTTATTTAAATGATGTGAACCCTGAATTTGAATTATATATGACACCGGTACAGATAAACCCGAAAGACCCTGCTTTTGTAATATCGAGTCCTGATGAATATGTAAAGGAGCTGGCGGAGCAGGTGGGACTTTTTTATACACTCGGCATGCCTGAAGACACCAAGGCAGTTGAAGAGGGAAGGACCGATGAAGAGGCCTTTATCACCATGTGCGATGAGATCGTTGAAGAGCAGGAGAAGATGCTATGGTATGAATTAAATAAATTTAAAGAGGGGCTGCTTGCCTCAGCCTTCTTTTCCACAGACAGGATCCAGCATATCTTCTGGGTCACAAAAGATCCGTCACATCCTCTTTATGATAAAGCGTATGCTGAGAAGTACGGGCATGTAATAGACGATTACAGCAGGAAGATGGACAGGATACTCGGTGAGGTGATGAAACATGTTGACGACACTACCGCGCTTATGGTTTTTTCAGACCATGGTTTTTCGACGTTCAGAAGGACCGTGAACATAAACACATGGCTTGTGCAGAACGGCTTTATGACGCTCACAAAAAAAATCACGAAAGAGGACAAGGACGGGGGCGGTCTGTTTCAGTTTGTGGACTGGAAGAAGACCAGTGCCTACGCCCTTGGCTTTGGGAGCATTTACCTGAATATAAAAGGGAGAGAGAAAAGCGGCATTGTCGGGGCCGGTGAGGAGGCAGATGCTGTTTCAAATGACATCATAGAAAAGTTCACAAAATTAACTGATCCAAAGGACGGCCGAAGCGCTGTGCGGAATGTGTATAAAAGCAGGGACATTTATTCCGGAGAACAGACGGCCAATTCTCCTGACCTTGTTGTCGGCTTTGAAGACGGTTTCAGGACCTCCTGGCAGACGGCGATCGGCGGCGCCCCTGTGGATTTGATGGAAGACAATTTAAAGAAGTGGACCGGCGACCATATTATCGATCCCTCCATTGTACCGGGAATTTTATTGACCAACTTTCAAATAAACAACAGTGAGCCGGGGCTGATGGACATTGCGCCGACTGTTTTATCGTGCTTTGGGATGACTGCTGAGGGAATGGACGGGAAGACGCTGATTTAGCAGGATTTATTAATCACTGTCATCATATACCCCTGCATCGCAGTAGGAGTAGTAGCTTTCAAGATCATGTATCTTTATCTTCTGTTCCAGAAGCAGGGCGTTTACGATATCTCCGAAGGTTATGACACCTATAAGCTGCTTGTTATCAAAGACAGGCATGTGGCGGATGTGGGCGGATGTCATAACGCCCATGCACTCCTCAACCGACTTGTCCGGGGTAATGCAGAATATGTCCTTCGTCATTATTTTTTTGACCGGCACTTTTTTTGCGGACAGTTCCTTTAAAATTATATTCCGGGCCAGGTCTCTCTCGGAAACAATTCCGACGACTTTCTCTTTATCGACAACGACCAATACCCCGATGTTTTTCTCCGCCATGATCTCCATGGCAGTAAAGGCAGTGTCATTGGGCCCTACCGCCCAGACCGCGGAACTCTTTGATTGCAATACGTCTTTGATTGTTAACACAGTATTATCGCTCCGTCATGCTCTTACATCCAGTACTGAGCCTCCAAGGCCCCTGATCTTTTCATCCATCATTTCGAGTACTTTATTGATTGTGTCATAACTGATATCGGGCAGTGTCCCGCCGAAGATATTCTCTGCTTCTTTAAATCCCCTGAGGACGGCATCGCGAGCGGTCTGCAGTCTTTCCGGGTCGTCGCCTGCCATTTTTAATGCAAAATCAAAGATCCTCTGGGCCGTGTTTTTTACACCGAAAAAGCCGTCCTCACTGATCAGGGCCTTGGCCTCATCCTGACTGAGATCAGTGATCGGTTTGCCGTTGTACATGAGCTTTGAAAGGTCAATACCGGCAGCTTCAGAATGTTTTTTAATCCCGGCCTGGTTGCCGATATGTTCTTTGGAATCGATCTTGATCTTTAAATGCATCTCTATAATAAGCCTGTTCACCTGAGATGCCGTGCTCTCACCCGTTTTCTTAGCAGTGTCTTTATTTGGGCTATCATGGACCTGTCCGGTCTTCTCATCTTTTAAACCCTGATGGGTAAACGGCTTTATATTGATTCCATTGATATCAGACATGAGCGACCCCCTGTTTTCTATTCTCCATACGATTACGGAGAAAGATCAGTCCCTGTTTAAGGACAAAGTATTTCCAACATAGGTATCTCATCGGCATATGCTTCTTATCCCTTAATTAAATCAATAGGTCAGGCCAGTTCAACCAGGTCCCTCACGAGACGCTCTGATTCATCCCACCCAAGGCAGGGATCTGTTATAGATCTGCCGTAGATGTTTTCGGATATCTTCTGCGAGCCCTCTGAAAGATAGCTCTCTATCATCAGTCCCTTTACCTTGCTCCTGAGGGTCCTGGAATCCTGGCGGCTTCTCATCACTTCTTTTGCGATCCTCGGTTGTTCAAGGAATTTCTTGTTAGAATTTGCGTGATTTGTGTCAACTATGATTGCTGGAAACTGCAGGTCCCGCTTTTTATATGCCTCGGAAAGCCTCATCAGATCTTCATAATGATAATTCGGGATTATCGTCCCGTAGGGATTGACTGCACCGCGAAGTATACAGTGGGTATAAGGATTGCCTGAGGTCCGGACTTCCCAGGCATTATAGACAAAAACATGTGACATCTGTGCTGCCTGTACTGAATTAAGCATCACCTCCATGTCCCCGCCTGTGGGGTTTTTCATGCCCGCTGGGACATCCAGTCCGCTGATCGTAAGACGGTGCAGCTGGTTTTCAACAGAACGGGCTCCGACTGCAACATAGCTCAGGATGTCTTCAAGATAAGGATAATTTCCTGGATAGAGCATCTCGTCTGCAGCAGTAAGATGGGACTCTTTCATGGCCCTTATATGCATCTTGCGTATGGCCTTGAGCCCCTTCACCATGTTCGGGGCCTCTGAGGGCTTTGGCTGATGTGCCATGCCTTTATATCCTTCGCCGGTTGTCCGGGGTTTGTTTGTGTATATTCGCGGTATTAGAATGAGCTTTTCCCTGACTTCTTCCTGCAGGCGGGCCAGCCGGGACACATACTCACAGACGGCGTCTTCATTGTCAGCAGAGCATGGCCCGATGATTACAATGAATTTATCGCTTTCTCCCCTGAAAACAGCAATAATTTCCTTATCTCTTATGTCCTTCAGCTTTCCCAGGTCCCCGGGAAGAGGGATTGAAGAGAGGATATCGCCGACATCCGGCATCTGTCTTATATATTGAAAACTCATTTTAGGTCCGCTGTTATTGTACAATAATTGCTGATTGAGGAGCAAAACCCGAAGCGATCAACAGGTTAGCCAGGAGAATGCGGGCATTACTCGTAAAATTATTTAACTCGATGGGATTATCGTAAATTACACAGCTGCCTTTGAACAATGGAATACGCCATGTCGAGATTGAAATTGCGTTTAAGGTTAACAGCGAGGTAAACATTGGAAATTATTGCAGCTGTTGAACAGTTCATAACATCAGGCAGGGTCATCGATTGCCGCGAATACGGACATGGCAATATAAATACCACATACCTCGTGACCCTGGACCGTAAGACGGAAAGTCACTTTATCCTCCAGCGTATCAACACCCGCGTGTTTCATCATCCCGAACGCGTAATGCTCAATATGCGTATTGCAACAGACCATGCCCGGATGAGACGTGAACAAATCCGTATGGGTGCAGACCGACGGTGGGAAGTCCCGCGTGTAATCACAGCACGGGACGGCAGAGACCACTGGGATGCCCCGGACGGATCATTCTGGCGCGCGATCAGTTTCATAGATGATACCGTGTCCTTTGACACTATTAAGGACATCAGACACGCGGAAGAGGTCGGATATGCTCTCGGCATGTTTCACACCCTGCTGAGCGACCTGCCTCCGGAAAGCCTCCTTGATACACTGGAGGGGTTCCACATTACACCAGGCTACCTTAAGCACTATCATGATGTCCTTTCAGCGTACCGACATGGACGTTCTCCTGAAATTGACTATTGCACGGAGTTTGTAAGGGAGCGGAGCGTACTGGCACATGTCCTTGAGAACGCGAAGGAGCAGGGAAGGCTGCTTCAACGCACTGTTCACGGCGATCCGAAGGTAAACAATATCCTGATCGACAATGTTACCGGACATGCCGCAGGCATTATTGACCTCGACACGGTCAAGCCAGGTCTGGTCCATTATGATATCGGTGACTGTCTCCGCTCTGGTTGCAATCCTGTGGGAGAAGAGACCGCTCAGTGGCGTGATGTCCGCTTCGATACAGGTATCTGCCGGGCCATCCTTAAGGGATATCTGTCGGTGGCAAAAGGATTTCTCACAGAGAGTGATTTCGAATATCTGTACGATTCGGTCCGTTTGCTCGCCTTTGAGCTGGGGCTGAGGTTCTTTACTGATTATCTGGAGGGAAATGTCTACTTTAAGATCAGTGGCCCGGAACATAATCTTGTGCGTGCGCTTGTGCAGTTCAAACTGACAGAGAGCATCGAATCACAGGAGAAACCCATTCGCAGGATCATCGCGGACCTCAGATGATTGAACGCGCCTTTTTACTGAAACCCTTTCTTTCAGACGAACCTCTTCCCGATATTCAGATCACGGGCAGTATTTACCGGTCTTCAAATATTATTGCCGTGCGCTACGAACTCACCGGCCTGATGGCAGGACTCGTGATTCCCGGTCCTGCAGCAGGGCCCTTTCGTAAACATTCTCTCTGGAATGATACCTGTTTTGAGCTGTTTCTCGGGACCTGGACTTCCCCGCGTTACTGGGAGTTCAACATATCACCATCAGGACACTGGAATGTTTACCGATTCAATGACTATCGTCAGGGGATGCAGGAAGAGCCGGCAATAACATCGCTCCCCTTTCACATTGAAAACCGTCAGGACGGGCTGCTTTTGTGCCTTGAGTTTTTGGCGGACAAAATGATCCCTCCGGATCAGGCTATTGTAGCGGCTGTCACCGCGGTTGTAAAAACGACTGACGGCGGCATGACGTATTGGGCTCTGGTCCATCCGGGCCAGCGGCCTGACTTTCACAGGAGAGATGGCTTCATAATTGAATTGTAGGAAAGGCTTTTATTGGTTTTTTCAACTTCGTCTATTAACTGCAGCATCTCTTCCCGGGTCTGTGATACGAAGGCCCTTACTTTCAGCTCCTTTACAGAAAGGCCTTTTGTATACCACGAGAAAAACTTCCGGAAGTGTATAATACCTATCTTCTCACCGAGGAATTCCACTATTGAGTTGAGATGGATTCTCATGGTTTCCGTTACTTCATGAACATCCGGACGGGGCGGCATTGATCCGTCCTCAAGAAGCCCGGTTGTCTCGCGGAATATCCAGGGATTACCGAGAGCGCCCCGTGCTATTGCCACGCCATCGCATCCAGTTTCATCAAACATTTTTTTGATGAGCTCCGGGCTCAGGGCATCTCCGCTGGCGATCACGGGGATTGAAAGGGCCTCTTTCACCTTCCTTATGATGTCGTAATCGACCCCTCCGCGGTAGAACTGCTGTCTGGTCCTGCCGTGAATGACAAGCCCCTTCACTCCTGCATCCTGCGCCATGACAGCCATCTCTACCGCGTTGACTGAGGTCTCGTCCCAGCCCGAGCGTATCTTGACGGTTACAGGCAGGTCTGTGTGTTTGACTATCAGCCCAAGAAGCTGCTGCAGCAGCAGTGGCTCCTGAAGCAGGCCCGCTCCTTTTCCCCTGGAAGCGACCTTTTTTACTGGACAAGCAGCATTAAAATCAATCAGGTCGCACCCGATCTCCGAAATATTATCCAGCGCCCGTTTTATTGTCTCAGGCTCACGCCCCATAATCTGTACGCCAAGGGGCCTGTCATCAGCATTTGTCGAGAGCATTCTCAATGTATTTGCGCTTTTGTATGCCAGTGCAGTGGCGCTGATCATCTCTGTATAAGCTAAGCCGCAGCCCAGAGACCGGTAGATCATACGGTACGGCAGGTCGCTTATCCCGGCCATGGGAGCAAGGACAAGAGGAGAATGTAATCTCAGATTACCGATGGAAAGCATGATGGTTTATTATACATCAGGGGGAAGGGATAAAATGTTCTGTTTATAGTACCATTAAATAGTGTTTGGCCATAGACTCAAATATTGACCGGTCATTCCCGCAGTTTTTTAAGCGGGAATCCAGTCTTTTAAATAGGTTTCTGTAATTGATAGACAGATTCTGAATAACTGATAACCGGAAAGAAAAATTATATGAGTAATATTAAACTTGTTCTGGAATACGACGGCAGGCGTTATAACGGATGGCAGCGCCAGACGAATACGAAAAACACGGTCCAGGGAAGAATCGAGCATATGCTGCAGTTGATGACAGGGGAGAAGATTGAACTTCACGGGGCAGGCCGTACAGACACAGGAGTTCATGCCCTGGGACAGGTCGCAAATTTTCATACGCAAAGCCGGATGGGACTTTCAGAGATAGAGGACTATATTCATACATACCTTCCTGAGGATATAAATCTCCTGGACATCCGGGAAATGCCCGAACGTTTCCATGCAAGGCTGAACGCAAAAGGGAAAACGTATACATACCGGATATGGAACCACCCTTTCAAAAAAAATATCTTCAACAGGGGCTATTATTATCACATAAGAAAACCTCTGAATGTTAACGCAATGAAACAGGCCGCCGGGCTGTTTGTCGGGACCAGAGACTTCCGGAGTTTTACCGCCCTGAAGTCCAAAAGCAAATCGACTGTCAGGACTATCGCAAAGATCGAGATTCTTAAAAAAGAAAGTGAAGTCACTCTTGATTTTTCGGGAGATGGGTTTCTTCATAAAATGGTCAGGGTGATTGCCGGGACGATTATTCAGGTCGGTTTAGGAGAGCTTTCTGTTTCAGAAGTTGAAGAAATGTTTAAAAGGGAAAAACGTTCAGCCGCCGGCTTTACGGCCCCTCCTCATGCGTTGTTTCTGGTTAAGGTAATTTATGGAGGTTGACCCTCCATATTTCACAACGACTTTGTCCTGCTTCTTTTTGTTTTCTTGCGGTGTACTGCCTTTTGACGTTTTTGGGCCTTGTTATTTTCCCTGGCATCAATAATGACAGTTCCTTCCTGAAATTCCCTTGAGAGAAGCTTTTCAGCATCTGTCCAGAGCCTTGTGCGTGAGGCATCTCCGAGGAGTGCGATAATGAGAGTTCCGTCTTCCTTGTCTGACGCGCCCACAAAACAGTGTCGTGCTGCACGGGTATACCCGGTCTTTCCTCCGAGATGACCGTCATCTGTCCATAGCAGGTTATTTGTATTGTTAATAACGACTGTCCTGCCTTTCACGTCAAGCTCAGCTGTTGGAGTACGGATTATATCGGCTATAAGGGGATAGGTCAGGGCTTTTTTCATGATCTTTGCGAGATCGCGGGCGGTCGTGTATTGTCCCTTTCCAGGAAGCCCTGAGGCGTTTATAAATCTGGTATCGAGGGCGCTGATGGCTTGTGCCTTTTCATTCATCATGTGTACGAATGCTTTTTCTGTACCTGCGGATGCCTCAGCAAGGGCCACTGCTGCCCCGTTGATTGACCGTATCAGGGCAAGACTAAGCAGGTCTCTTACACTGATTTTTTCACCCGTGGAAAGGTGTGGCCGGACTGATGAGGTAAGTGCGGCTTTTTTGCTTATGGTAATTTCCTCATCAGGCCCCAGTGTATCAAGGGCAACCATTGCCGTTATAAGCTTTGTCGTGCTTGCAGGAGGCAGCTTGAGGTCCGGGTTCTTTCCGTAGAGCAGGGCATCATCATCACCATTAATTACGACTGCGGCCCGTGCGTGTATATCTGCAGCGTGAGAAGGTGATGAATAGAATGATGACACCACTGCAAACGCAAGTAGCAGTGCGCAAAAGGATGTGAAACCTGTTGTGATATTTTCTTTATGCTTATTCAATTCACTTTTTAAATTCATAGTTAACTCCCCGGTAAATGTTCCCGTTTAATTGATCATAACTTATTTAACGGAAATTTTCCGAGTTGTTTCAAGCAGGGAAGTAGTTTGAGGTGCTGACAATGCTTACAATGTCTGCCAGTAGCCACACAAGCCAGAGTACACACTGTTGGATATCTTTGAGATATATTTACGGGCTCATGTACTACTCAGAGCGCTTGTACGTGAACAGCTGCTTACTGCTGAAAGCTTTTGATCGTGCATGTCTTCAAACTCTTGCTCCTTAGCTGCGTCACGAACAAGGTTTAATTGTATATTCAGGGCTGACTGTCGATACGGGATTGCAGCTTAAAAGGTGCCAACAGAAGTTGCATTAGGTACGGTTAATGACATTTGTTTATATTCAGATACAACAGAATATGCTAATAATAATGTTTTTGTTATAATAACAACTATGTTTGATTTTCTAGCTAAGATTATAGGCACAAAAAACGAAAGAGAAATAAAGAAACTCTGGGCGACTGCAGAGCAGATAAATAGCCTTGAGTCTTCAATCAGCCCACTAAGTGATGCCGAGTTAAAGGCAAGGACCGATGAGTTCAGGAGAAAAATTGATGACGGAGAGAGTCTGGACTCTATTCTCCCGGAGGCTTTTGCTGTTGTAAGGGAAGCTTCACGCAGGGTCCTCGGCATGCGGCATTTTGATGTCCAGCTTATAGGCGGCATTGTCCTTCACCAGGGGAAGATATCAGAGATGAAGACCGGTGAAGGAAAGACCCTCATGGCAACTCTTGCGGTCTACCTCAACGCAATTGATGGAAGGGGTGTCCACGTCATAACTGTTAATGATTATCTTGCCAAAAGGGATGCCCAGTGGATGGGGCCCTTATATCATTTTCTTGGTCTGACATCAGGTATTATTCAGCATGACAGCTCTTTTATATTTGACCCGTCCTATCATTCGGAAGACAGCAGGCTGAAATATTTAAGGCCCGCCAGCAGAAAAGAGGCCTATGCAGCTGATATAACATACGGGACGAACAATGAGTTCGGCTTTGACTACTTAAGAGACAACATGAAGTACCACATAAACGATTATGTGCAGAGAGAACTGAATTACGCTATAGTCGATGAAGTGGACAGTATCCTGATAGACGAGGCCAGGACCCCGCTGATAATTTCAGGCCCTTCCGAAGAGTCTACGGACAAGTATTACAAGATCGACAAGATCATCCCAAAACTCGTTAAAGAAGAAGATTATACGATTGATGAAAAGGCCAAGAGCGCCATTCTCACTGAAGAAGGAAACATCAAGGTTGAAAAACTGCTGGGGGCAGGCAACCTCTACGATCCTGCAAACGTTGAACTGGTGCACCACGTCAACCAGGGCCTGCGTGCTCATGCCCTCTTCAAAAGAGATGTGGATTACATTGTAAAAGACAATGAGGTCATTATCGTAGATGAATTTACAGGCCGTCTCATGCCCGGCAGGCGCTGGTCTGACGGACTGCACCAGGCGATAGAGGCCAAGGAAGATGTCAAAATTGCGAGCGAGAACCAGACCCTCGCAACAATCACCTTTCAGAATTACTTCAGGATGTACAACAAGCTCGCCGGAATGACTGGTACCGCTTATACTGAGGCCCCTGAATTTGCAAAAATATACAACCTTGATGTACTGGTGATCCCAACCAATAAACCGATGGTAAGGGTCGACAATCCTGATGTCATATATAAAAACGAAAAGGCCAAATTCAACGCTGTTATCAATGAAATAGAAGACTGCTACAAAAGAGGTCAACCTGTTCTTGTCGGTACGATATCCATTGAAAAGTCAGAGCTCCTCAGCACCATGCTGAAAAAGAAGAAGATACCCCACTCGGTGCTGAACGCGAAATATCATGAAAATGAGGCTGAGATCATTGCCCAGGCCGGCAGGAGCGGAGCCATAACAATAGCCACCAATATGGCAGGCCGCGGTACTGATATTGTGCTCGGCGGAAACCCCGAGGGCCTTGCAAAGGACATGCTGAGAGAGAAGAAAGAGTATACCGATGAAGATTACAACAAGGCCCTTGCCAGGGCAAGGGACATCTGCGAAAAAGAACGCTCACAGGTCATATCTGCAGGTGCAGGCGGACTTCATATACTCGGGACAGAACGGCATGAAGCAAGAAGGATAGACAATCAGCTGAGAGGACGCTCCGGCCGTCAGGGAGACCCCGGTTCATCAAGATTTTATCTTTCCCTTGAAGACGACCTTATGCGCATCTTCGGTTCAGACAGGATCTCAGGACTGATGGGCAAGCTCGGGATGGAGGAAGACCAGCCCATTGAACACAAATGGGTCACCAAGGCAATTGAGTCCTCCCAGAAAAAGGTCGAGGCCCATAACTTTGACATCAGGAAACACCTTCTTGAATATGATGATGTAAACAACATGCAGAGAAGCGAGATTTATTCATTCAGACGTGAAATCCTCGCTTCAGACAGTCTTGAGGAGAGGGTTGCTGAGATGAGGGAAAATGTCCTTGACGACATCCTTGCCATGCACTGCCCTGAGGAAAAACACCCTGAGGAATGGGACCTGAAGAGTCTCAAAGATTCACTTTACGGCCAGTTCTCCATATACCCGGAAATAGAACTTTCGACTTTTGATGACCTGAGGAACAAACTCCTTGATGAAGTGAACACCGCCTATAAAAACAAGGAGCAGGAAATAGGGACCGAGACATTCCGGTACCTTGAAAGAATGATTTTGCTGCAGGTCCTTGACACACAGTGGAAAGACCATCTCCTCAGCATGGACCATCTTAAAGAGGGCGTAGGCCTCAGGGGATATGGCCAGAGGGACCCGCTCGTTGAATACAAAAAAGAGGCCTTTGAGATATTTGCAAGCCTCAGTGACAGGGTATCATCAGAGGTCGTTGCCAGACTGATGAAGATCCAGATCGCCAGAGAAGATACAGTTGAAAAGAAATTTGCTCCGAGGCCTGCCAGGATGATATACGGCAGGGGCAGCGGCGGGGAAAGCTCCAAACCACAGACAGTTGTCAAAGATAAAAGAATAGGAAGGAACGACCCCTGCGTTTGCGGAAGTGGCAAGAAATACAAGAAGTGCTGTGGTGTAAATGCCTAAAATCCTCCTTATAGACAAAGGCACATCCTCTGTCCGCAACATGAATAAATCACTGGCAAAGAATAAGTATGAATTGATTTGCGCTCAAGACCTCAAGACTGCGCTTGGTTTCTTAAAGAATAACGGGG
Source organism: Nitrospiraceae bacterium (assembly GCA_003599025.1). GTDB lineage: Bacteria > Nitrospirota > Thermodesulfovibrionia > UBA6902 > UBA6902 > UBA6902. The sequence goes on along the minus strand of QZIL01000070.1, from coordinate 11,763 downwards.
CAGACCTGATTGTCATAGACATGGACAATCCGCCTGCAATTATCAATTCAGCCGGATTCAAAAAAAGTTCCGCTGACATCCCGAAGATATTCCTGCTGGGCAGAGATGGTTCCTGCGACAAGAGCCTGTGGGTAAAGGACAGATATGCTGTCCCTGTCAGGCAGCCTCTTTCATTCACCGAATTTAATTCCTGGGCAGGGAAGCTGATGAACTTTAAAGCCCTGCATGAGGAAAACAGCATGCTCAGGGATGAGATAAAGGCCAAGCAGGAAAAGATAGATGAGATTTCAATAACTGACGACCTTACCGGCCTCTATAATATCCGCTTTCTCAGCCAGTCTATTGATATCGAAATAGAGAGGTCGCACCGTTTCGGTTCAATCTTTTCGGTAATCTTTATGGACATAGACGACCTCAAAAAAGTCAACGACAAATTCGGTCATCTCACGGGAAGCAGGGTGCTTATTGAGACTGCGCGTATCCTGCAAAATAATCTCAGAAAAGTCGACATAATAATACGGTATGGCGGCGACGAGTTTGTAATAATAATGCCCCAGACCTCAAAAGAGTCAGGCTTCATGGTTGCCGACAGATTGAGAAAGACAATTGAAAATAGCGTGTTTTTAAAGAATGAGGACCATCCCGTCAGAATAACCGCAAGTTTTGGCGTTGCCTCATTTCCCGTTAATGCAAAAGACAAGGAAGAACTGCTCGTGATCGCGGACAAGGCGCTTTATCACGGCAAGTTCTCAACCAAGAACGTCGTGTTCGCAGCAGAATAGAGCAGGGATTACAGTTGCTCCGTTATAGTAAAACGTCCTGCAGCTCATTTCTGTTTTTTAGTTCTTGATATAGTAAAATTTATAATTATATTTTTTTCACAGGAGACATCATCTTATCATGTTCAGCTGGTACCGGATAAAATATCGCAACATTCTTGACAGCATGACAGACGGTATGTACTTTGTCGATCTGGACCAGAAGATACAATACTGGAACAGGGCCGCTGAACAGCTGACAGGTCTGCCAGCTGAGCAGGTAGTCGGCAAAACCATGGACGGGGGACATATCAGATATGAAGGAGAGGGAGACAGTGCGCTGCAGCCATTTGAGTATCCTGTCTCACTGTGCCTGCAGGAGAAGAAAGTAATTTACAAAACTTTTTTCATCAGGACAGGTGACAATAAAAAGATACCTGTCGAAGAGAGCGCATCTCCTTTTTATGAAAAAGGGAAACTGACAGGTGTTGTAGCAACCATAAGGGACATCTCACATTGCACAAGGTCAGTTGAGCAGCGGCTTAAATCCGAAAGGAAAGAACGGCTGATCCCGATTTGCGGCTGGTGCAAGAAGATACGGAGCGATGAGGATTACTGGGAGCAGCTCGAAACATATCTAACCAATGAAGGCTTCGGCATATTTACCCATGGTATGTGCCCATCCTGTGCTGACAAGATCTTTGAAAAGAAGGTCTACCTCGAAAGTTATCAGAATATATGCAAGGCAATAAGCTCCAGTATCTCCCTTGACGAGGTACTGAAACTGATCGCGACCAATGTCGTGAAGGTAATGAATGTCAAGGCGAGCCTGCTCCGGCTGCTTAACAGAGAGACGCAGCAGCTCGAAGTTTCAGCGCATTACGGACTTAGCGATAAGTATGTAAATAAAGGCCCTGTTGCCTATGATGCGAGCATTGACGATGCGCTTGCAGGGATGGCTGTGTCGGTCTATGACATGGCCGAGCACAAGGACTCGAAGTATTATAATGAGGCGCAGGCAGAGGGAATCAGGAGCATCCTCTCCGTCCCTCTCCGATTTGAGAAGGAAATAATTGGCATCCTCAGGATGTATACGACTGAGCCTGTGAAATATACTGACGAAGACCTGAAATTTATATCCGCAATCGCAGAACAGGGTGCGATTGCAATCGTAAACGCCAGACGTTTTGAAAAGGCCGTATCCAGGGAAAAGGAATATCTCAGGGTCTTTGAGGAAATTACAAAGGCCGTGAGTTCCACTCTGAACCTTAAAGAAGTTCTGGACATGATCGCCCAGAAGATCCCCCAGGTCATGGGGCTGAAAGGCGCTTCACTCCGGCTTCTGAACAAGGATACAAACCACCTTGAACTGGCCGCGTACTACGGATTAAGTGAAACGTATGCCAATAAGGGGCCTGTCTCATATGACGCCAGTATTGACGATGCCCTTGCCGGCAAACCGGTGTCAGAGTATGACATTGAAGAACACAAGGATTCCAAGTACTATCATGAGGCCGTAAAGGAAGGCATCAGAAGCATTCTTTCCATACCCATGTTCTTTCAGCAGGAGGTCATTGGTGTGCTCAGACTCTATACGACAAGGCCGGTCAAGTACAGGGAGGCGGACCTTAAATTCATGTCTGCTATTGCTGAGCAGACCGCCATCGCAATCGTCAATGCAAAGTATTTTGAAAAAGAGATATCCAGAGAAAAGGAATATCTCAGGGTCTTTCAGGAAATCACCAGGGCCGTGAGTTCTTCTTTAAATGTAAATGAAGTCCTTGATATGATTGTGAGAAAGATCCCTGAGGTCATGCATCTAAAGGCTGCAACAGTCCGCCTGCTGGATCCGTCCGGGAAGAAATTGAAGCTTGTGGCTGCCTACGGCCTTAGTGATAAATACCTTAAAAAAGGGCCTGTTGATGCCGAGCAGAATGTGACCGAGGCCCTGAAAGAAAACCCTGTAGCTATCTCTGATGTCCCCACTGACAACAGAATAAAGTACAAGAAAGAGGCCGAAGAGGAAGGGATAAAGAGCATGCTGACCCTGCCGGTCATCGCCCGGGGCAAAGTGCTCGGAATACTAAGGCTTCTGACTGGCGAGCCAAGAGAATTCTCCATCCAGGAAATAGATTTTGCTGCATCACTCGCTGAACAGTGCGGGACTGCCATAGAAAACGCCACTCTTTATGAAAAGACAAAGAAGGATTACGATGACATCATGAAATACATGGACGGGGCGGTCCACGAAAAAGAATAATGGGTTGCCTCTGAACATGTATAAATTATGACTTGGCTTGTAATGAGCTTCTACTTACTACCCCTGATATCTGACTTGAATGTCTCCCTGGCTGCCTTGAATATGTCCCAATACTCCGTCGTCCTGAAGTCAGGAAATGTATAAGGAAGGGACTGGTAGTCTTTCCCTGAATATATAAGTGTGACTTCCCCGTATATGCCTTTATCAAGATATATCCTGTGAGAGAAATCCTTTGTTGAAGCGAGAACGATCTTTGCTGCATCCAGATACCCGGGGTCAAGATTTATCCTCCTCCCGCGAGTTTCATTCAGATAACGGTTTTCGAGCCCTATCGTCGTTATTTTAATACCGGTAATATCATGGGGATTTATCAGTCGTTTAAAAAAGACAAACTTGCGCTTCAGCCCCGCTCCCATTTCCCTCTGATAGTAGCTTGTATGCTCCCAGGGCAGGACAGGGCTTGAAAGGTCGACCGGCCCGAAGATATTACAGAGCTCACCAGTCAGCTGCTCGATAAGGAAAATGTCCCGGCAGAGCATGCCGACAAACAATTTGACTGGGTGCGGATCAGCTGTTTTCCCCATCTTCTATTTATAATGTCCGGCATGACGAGGCTTGATTTATATCAGCGGCTGCCTCAGCCTGACAACTTCCTCCCGGCTTTTTAATATTCTACATGAAGGTTTTCACTTTGTCATAACGCTGCATATAGAGTAGTTATGATCTTCAGTCAGAGGCATTCAGAATGTGCTGAGTGCAGCTTAACGTTTCATTAGCAGGCAGTGTGAGCATTGGATACTGTTACGGAATAATCATATATAGACATGTTGTAAAAAACATAAGTAGACAAGTAAGGGGATGGCATGTTTCTTTAGTGGATATGTGTAAGATTGGTTTTCGTCATTCCTGCGAACAGACTGTGTCACAATTCCGAAATATACGCTTTGTGTCATTCCTGCCCCCGACTACTACATTCGAGGGCAGGCTCCGGCAGGAATCCAGAAATAATAGATGAATAAATATTTTGTTTATCTTATGTGTAGCAAACGAAATGGCACTTTATACACAGGTGTCACATCTGATCTTATTAAGCGTGTTTACCAGCACAGGAATAATCTGGTTGAAGGTTTTACTCAGAAATACGATGTTCACCGGTCAGTGTGGTATGAGATGCATGAAACAGCAGAGGCCGTTATCACAAAAGAAAAACAGTTAAAGGCGTGGAGACGGCAATGGAAGCTCAGACTTATAGAGGAGGACAATCCGGAGTGGACTGATCTATATGATATTATTATTGAAAAGACTGGATTCCTGCATCCGCAGGAATGACGCTATAGACGATTCACAGCTGATCTTGAGCAGGGACAAAAGAAAGAAACGAACCTGAGGTCTGTCTACAAATACATCCCCGGATGTCCATAAATGATTTTTTACGTAACATGTGAGTATTGGATACTTGACACAACTATTTCAAACTGTTACGCTTAATCAGCAAATAACTGTAGTACACGGATGAGAACAACGTCATTGTAATCCCCGAATACACCCTGGCTTTTTCCCCCGAACACAGAAAAATGAAAAAAAGGAGTTTTATGGAATTTAACGAATTTGATTTTGACCCGAATGTTGCGGCCGGGGTAAAGGCTGCAGGATATATAATACCGACACCTATACAGACGCAGGCGATCCCTCCGGTGCTTAAGGGGCACGATGTAATGGGTCTGGCACAGACAGGAACAGGAAAAACAGCGGCCTTTGTCCTTCCGGTGCTGAACCGTTTGATGCAGGGCCCCCGTGGACGTGTCCGAGCACTCATCATAGCGCCGACACGCGAATTGGCAGAGCAAATTCATGAGGCAATCGGCAACCTGGGAAAGCATACACGCCTCCGGAGCGCAACTGTTTATGGCGGTGTGGGTATGAACCCTCAGATACAGAAACTCAGGGGCGGTGCCGAGATAGTCGTTGCCTGTCCCGGGCGCCTGCTCGATCACGTTAATCAGCGGACAATAAACCTGTCATATCTGGAAGTGCTCGTCCTTGATGAGGCAGACCGGATGTTTGATATGGGCTTTTTACCTGACATACGCAGGATCATTAAACATGTACCAGTAAAAAGACAGACTCTGCTCTTCTCGGCAACCATGCCTGATGATATAAGACGTCTCGCCAATGAAGTCCTGCATGTGCCAGTCACTGTACAGGTCAGTCACACAGCGCCGGCAAACACTGTTGCGCACGCACTTTATCCTGTTGATCAGCACCTCAAAACAGCTCTCCTCCTTGAACTGCTGCGCCAAACGGATACGAATTCGGTCCTGGTCTTTACAAAGACAAAGCACCGTGCAAAGCGTATAGGACAGCAGCTGGAGCAGTCCGGATACCGTGCTGCATCACTGCAGGGGAACCTTTCCCAAAACAGACGCCAGGCCGCCCTCGACGGGTTTCGCGACGGCACTTATCAGGTACTTGTCGCAACTGATATAGCAGCCCGCGGAATAGATGTCTCAAGCATATCCCACGTCATCAACTACGACATGCCGGACACCGCCGACGCATATACACACCGGATAGGCCGCACAGGACGTGCTGCAAAGACAGGAGATGCCTTTACCTTCATGACACGCGAAGACGGAGACATGGTACGTATCATCGAACGCGTACTTGGGGAAAAAGTGGAGCGCCGCACTCTGGAAGGTTTTGATTATAAAAAGACATCACCTGCGCGTGACACTGAATTTGCCCGGCCTCCGCGTCAGCAGCATCGACGCAGAGTGCAGACCTCTGCGCCAAAACAGAATAAGCGGAATGAGGGAGCAACAGAACCGAGGAAGTTTAAGAGCGCCAAAACACAAAACACATCAAGAGGGCGTTTCGCCCGCCACTCATTTTCTTCAAAGTCAGGTGCTCCCCGGGCTCACAGTCCTGTCGTATAATGCATGGACTTTGGAAACACTGTCGCCTCCAAAATCTAATTAATAAGTAAACCTGCCCTATCTCACAAGATAAGTAAAGTGATTCTAATTACTGTTTTGGTGTGTCTTTTCGATTTATCATAAACTCAAGATACATAAAAAGACGTTTCCGACAAAGGTAAACCCTGGGTAACCAGGGGGCCCATAGCCAAAGGTCCTTATAATTTCTGTTCAATAAGGACAGCAGGTTGTCGAAGAAGCAGTGCTTGCTTAGAAGTTATCTAAGTGTGCAGCCTGTTTCTCTTCCAGGAAACATGCTTTTTATATAAAAAGGAGGTAGTTAGTAACCATGAGAAAAGAAGCAACATACAAAAGCTGGTTTATAACATTAATGATCTGTCTGGCAGTGGTTCTTAATGGCAATATTGTATTTGCTGCCAGTACTGTCCTGTCCTGGACTGCACCAACCACAAATGCTGACGATACACCATTGACCGATCTCGGAGGTTTTAACATCTATTATGGTACTGCCCCTGGTAGTTATTCGCAGAGTATTGATGCAGGGAATGTTACAACTTATCAAGTTGATAATTTATCAACAGGAGTTACTTATTATTTCGTAACAACCGCGTATGATACTTCAGGAAATGAAAGTGGATATTCCAATGAGACAAGCAAAACAATCCCGGTGCCGGACACTACTCCGCCTGCTATCTCATCTGTCCAGTCAGGCGATATAACCTATTCTTCTGCTTCAATCGCATGGACAACGGACGAAGCATCAGATACGCAGGTCCAATACGGCACGACAACCTCATACGGGAGCACAACTACACTCGACTCCTCAATGCTCACGAGTCATACTCAGCACTTAACGAACCTGTTACCAGCAACTCTCTATCACTTCAAGGTGCTCAGTCGTGACGCATCTGGCAATCTGGCCATATCAGGAGATTACACTTTCATAACTTCGGCTCCGCCGGACATAATGCCTCCATCTACACCAGTGGGATTGAGAGCAGATTAGCGAACAAACCAATCAGGGACACATCCCATATTTTTACAAAATATAGGATGTGCCCCTGATATTAAAAAAACAGACTATATCGTTTTTCAATATATGAAGTCAAAAAGAATAAAGGCATGAGGGGGCCGCAGTGAACTTGCAGCATGATTAAATCTGTATGGTCTAGTTGTATTCGATCAAGGCCGACACGCTATAAAGAAAAACCCACAGCTATAAAGCCCTACATTGTGCGCTTTCAGTCACTTTGGGGCCAAGTATTGCTTGTTCAGCTTTCTGTTTTATTTATGAACAAGCTGTTCAATTGCTGAACATGTTCTGCCTGCTGTTTATTTTATCTCTCTGATAACAGCCATACCTTCCCTCTTATATTTGAAACTCCTTCCATGCAACGGAATCTTCTGATTTTATGGGGAGATCGAAATTATCACCGATGAAATCATATAGCATTCCGTAACAGGGACAACAAACATTTTTTAAAGCAATTTGTCATGGCACATGAATTGCTTTTGTGTGCAGGTATTCGTTCATTTATCAAACACTGAACATTTTTTCACTAAAGGACTTTGAAAGAGGCAATATTTTTTTTCTTAATACTTATCGGTGCCATCGGATTTATTGCTCTGGCCAATGCTCAAGGAAACACTTCTTTGTCTGACGCAGAAAAGATTTATAGACAGTATTGCTCATCTTGCCATGGGGACAGAGGGGATGGCAATGGATTCAATGCAAAAAATCTCGATCCCCGGCCTGCTAACCACACAGACCAGCTTTTTATGTCTAAAAGAACTGACCACGAACTCTTTGAGGCTATCAGCGGAGGAGGAAGGGCCATTGGCAGGGCTGCAGTAATGCCGCCATGGGGAAATACTCTTGACTCATCCCAAATCACATCTCTCGTCCGGTATTTAAGAAGAGTATGCAGATGTGAGGGGGATCAGTAAGGTCGTCATTCCCGCTTGCCGGGAATCTTTATTAGAACTGGGACAGGGCATGAGTCCGGACAAGCTCGCATCGGACCGGTCCGGCCAGAATGACAATAAACACTATCCAAGCCAAAAGGAGGGTAAATGGAAGAGACAAAACATCAGGATGAAGAAGAGGTAACACGGCGAAGTCTTTTAAAGACCGCCTGCATCGCAGGCGCCGGAGCAGCAGTGCTTATCAGCGGATTGAATGGGAGGGCTGATGCATCAGGTGGAACATATCCCCAGGTCAGGATAGCCAATGTTAAGGACGTCAAAGCAGGCAAAGCAGTGAAGTTCGATTATCCACTTGCCGGGAGAAAGAACATCCTCATAAATTGCGGGTGCAGCACTGAAGGCGGTGTAGGTGCGGAGAAAAGCATTGTTGCATACAGTTCATTCTGCACACATCTTGGATGCGGGGTCGACATTGAAAAGGAAAGCGGAATGCTGGTCTGTGAATGTCATCAGAGCATTTACGATCCTAAACAGAGCGGCAAGGTAGTGGAAGGCCCTGCTCCGAACAGTCTGCCGATGGTTGCACTTAATGTGGATAAAAACGGTGACATTTATGCAGTCGGCGTTGCAGGGCTTATTTATGGAATGAGGAATAATCTTCTGGACGGGGAGGAGGTAAAGTAATGAGAAATGATAAGAGATTATCGAGAAGGGATCTGTTAAAGGTTTCAGCAGCAGGCGCTGCAGGGGCATGTGTAATTAACGGGATGCCTGCATTTGCAGCCGGCAAATTCTCCGATGCAAGGGCCGCCGAATTTGTGGAACTCCCGCCGGCAAATGCAGAGACCTATGACACCGCCTGCCGTTATTGTCATGTCATGTGCGGATACAAGGTCCACATCTGGCCAAAGGGCACGGGTCGCAAGCCGGACAGCGAAAAATTTTACCCTGTTGAAAAGATGAGGGGTGACTGGCCTAATCCGGTATTTACCGTTGAGGCCAAAAAAAACGGCAGAGACGTAAACATAATGATCGTACCGGACAACAAGGACGTCGCGAGCGGCTCTAACTATTCTGTGCGCGGGGCATTCAATGCCCAGAGCTTATATTCTGAAAAGCTTCCCACAAAGATCCGCCTAAAGAAGCCCATGATCCGCAAAGGCGGAAAAACCGGAGGACTGACCGAGGTATCGTGGGATGAGGCGATTGAATTCACCGCATATAATCTTCAGAAGATAATTGATAAGCACGGCCCGGATGCAGTTGGCGCAGTCTACGGCGACTGGGGTTATCTCCAGAATACCCACGCATTTTTAAAATGGCTCTTCACCGGGATCAAATCCAGCACCCTTGCAGGCAACGGATATCTGTTCTGGGGTGATGAGAGCTGGGGACTGGCAGACGTTGTCGGCGGCGGTACACGGTCTTTCACCGTCGAAGATTTCACCAAGACAAAATGTATCTTCTGTGCAGGCAAAAACCTGAAGGACACAGGCTCGTCCTGGTATTACAATGCACTCACTACAGGCGGTATGAACAAGGGCGATATAAAACTTATATTTGTTGACCCGAGAAAGACACAGATGGCTGATGACGCTGTAAAAAGCGGCGGCCTCTTTCTCCAGATCAATCCGGGTACGGACGCGATACTCGGGGCATCACTGATGCATGTGCTGGTGAAAAATGACCTGTACGACAGAGATTTTGTACAGAAGTACACAACAGGTTTCGATATATTGAAGGCAACTGTATCAAACAGCAGGTTCGCACCTGAGAACGCAGAAAAGGTCACCGGCATTCCGGCTGCAAAGATAGAGGCAGCAGCAGAGATGCTCTCAAAATACAAAGGACAGACCATGGTCCTCTTTGAAAAGGGCATCATGCATCAGGTCACAGGCTATGAGAATGAAGTTTCATACAGTGCTATGGGAATCATATTGGGCAATGCGGGAAAACCGGGTGCCTGCACGTCAAGGGCGGGCGGTCACCCGAGGGGGACCTGGGCTGATCCACCGGCGCCGAACGGGGAAAGCGCGATGAGGAGCATTTGCGACAAGATCGACAAGGGAGAGGTAAAGGCCCTCTGGTCATATATCAGCAATATCTACATTCAGCTTCCGAACCTGAGCAAATACAAACCTCAGATCGACAAGATGTTCCTGATCGTGAATGAGATTTACCCGACCGACACTACAACTGCGGCAGACGTAGCCTTCCCGGCAGCAACGTGGGGAGAATGGAACTGCATCCAGGCCAGCGAAGACCGCAGGATACATATCCAGCAGGGCTTTATGGACGCGCCGGGTGATGCAAAACCGGACTGGTGGATCGTTGCGCAGCTCGCCAAACGCATGGGCCTGAGCGGCTTTGACTGGAAAAACGAGCAGGAGATTTACGAGGAATGCAGCGCCAACACGAAGGGTGATTTCACAAGCGACATATCCGAGATCTCGTGGAAGGACCTAATGAAGGCAGGCACAAACGGCATTCAGTTCCCGTTTAAAAACGGTAAGAGCATATCCCGCCTTTACTCAACTGAAACCGAGCAGGTCATGGGCAGACGCTTCAAGCACAAGGACGGCAAGGCGCATCTTGATCCTGTAAAGGCACTGGCTGATTTTGATCCATACAATCATCCGCTGAGGGACAAGATCAACAGCGAGTACCCGATATGGATGATCATGCACCGTGCAAATGAGATATGGAACACAGGGTACAACTTCTATAATAACGGACTGAATGTGCCCCTGACGCCGAATATTTATGAGAGGGTGTCCGAGCAGACTGTAAGCATCAATCCCAAAGATGCGAGGACTATCGGAGTAAAAAGCGGCGACCGGGTCACGATTACCTCGAGAAACGGAAGCATGACAGCAGTGGCCAAAGTGAGTGAGTTGACCGTTCCGGGGGTAGCAGACGTGATGTCTCTTTATCCCAAGACAGAGTCAACGCCGAACATGGTGACAAGCGAAAAAGCTGACCCCAAGCTGGCTGAGTGGGACAGGATGGTCCCGGTAAACATTGTGAAGGTGTAACGCATATTGTAATTTTGTAGGGGCGTATTGCAATACGCCCTTCTGTAGGGGCGAGGTCACCTCGCCCCTACATACATCTGCATTATGAATACCAATATGAAGGAAAACAATTATTCCAGACGTTCCTTTCTCAGGATTGTCGGCTGGGGCTCCTTTTTTGCTACTCTCGGGATATCCTCAGTAGGGTTCATACGGTTCTTGTACCCGAATGTCCTGTTTGAAAAACCTTCTGCTTTTAAAGCAGGCACGCTCGATGAATTCACAATTGACCGAACATCAGATTATCAGGTATATGAGAACTGGAAAGCAGAGCATTCGATATGGATAGTACGGGAGAAAGACCGGATTTATGCTGTTAAGGCCAGGTGCACACATCTGGGCTGTACCCCCAATTATTTTGCGGATGAAATGGTATTTAAATGCCCCTGTCACGGCAGTCAGTTCCACTGCAATGGTGAAAACTTCGCAGGTCCTGCCCCGAGGCCGCTGGACAGGTGCAAAATCTTCGTAGGATTTGACGGCAGGATTCAGGTGGATAAAGCAAGGATATATTCGTTTAAGGAATTCGATAATCCGGGGGCATATGTAAAGGTGTGAAAAGGGGCCAAGGATTCAAGGAACAAGTGAAGCCAACTTGAAAAGGAGTGTCATTCCGCACTCGATGCGGAATCCAGGGTTCCCCGTGAAAACGGGGATATATTTCACTTGACTAGATTCCCGCTTTCCAGACTGTGTCACAATTGTCATTCCATTCCGGCCTTAGTGCCGGAATCTATGCATTTTGAAAGTGCCTGGAATAGCGAGATTCCTGCATTCGCAGGAATGACACAAAGCGTATATTCCGCAAT
>QZIL01000094.1 GCA_003599025.1 Nitrospiraceae bacterium | reverse complement strand
AAGCCTCACTGTCGTCATTCCGGGCTTGACCCGGTCGGATCGACTCGTCGAGTAGACTCGATTCGAGAATCCAGTATTTTACCGATATTTCTGGATTCCCGCCTTCGCGGGAATGATAAACAGTGTGGCATCCGGTATGAAGTTTTTAGCAACTGCTTTCTTTCAATTCACTGAACTATAACTATCTTGAAATCATAAGAAATGATACAACATCTTGAATGTCATTCCGGCCCCGACATGTTCGGGTGAATCTTTATTTGTTTTCAGGTAGATTCCCGACGCGCTTCGCTTGCGGGAATGACGGTCCAGATGTCATATCCTGTTTTGAGATAGGTTCTAAAGAAAGATATAAAGCATCCCGACAACCAGAGCAGTCCTGATAAAGGCTGGACGTAAGAAACCCCATTTTCGCGGCTTCATGTCGCTGTGGTTCAGGCTTTTTAAGGCATGCTCGATGTGTCTGGGGAGCAGATAATAGCTCTTTTCAAGGTACGCTGCCATCAGTGCACGTGATATCAGCATATTTACAAGTCTCGGGATGCCTTTTGTGAGTTCATGGGCGGCCTTACCGGTTTTTTTGTGGACCCGCCATTTTTTCGTGTTGTTATTAATAAGCGCGGAAATGCTCTTTGTGATCTTATAGCCTGTCCTGGCCCTCCTCTGGACTGCCCGTAAATTTTTCCTGCCTGCCATGACGAGTCTGTGATTAATATAATCGAGAGTCTCCTCCCTGTTGAACTCTCTGAGATACACACGACTCGATATCCTCTGGTTCAACTGTCTCAGGTTATCTGTCCGGAGTCTTGCTTCAAGCTCAGGCTGGCCTGAGAGAATGATCTGGAGGAGCTTTTCATTTTCCGTCTCAAGGTTGGAAAGCAGGCGCAACTCCTCGAGCGTCTCGTCAGGGAGGTTTTGTGCTTCATCAACAATAATGATGACCCGTTTGCCCTCAGACGATTTTGCGACCATGAAATCCCGCAGCGCCTTGATGATATTATGTTTGCTCTTCTTCCCGATATTGATGTCAAGGTCTTCTGCGACTGCAGTCAGGAACTCTTCAGGAGAGAGGCGGGGGGTAAGGATGATAGCTGTCTCAGCCCTGTCTCTCCAGTGTTCTAGGAATACGTTGAGCAGTGTGGTCTTGCCGGTACCCGGCTGTCCTGTCACAAGCAGAAATCCTTCCTTCTGCTCAATGGAGTAGTCCATCAGGAGGAGACCTTCATAATGGCATGCGGAAGGATAGAAAAAGGCAGGGTCCGGGGTCAGCTGAAAAGGGTCCTTCCTGAGACCATAGAAGCGCAGAAAATCCATGGCTATGATCCTATTCCCGAGACAATATCATATATGGGGGCGAGCAGTCCCATGATGATCACTACAAACATGCCTCCGATTACAATAATAATAATCGGCTCTATCATCTTGCCCATCTTTTGTGAGATATCGTCCAGTTTTTTAAGGAAGTATTCGGACAGGTAATTAAGCTGTTCAGTAAGATTGCCGGTGGATTCTCCGATGGATATCATCCTTATAACAAGATTGGGAAACAGTGCGGGGTGTTTTCTTATTGCATCGCTTATATTGCTGCCGAGCACAATGTCGTTTTTGACCTCTGCGACCGCTTTCCTGTAGACCGAATTGTTAATTACATTGATGATCATGTCGAGCGCCCTGTCTATAGTGACTCCTGCGGCGATCAATATCCTTAACTGCTCGGCAAACAGTGCGAGCAGTTTGTTGGTTGTAACGAGGTTGATGACAGGCAGTCTAAGTTTTGCTGCATCGAGATAATATCTGGTCGCATCGTATCTTGAAAGCAGCTTCAGGATGGCGTAAACCATGACCGGTGCAAGGAAGAAAATATACCATCGGGAGCTCGCGATATCGCTGGCCGCAATCAGTGCCTGTGTTAGTGGCGGCAGAGAGACACCCATTGACTTGAAGAGCTCACTCATCTTGGGCAGGACATATATGAGCCAGAACATGAGCGCACCCATGGTGCCGATAAGGGCAAATGCCGGATACATGAGCGCCCGCACGATCGCGCTTTTCAGGTCCTCCATTCTCTCCAGGTGCAAAGCAACATCGGTCAGGCTTTCACTGAGCCTTCCTGTTTCTTCGCCTACGGACATCAGGTTGATAAATATCTCTGGGAACACGTCCTTGTGGCGGGCAAGGGCTTCAGAGAACCCGGAACCTAACTCAATAGATCTTTTAATGCTGAGAAGTTTGTCCCTGAAATGCCTGTTTTCCGAAGATTCCGCCATATCAGTTATAGACTGGATCAGCGGAAGCCCGGCCCTCTGCATTACAGAAAGGTTCTTGGCGAACTCAATTATGTCCTTTGGCTTTATGCTCCAGGAACTGACTTTTTTCAGGTATAGCCCGGTCACCCTGTCGGACTTGTATATTTTTACTATATGAAGGCCGGAATCGGAAATATTATCATAAGCATGGTCGATATCGATGTGCTCTATCAGTCCCCGGACCAGCACACCCTGCTCATTTATTGCCCTGTAGTTAAAATAAGGCATCAGCCTACCAGCCTCACTATTTCTTCTATGCTGGTGAGGTCCTGACTTATCTTTTCGATGCCGGACTCCTTTAGTGTGACCATGCCATTTTTTACAGCCTCCTCTTTGAGTCTGGTCAGGGAGGCGCCGTCAGATATCAGCTCTCTCATCAAGTCATTGACGACCATTATTTCCCCGACAACGGTCCTTCCCACATAACCTGTATTGCCGCACATCTTGCAGCCCCTGGCCCTGTAGGCTGTTTCAAGTTTAATGCCGTGCTCATGTGATTTCCCGTTTCCATTCAGACTGATTAAGGCAAGTTCTTTTTCAGACACAGTATATTTCTCCTTGCAGTGGTTGCAGAGTTTTCTTACAAGCCTCTGGGCAACTACTGCCAGCAGTGATGATGAAAGCATGAACCTGTCAATATTAAAATCCAGAAGTCTCGGGATGGAGGTAACAGCATCATTGGAATGTATGGTGGATAATACCAGATGCCCGGATATGGACGCCCTTATTGCGATCCTTGCTGTCTCCTCATCCCTGATTTCTCCAAGGAGCATAACGTCAGGGTCCTGTCTCATGAAATTTCTGCCTGCAAGGGCAAAGTCATAGCCTGCCTTCAGATTGACCGAGGTCTGCTTTACAAAGTTCAGCTTGTACTCGACAGGGTCTTCGACAGTCAGGACATTCCTTTCTATCGGGTTTATCTCTCTCAGGGCAGCATAGAGAGTAGTTGTCTTTCCACTGCCGGTGGGTCCGGAGACAAGGATGATTCCATAAGGTTTCTGAAAAAGGGTCTGCAGACGTGCGGTATTGTCGCGGTCAAATCCGAGGCTCTCAAGCCTGAGCAGCTGACCTGTACCTGCGAGGACCCTTATGACGATGTTTTCGCCATAAATAGTGGGCACAGTCGATACACGCATTTCATACTTTGTATTGAAGAAGGGCAGAGAGAATGATCCGTCCTGCGGCAGTCTCTTTTCTGAAATATCGAGGGTCGACATTACCTTTATCCTGGATACAATGCCGTTATGCGCGCTTTTGTTGATGCAGAAGCCGTGCTGGAGAACGCCGTCCACCCGGTAGAATACATCAACAGTATCAGATGAAGGGTTTATGTGAATGTCGGTGGACTTTCTCCGGATGCCTTCCATTATTAAATTCTGGGACAGATCCGCGATAGTTGTTGCAGGCAGTTCAGTAGAAGATTTGATTTCCTTGATGGCTTCGGTTATCAGCTGATGTATCGGGTTGTCAAGAAAGTAATAGGCCCTCTCAAGGGTCTCCTGAAACCCGACGTTGTCGATCATAAATACCCTGGGTTTCCGCCCTGTCAACTTTGATACGCTGTCCAGTGCATGTATGTTGGAGGGGTTTGTGACCCCGATTTCCATGTAATTATCATCTGTGAGGTTGAGGGGAATGAACCCCATTTTGTCAGCGATATCTTTGGGGATGAGACGAATGGCCTCTTCAGACACCGTATATTCAGATATGTTGATGAACGGTATCCCTGCCTGTATTGCGAGGGTCTCGGCTATTTCCCTGGAGGACACAAAGCCGAGTTTGACGAGGGTTTCGCCGAGGAGCGTATCAGTTACTTTCTGATATGCAAGTGCAACCATTAACCTGTCTTCTGTTAGCAGGCCTCTTTCTTTTAATACTTCGCCTAATTTCATATGTCTCTGGACCGGAACGGCCGGGATTCAGGATTTAAAATTATAATAAAGCACTGCATGATTCTGACTAACTGACTATCTTCGGGATAAGCATTATCACCAGCTCAGTGTTGTCATAGGTTTTTTCATATTTTTTGAACAATGCCCCAAGCAAGGGTATATCGCCCAGAAGTGGGACCTGGCCCTCTCTGAGTATTTCCTGCTTGTCAATAAGCCCACCTATGACGACAATCTGCCCATCCAGGATCTTGACAGTTGTACTCATTTCCCTTAAATCAACAGTCGGGAGCTTGATTTCGACCGAATTGTCGCCTGTCCCGATCGTCTTGGAGTCGAGGCTCACAAGATTTGTGACGATAGGGGTGATAGACAGGGTTATCTCATTTTCGCTGTTTATATAAGGGACCAGGCCGAACATGACACCGGAGAGGATGCTGTTTGTGTCGACTGTAAAGGTAGTCACAGGGGCAGATCCCTCAGAGGCCGTTGTTGTAGTCTCGACCCTTGAGATAAAAGTTGTATTTCTGCCCACGCTTAAAAGTGATGTCTGTCCATTCATGATATTTACTCTCGGATTGGACAGTGTCTTTACATTGCCCTGCTCCTGAAGGGCCTTTAAAAGGAGTGAAAAGTTGCTGTTATGGAAAAGGTTTATCTCAAAGCTTGAACTGCCTGAGGTGAATATATTCGTAAAACTTTTTGCACTGATGCTTGTAGTCCCGTCAGCAAGCATTTGACCTATGACTTCCCAGTCTATTCCATATTTAAGGCCTTCTGACAACTGGACCTCGACTATCCGGGCCTCAACAAGGACCTGTCTGTTCAGGACCTTTTTCAGGTTTGAAATATAGTCACCGACCCGCTTTAAATCCTTTTTTGCTGCAGTGACCATGATGGTGCCTGCCATTCTGTTAATAACAAAATTGGTGCCGGCCTGAGTCCCGCTCCCTGCGGCAAGGAGTGTAGTAAGTGACTTCTCCATAGCGTCCCAGAATTTAAATGAGGATTCATCAGAGGTCGATTTCATAGAAACATCACCGCTTACCGAGGTTGAACCAGACCCGCCGGAAGCCGTACCGCTGAGAATGTCACCGCCGATATCTATTTTATAGTCCTGGACTATATTGGGTTTGCCGAATTCGAAAATTTCCGTTTCCAGGGCATTTACTAACAGGATGTTGTCCCTGATTGAATAAAAATAATCAACAGAACTGAAAATAATATCGAGCGCCTTGTCAACAGAAATGTCTTTGACTGTCATGGTGACCGGAAGGTCGGGATTAACGTCACGGCCCATTATGAGATTGAGGTTTGCTGTTTCTGCGATTATATATAGCACTTCTCTTAACGGGGTGTTCCTCGCTGCTATGGAAACGGTTTTAGTCTGGAGCGGTGAGAGGCCTTCCCTGACAGGGACGAACTCCGGGATTTCGGGGGCGTGTAGTTCCTGGGTTGAAGCGAACTGTGTCCGGGATTCCAGCGGTGATTCATTTATTGCAGGAGATGGTCCGGGTGGACTTTTTGAAATCTTCCCGGCCTGTGTTGATGCACAGGACATTAAAGAAACTGCCATAAAAATGAGAAACAAGTTTTTCATGTGTTTATTCAAGATATATCCATTTTAAGGTTTTGGTTTTTAATAAGACCCTGTCGGTCTCTATCCTTACTATTCTCATATCGGCTATTCGGTCTCCTTCCTTAACCGGGACACCGTTAATGATTGCGGTCCTGTCTGCTCCGCTCATTATTATCAGCGACAGGCTTTTATCCGGCTCTTCCTTAGGTTTCTGTTCAGGGGCCGGATTATTTACCGGCAGGGAAGCCTCTGCTGCAACTGACCGGTTAAAATCCAGCGGCGCTCTGAAATCCGGAGTTGAATGAACTGTTTGTTTTTCTTTTATTGTCAGGTCAGAGGGAGTGAAGGCAGCTATAGTGCCTGCAGATGCCGGGATGCCATTATTAAAAGGGATATCGATATAATTGGCTGCGATGGCAAGAATTATTGCCAGAATGACGGGGAAGAAGAGCATTATCTTTGTTTTATTGTCCATAGTATTATTTTGCCTTTACATTTGTGTATCTGCAGAAGGCATTGCGAGCACTCCTGTTATCTTAAGGACTATTCCTCCTGACTGGCCTTCGGATACAGTAAGATTAGTGATTTGTATATCAGGGACGCGGAAGGATTCGATATATGCCACGTAGTCAAGGATCATTTTATAGTTCTTAATGCCTGCCTCAATCTCAACAGGGAGATTGTTTGTGTCTTCTTTTTCTTCAAACCGGGAAACAGTAATAAGTGCTCCTGGCAGGTTTGATTTAATATCATCAAGGGCGCGGAACATCAGCCTTTCGGGATTGGGGCGGGTCATGTCGGCATCAAGGTCATCCCTGATATGGGCTATCATGGCCTCTGTCCTCTCAATCTCTTTCTTGACCATATATTTTTTAATGCTGATGTCCTTTATGGCATCGAGTGCAGCATTAAGTTCGTTATTGTATCTGTGCATTATTATCATCGAGGCAAGTGAAAGTGCCAGAATGACTCCGCTTGCAAGATACGCGGGTATGGCCTTTTTTATGTAATTGAAGTAATTCATTCTGTTTTGTAGCTCATGTCAATTGCGAAGGTGTTTTTAGTCAGGTCTACAGACCTGTTTATGACTTCCAGGTTTTCTGTTTTGTTCAGGGTGTCGATCATGTTTTTCAGGGATGATTGCAGGGAGGAATAGGTCCCGGCAAGACTCGTACCGCTTATAGTGACAGCCATGGCATTGTCTTCAACGGCCCTCGCCTCAATTGCATTAAACTTCAGGTCTCCGGTATTTACACTGCCAAGCGCTATCAGCAATTTATAAATATCAGGGGCCGGTCTGTTAAGAAATTCAATTGAGGGTCTGTACTTGATTATCTCTTCTTCTATCGCGGTGTATTCTGAATATATATTCTCAATGTCCTTCATGTCTCCTACTGATGATTCCACGGAACGCTTTATTGCAGCAGAGTCCTTTGCTTCGTTGAATGTAAAACCCATACACAGGACTGCCACTATAATAAATATCATGGAGGCATATGCAAAGTAATTTTTGAGCAGATTAATGTTCCGGAATTCCCGGCTCAGGATATTTGATGACCGGGACGCGAAAAAGGCAGAAAGAGTGAGGAAAAAACCGTCATAGGTTTCCATGCTGCATTCAATATTCCCGGCCCTGTTAAGACCTGCCAGAGGTACGGAAGGTAATGTGTTTATTTCACAAGGGCCTGACAGGTCGCCCATAACAAGTATTGATGAGGGGCTAATCCTGAGGCTCTGGGAACAATAGGTCAGGGTCATATTAATGTTCTGTATATCATAATCAGTAAGACCTTTTTCATATGCGTCGTATGTCCGGACAAAATTAAGTGCCCCGTTTTTTGTCAGAAAAGCCGTCCGCTCATTCCCCGTGCTAAAAACACCCATTATGCCCTTTTCATCTTCTCCCCGGGCAAACAGTGATATGGCCGAGAATACAGCCGGATATATGGCCCTGACAGTCTTGCCTCTCTCATAGAATCTCTCAGCTATCCCTCTGACGTCATCATTGCGCACAGCATAATAAAAGACCTCAAGCGCCTTTTTCTTTTCTACTGTAACCTCACCGATAATGGTATATATAAAGGAAAAGTCTTTTTCACCGGTAGCTTTTCTTATTTGCGATTCAATGAGTTTACCCAGATAACGGCTTTTTACTACCGGGGTCGTCAGCACATCATGGAAGGCGCCCCTGAACTGGCAGGTTACAATATATTCAGTGCTCTTGTCGGCCAGGAGGTAATCGTCAAAGTCGCCTTCCGATAACACATCGGTCCTGTCGACCGAGAGGGTGTGTCCTTTTAAGGAAGCGTGGATCACCTTTATCTGGTCTCCTTCAAAGCTGACCGCTACGGCCTTACTCAAACTGTCTCTCCTTAACTATGACGTGTAAGTCATTTATTCAAGTTATTTGATAATAATATTTCGGCTTTTTTATCTGAAAACCTAACTTGTTTGTTAAATGTAAACAGGAAATGGCCGGGGGCATATGCGGTAAAAAAAGGGGTTGCTGATTGTATTATTGCCAAGAACTGCCATAATAATGCCACAGTGTTCGTCATTCCCGCGAAAGCGGGAATCCAGAAATGTTGTTAAAAAACACTGGATTCCGGGTCAAGCCTGTCTGCCGACAGGCAGGCCCGGAATGACGGCCATGAGGCTTTGTTAAGTTATGTCTTAGTAAGTTAAGCCAGGCCTAACTGTATATCTCTCTCTTCAATATTGACGCGTTCAATCCGCACTGTCACTTCCTGACCGACAGTAAAGGATTTCCTGCCGCGGCGGCCGACGAGGCGGTAGTTTCTCTCATCAAACCTGTAATAATCATCTGTCATGGAGGACACATGGAGAAAGCCGTCAACGAAGATGTCTTTAAGCTGGACCTTTAATCCGTATGAAGTAATATTCATGACAAGGCCCTTGTATTCTTCCCCTACTTTGTCTTTCATATACCAGGCCCTCATTGCGTTCACGATCTCCCGTTCTGCTTCATCTGCGGTACGCTCAGTCCTTGAAGACTGGACAGCTATGTCAGGCAGGATTTTATCGAGATAAGAGGTCATATCACCTGAGAGTTTATTTTTTCCAAGGGTATCTTTAAGTATCCTGTGCACAACAAGATCGGGATATCTCCTGATCGGGGATGTGAAATGTGTATACGATTCTGAAGCGAGGCCGAAGTGGCCGATATTTTCAATGGCGTACTTGGCCTGTTTAAGGGAGCGCAGCAGCAGGATGTTCAGCAGAGACTCCTCGGGAGTTCCCTTGACCTGCTTAAGGATTGAATGGAAGAGTTTCGTGCTGGACATCTTCATTTTCAGGTTGAATGAACTGAAGATGGGTTTGAGTTCCTCAATCTTGGTAGTGTCCGGCTTTTCATGCACCCTGTACAGAGAAGGCACGCCCAGACCTTCGAGCCGGGATGCGACAGCCTCATTGGCTGTTATCATGAATTCTTCGATGATCATGTGCGCCAGGTTGCGCTCGGCCCTGACAATAGACTCGGGTCGTCCCTGCAGGTCCAGCAGGATCTCGGGCTCCGGCAGGTCAAAGTCGAGGCTGCCCCTTTTTATCCTGTTTTCCCTCAGGACAGCACAGAGCTCTTCCATCATTTCAAAGCTCCCGATCAGATATCCGTAGCGCTCTCTTTCATCACTGTCATTGTCAACAAGTATTTTTTTAACTGAGGTGTATGTCATCCTTTCATTACTGTTTATAATGCTCGGATAAAAATCTTTTTCTAAAATCCGGCCCTCTCTGTCAATATGCATTTCAACAGTAAAGGTAAGCCTGTCCTGTCTGGGGACAAGGCTGCACAGGTCATTGGACAGCTTTTCCGGGAGCATGGGAATAACGTTCCCGGGGAAATAAACGCTTGTGCCCCTGCGCCTTGCCTCTAGGTCGAGCACCGAGTCCCACGGCACATAATGACTCACATCTGCAATATGGACATGCAGGATGTACCCATGATCTGTCCTGCTGATTGACACAGCATCATCAAAGTCCTTTGCAGTCTCACCGTCAATGGTTACGGTTAGCAGGTCCCTGCAATCAACACGTCCCGGAGTTTTCTTCCTCTCCGGCAGTGCCCTTACTTCAGCAATAACCGGAGCGGGGAAACGGCGAGGCAGTGAATACTGCTCAATTATAAGTTCTGTCTCATAGCCAGGTTCCGTGACCGCCGGGAGAACTTTTAAGACCTTTCCCTCTGGCGGAGTTGAAGCAGTCGGATATGTGGTTATCTCAACAGATACAGTATCTCCGATCCGGGCTTTGCCCATATTAGAAGGAGCTACAGGGATATAAAAAGGTACATTTTTCCCCTTGGGTTTGACATAGAAGATGTTCTTTTCGCGGCATAGCTCACCGATGATATTTTTTTTGCCGCGTTCAAGTATCTTTATAATGCTGCCTTCCCGCTTTACCGAACTTTCCACCCGTGTAACAACGCGGTCTCCGGACATTGCACCCATAGTCCTTCTTGGAGGGATGAAGATGTCCCTCTCACCGGACTTTTCAGGGAGAACAAAACCGTACCCGTCCCTGTGTGCCTCAAATTCGCCTGTGATGAGGTTCATTTTTTCAGCCAGGCCGTAGTAGCCGGTCTTGGTCCTGAAGATGTCCCCAGAGTTAATAAGGGAACGGAGGATTCTCTTCAGAGTCCGCAGCTCGGTTTTGTGAATATCGAGGGCTTTTGACAGTTCTCTCAGGCTGAGCGGTTTTGAGGTCTTTGTCTTGAGAAAATGAAAGATGTATTCTCTGTCTATCGTGGATTTGGGAGGCATAGGGGATTATAGCATAATAAAAATTCAATGGTGCATGAAAATTCTCCTGACTCCTGACTACTGACTACGGTCCTTGTTGCTTACCCAGTTTATTATTTCTTTAACCATGGCTTCAACTGTTGCCTCCCCGGGCATGATATGTACTTTCAAACCGGACTTCTCAACGGCCTTTGCAGTGACAGGACCTATAGCGGCTATGATAACGTCTTTTAAAAGGTCCAGGGCGTCATCCCCCATTATTTCCATGTAGTTGTTGAATGTAGCGGCACTGGTGAATGTGGCTATGGAGATTTTTCCCTCTTTCAGAAAGCGCTTGAGCCTTTTGCCATGTATTTCTGGCTTGACGGTTTTATATGCGGTAAAAACATCTATCTCACCGCCGAGTTCCCTGACTTTTTCCGGAAAAATTTCTCTTGCCATCTCCGCCCTTGGAAGGAGGATTTTTATTCCCTTAAGCGGGGAACGGCCGTTGGTACCTTCGCTTTTCTGGAGTCTGAACGCCTCGATCAACCCCTCGGCATTAAACTTCTCCGGGACGAGGTCGACTTTTATTCCGTGGTTTTTTATTGCTGTTGCGGTCTTGGTGCCGACAGCGCAGATCTTAACTCCCTTCAGTTCCCGGATGTCTTTATCTTTGTCCATTAATCTCTGGAAGAAGAACTTTACCCCGTTTGCGCTTGTAAATATAAGCCAGTTGTATGTGTCAATCTTCTCTATTGCCCGGTCCATTTCTGTCCAGTCATCAGGAGGCACAATCTCTATTGTGCGAAACTCGATTATCTCAGCCCCGAGGTCAGCCAGAGGTTCAAATCCGACAGAGTGTTCCCTGGTTACCAGTACACGCTGTCCGAACAGAGGTCTGTTCTCATACCACTTCAGGGTTTCCCGGAGTTTGACGACCTCGCCGACGACCATGACAGCAGGCGGTTTTATTTCATTCTCTTTCACTACGTCCGAAATATTACTCAGTGTGCTGACTATGGTGTTCTGGTCAGCTCTCGTGCCCCACCTGATCACTGCAACAGGTGTGTCTGGCTTTCTGCCGTTTTCTATCAGCCTCCGGCATACCATGGAAATGTTTTTTACTGTCATGAGAAAAACGATCGTGCCGACACCGGTCGCAAGCTTGGCCCAGTCAATTGAGCTCTCTTTTTTGGTAACATCCTCATACCCGGGAACGACCGCAAGCGAGGATGAATAACATCTGTGTGTAAGGGGTATCCCAGCATAAGCAGGGGCCGCAATGGAAGAGCTTATTCCCGGGACTACTTCAAATTCTATTCCCTCTTTTGCAAGGACCTCAGCCTCTTCTCCTCCCCTGCCGAATACAAATGGATCGCCCCCCTTCAGGCGGCAGATGGTCTTGCCCTCCTTCGCCTTTTCAACGAGGGTCTGATTTATCATGTCCTGCGTCATGTCGTGCTTGCCGCCGCGCTTGCCTGCATAAATGAATTCAGCATCGTGGCTTATGTAGTTCAGTACCTGCGCATTCAGATGAAAATCATACACCACTACATCAGCATTCTGCAGGCATTTCAGCCCCTTGACGGTAAGCAGTCCTATGTCTCCGGGGCCTGCCCCGACTATGTAAACTTTACCCTTCATTGATTAACCTGAATAGTTTAATAAGAAAAATGCAGATGTTGCAAAAACAGATAATTGTCGATACCTTAAATGCATGGCTTACTGATCTGAGCGTCCAGGGTTGAATTTAAAGCTGTTCGCATATTATTCCCATAATTCATCGAATTAATTATCTCGTTAAGTAATTTCTGCATTCTTCGGATTGGTCCTTTCTCTAGATGAGGTACGACATAAATAATACCATATCCCTTCATCGTTAAGATAGAACATACGGATTCCGATCAGCGTTTTCTGAATACATTAATGACGTCAATAAATATAAGTAAGGTCAAAACGCCAAGGATTACAGCTCCGGTAAGTCTTAAGACACGACCTGATGTCAGATCGGAGAAAGGAACATCCCATATGCCTGCAGGATAAATGATATAGGTTAATAACGCAAAGACGAGACCGGCCGCTATTACAGCATAAACGCAAGATCTGTCGATGTCTTCCATTTTGCTGAATGTACTTTGTTTGACCTGCTTATTCATATAATATTATTGAACGAAAAAAACCTGAAATATATCAGGTCAGATCCTGCAGGTGAACACTACCCTGCACAGTCCTGATTGACCGGTATGAAAAGTGGTAAGGTATTATACTTTAAATGCCCTTCAGTGGAGAAGAAAGCCATGATAAATTTATTTCAGGTGATACGGATAATCTGTCCTGATGGTGACCAGGTGCGCGTCTTTTTCAGAGACGGGGGACGATAACTTTCTATAATGTCCCCGATCTTTACTTTATTGAAATCTTTCATCTTTATGCCTGCCTTCTGTCCGGGATATACGGACTGTACAGTATTTTTTTCTATATGAACAGACTCTATGGTCCCTGCATAGACAGGACCCATAGCAGATATTATGCGGAAATTCCTGCCGACGGTCAGTTGACCGGTCAAGACCTCACACCCCATAATAATCCCCTTGCGGCAGCTTTTAAACAGGGCGATGACCCTGGCGGTGCCCAGTATTTCATCATGTACCACCGCAGGCAGGATGCTTTCCGATATACTTTTAATATCTTCAGTCAATTTATAAATAACGTCATACAGCCTTACTTCAACGGAATGGACTTTCAGTTTCCTGTCTGTACCGGGCAATACCCCGACCTGAAATCCTGCTATAAGTCTGCTGCCTTTTTCAGCGATAAGGACATCCGATTCATTGATATAGCCGATACCGCTGTGAATAATATTTATATCTACTTCAGGCCGTACTATTTTTCCGACCCCGGCAGTGACAGCTTCCACGCTGCCGGCTGAATCGCATTTGAGAACAAATTCGAGCTTCGGTTTTGCCGTGCCTTGTGCCGTGGCCCCCTGCAGGGTGTTTTGGTGATGTCCTGCCCATTCACGGCTTCCTGAGCTCTTCCTGTGATGAGGAGTGTTTTTATGTTTGTGTGACATCTTCTTTACCTCTTATCGGTTAAGTGAGGTTATATCAGAGATGTTATCATGTATATGCTTCAATCTCAAGAAGTACAAAATGCCGGGGGATATCCGGGTCAGGATGGCAATAAAAAGCCCGGACACTGGACCGGGCTTTTTATATTATGAGCAATGAGATTAGTTGTAATCTTATTGCCCGGAATCAATTGTTAAATGTAAAACTACATGTTCCTGTTTACCATCTCTCTCAGCTCTTTTCCGACCTTGAAATAGGGGACCTTTTTCGGCGGTACTTCCACGCCCGCACCGGTCTTGGGGTTTCTGGCCTTCCTTGCATTTCTGCTGCGCAGCCTGAAATTTCCAAAGCCCCTTATCTCGACCTTTCCCCCCTTTGCAAGGGCGTCCTTAATACTCTCAAATATTGTCTCTATAATTACTTCCGTCTGCTTTTTTGAAAGTCCCTCAAGCTTCTCAGAGATTTTTTCGATCAGAACTGATTTTGTCATATGTTTCCTCCTATAATGAAAATTATAATATTAAAGTCGAAATGTCAATAAAAAATCAGGGAGTAAATAAATATTTTAACTGTATACCGGAAAAAACATTGCCGATCAGGTTTTCCGGCAGCTGCCCTTTAAGCAGATTGAAGAGACTTAACTCTTCTTTTTTTGTGACTACCTTGGGTTCACCCTTTATCCCGGTCAGTTTGCCGGCGAGCATTATTGCGTCCTGAAGGTTGCCCAGTTCATCTACAAGCCCTATGTCCTTTGCCATCCTGCCGGTAAAGATACGGCCGTCGGCTATGTTTTTAATGTCTTCCAATTTTATCCCGCGACCTTCTGAAACCGCGTTGATAAACTGGTTGTGCACGTCGTCCAGCACTGACTGGAGGATCTGTTTCTCTTCAGGCGTTAATGACCTGAAGACAGAGGCCATGTCCTTGTGCCTCCCGCTTTTTACTATCTGCGTTTCAACGCCTATCTTTTTCATGAGCCCTTCGATATTGGGCAGTTCCATAATTACCCCGATTGACCCGGTCAGTGTTCCGGCATTAGCCACGATCTTGTCAGCAGGGGCAGCTATATAATAACCTCCTGAAGCAGCAACGGTACCCATTGAGACAACGACTTTTTTGTTCTGCTTTACCTTGAGTATTTCTTCGTGAATTTCCTGAGAAGGGGCCACAGCGCCGCCGGGACTGTCGACCCTGAGAACAATCGCTTTAATGGAGGGGTCTTTGGCGTATTCCTTTATTTCATCAATGACATCTTCGGAGTCGATTATTACGCCTGTGACCCTGATAAGGGCGACCTTTTCTCCCAGAGGGACTTTATGTGAAAAGGTCAGCATAAGGCTTAGTAGGGCGATTACTGCAAATATAACCAGGAAAAATACAAGTATTTTTTTCAATGGAGGTGCACCTCAATTCTACCCGATCATTGTCTTAAGGCTGAGATCAATCTTTCTTTCAGCAGGATTGACATTTATAATCCTGGTCCTTAATTCATCTCCCGGCTTGAAGAGGTCTTCCAGTTTTTCGTCGTGCTTTCTCTCAATTTCAGAAATATGCAGCAGTCCCTCCACGCCGTCTTCAAGTTCAACAAAGAGTCCGAAATCGGTAATGCTCACCACCTTGCCTGCTACAGAATCACCGAGGCTGTATGTGGCAGGGATTGTGTCAAGCCATGGATCAGATGTAAGCTGCTTCAGCCCGACGGATATCCTCTCTTTTTCAGGTTCGATATTCAGAATGATTACCTCTAATTCCTGTCCTTTTTTGAGAATGTCGGAAGGATGTTTTACCCGTTTCACCCATGACATGTCCGAGACATGGAGCAGGGCGTCCACTCCTTCATCAAGTGCTATAAATGCCCCGAAATCCGCGAAGCTTTTAACTGTACCTGTGATTTTCTGTCCGGCGGTATATTTATCCTTTATGATCTCCCACGGATTTGGCTTGAGCTGTCTTATGCTTAAAGATATCCGTTTGTCCTCTTTGCTGACTTTCAGGATTACTGCCTCGACCCTGTCGCCGATTGAGAAGTACTTGGAGGGTTTTATGGACCTTTCCAGCCAGTCGATTTCGCTCACATGGATGAGGCCTTCCACTCCCTCTTCGAGTTCCACAAATACGCCGTAATCGGTGATGGTTATTACCTTCCCGAAAACTTTCTGCCCTTGAGGATATTTCTCTTCAGCTGAGGCCCACGGGTCCGGCTTTCTCTGTTTGTAGCCGAGAGTCACCTTTTCATTGTCAGGATTGAATGTAAGGACTATTACTTCTATTGTATCCCCCACGCTGAACAGTTCCCCCGGATGACTTATCCGTCCCCATGACATATCAGAGATATGAAGCAGTCCGTCTATGCCCCCGAGGTCAATAAAGGCCCCGTAGTCAGTAAGGTTTTTGATCTTGCCTTTTACAAGAGAGCCTTCTTTTAGATTTGTCAGCGTTTCTCCCCTGAGTTTGTTCCTCTCCTCTTCAAGAAGGGCACGTCTTGAGACGATAACATTTGATCCCTTATGGTTGAAGTTAAGTATCTTGAATGAAAACTTGTGCCCGATGAGCTGATCTGTATTTTTGGGGGCCTTAAGGTCTATCTGTGATCCCGGAAGGAAGGCGTTGACCCCGCCGATATTTACGGTCATGCCTCCTTTGACTTTGCCTGTAATTTTACCGTCTATGGGCTGGCCCTTCTGAAAGGCCTCTTCTATAACGTCCCATGATCTTACTCCCTGGGCCTTTTGCCTCGAGAGTTTTACAAAGCCGTCCGAATCACTGAGCCTTTCGATAAAGACCTCTATCTCGTCACCGGGGTGCAGGCTCTTCAGTTCATTTTCAACAAGTTCACTGAGAGGCACGAAGCCCTCGCTTTTAGAGCCGACATCAACGATGACGCCGTCTGACTTTACCTGAATAACTCTTCCCTTAGTTATCGCACCTGCCCTCAATCCCCTGAATGAGTCAGCATAAAATTTTTCAAAATCATTCATTTGAAGTTCCATGGTTGTATATTATATTACCTCCTGACAGAAATTTCTCTTATTTTATTTACGGCATCATCTATTATCCACTGCGGAGTCGAGGCCCCGCCGGTAATACCGACGTTTTCAACTCCCTGAAACCACTCTTCCTTTATTTCTTCAGCGGTTTCAACATGATATACTTTAGCACAAACATCCCTGGATAGTTTGACAAGCTGGTTTGTGTTTGAACTGTTTTTCCCTCCGACGATAACCATCAGTTCTACTTTCTTTGCCAGCTCCCGTGTTTCCTTTACTCTCTGCGCCGTAAAATCGCATATCGTATTGTATATTTTTACTTCCCTTGCCGTGCTTATTACCTGAAGGACTATTTTTTTAAATTTATCAAACGGCTGTGTTGTCTGTACTATTATCCCTACCTTGTTTTTCAAGGGAGGCAGCTGGTCCTCTTCATCGGCAACAACTGCATTGCCCCCTGCAAAACCGATAAGCCCCTGGACTTCAGGATGCTCTTTGTCTCCAATGATAAGCACCTGATAACCCTCATCATTAAGTACCTGAGCGAAATTTTGGGCTTTTTTAACAAAGGGACAGGTTGCGTCAATAACATTATACCCCATTTTGGAAGTTTCAGCATACACTTCAGGAGAAACCCCGTGTGTCCTTATGATAATGGTCCTTATATCAGGGGATGTGAGATCATCTACTGTCCTGACCCCTTTTGAATTAAGTTCCTCTACTACCTGGGGGTTGTGAATAAGAGGGCCGTATGTGTACAGGCCCTTATTGTCTTCTTTGGCAAGATTGAAGGTTATATCAATGGCGCGTTTTACACCGAAACAAAAGCCTGCCTTCTTTGCAATATTAATTTTCATATTTTTTCTGCATTTCTCTTATGGCGGTCATGACCCTGATGCTTATCTCTTCATGTAATTCATGGCCGCTGTAATTTGCTCCGTCAGTGATGGAATTATAATAGATGGGTTTGCCGATTACTACAGTGACTTTCGCCCTTTTCAGCCATTTAGCGTTGACAGGCAGTGCCTTGTCACTTCCGACAATCAGAACGGGAACGACCGGGGCCCTGCTGAGGCTGCCTATCATCCCTACACCCCGCTTGGCCTCCATGAGCTCGCCTGATTCATTTCGCCTCCCTTCAGGGAATATGACAATAAGCTCCCCGCTTTTGAGCCTCCTGACGGTTTCCTTTATTGTGGAAGGACGGGTCCTTTCCCTGTCAACAGGGAATGCCGCGCCCTTTATTATCCAACCGAGCACAGGGATGTCAAAAAGCCCGTGTCTTGCCATAAAGGTGGCCCGTCTTGGAAGCAAGGAACCAACCAGCGGCGGGTCGAGGTAGCTGATGTGGTTTGCAGCAACAAGGACTCCGCCCTCGGAAGGGATGTTTTCTTTCCCTATGACCTCAAAGCCGCCGTTGATCCGCAATATCGTGCGTATCGTGATAGCAACGAGCTCATAAATAATGTCGGTCGTTTTACTCATGTTACTGATAAACTGACTTGCCTTTTCTTTTGGTCATGTCTTGTGAAAACTCCTGCTGTCATTTTTGCGAACAGGCAGTGTCACAATTCCGAAAAATACGCTTTGTGTCATTCCTGCGAATGCAGGAATCCCGCTATTCCAGGCACTTTCAAAATGCATAGATTCCGGCACTCAGGCCGGAATGACAATTATGACACAGCCTGGAATACGGGAATCCAGGTCCATCCCTCTGGATTCTCGAATCGAGTCTAATTGACGAGTCGATCCGACCGGGTCAAGCCCGGAATGACGCTATTGGTAATGGTAAGACATGAGTATTATATGTGAGACAATCATGTCCTATGTCCTTTTTCTGTTACATTACTTCAAATGCTCCATTATCGTTGCTACAACCTCGTCTATACTCAGGCTGGTCGAATCAATATATATCATGTCATCAGTTTTCATCAATGGCGAGCTTTCTCTTGAGGCATCCCTTGTGTCACGTTTTACCAAGTCTTCCATTACCGTTTCTATGGTGAGTTGTTTGCTGTCTGTCTGTGTTCTGTGCTCTGTGTTCTGTGCTCTGTTTTTTAATTCTTTATCATTATTCTGTGTTCTGTGTTCTGTGTTCTGTGTTCTGTTTTTTAATTCCTCATATCGTCTCCTGGCCCTCTCTTCTATTCCTGCATCAAGATAGAATTTGTGCTCGGCTTCAGGGAATATAGCAGTGCCCGTGTCCCGGCCCTCGATCACAACATTTCCCGTAAGGCCCATTTCCCTCTGAATGGAAAAGAGACCTGTCCTCACAACTGGTTTAGCTGAAACCTGCGAACTGAGTTCGCCTATTTCTGCTGTCCTTATTTCTGCCGAAACATCTGAGCCGTCTACAAAAATCCTTTCACCTTCAAATGATATCCTGATATCATCCAGCAGCCTTTCAAGGGCTTCTTCGTCATCAGTGCGGATCTTCTCTTCTCTTGCTTTCCAGGCAACCGCCCTGTACAGCGCCCCGGTATCGAGATAGCTGTACCCGAGTTTACGGGCCAGCAGTTTAGAAATGGTCCCCTTGCCGGAGCCTGAAGGACCGTCTATGGTTATTACGTTTTTCATTGGTTCAGACTCTCCAGAATTTCCATAAATCCGGGGAATGAGGTATTGACACAGTCAGTATTATCGACTGTTGTTTCACCTTTTGCGGTAAGCCCCGCAATAAGCATCGACATTGCGATCCTGTGGTCTCCATAGCTGACTGCCGCAGCGGGGCTCAGGTCTTCCTGTCCTTCAATAATAAGACCGTCTTCGAGCTCTTCAATCTTCACACCCATTTTCCGCAGTTCAGCAGCCATTGACGCTATCCGGTCTGATTCCTTTACCCTTAATTCCCCTGCCCCGGTTATCTTTGTTGTTCCCTCGGCCTTTGCCGCTGCAACACACAGAATCGGGAATTCGTCAATGGCCCTGAGAATGAGGTCTCCCCCTATATTCATGCCTTTCAGGCGGGAATGTTTTACATGCAGATCGGCTACGGGTTCACCTGACACAAGCCGCTCATTTTCGGGCTTTATGTCCGCTCCCATGAGATTGAGGACATCAATAAGTCCGGACCTCGTAGGATTTATTCCTGTATTTCTTATGACTATTTCAGACCCCGGGACAATAAGCCCTGCGACGATAAAAAAAGCTGCAGACGAAAGGTCTCCGGGGACAGTTATCTCCATTGGTTTTAATGCTGCAACACCCCTGACACTTACATCGAGGTCTTTTACGCTGATATCTACCCCGCTTGCCTTAAGCATCCGTTCTGTATGGTCTCTGGATTTGCCGGGCTCAATTACAGTGGTAGTACCGTCGCAGTAAAGTCCGGCGAGTATTATGGCTGATTTGACCTGAGCACTTGCTACAGGGGATTTATAGCTGATAGGCGTTAATTTACCACCCCTGATCCTGAGCGGAGGGAAACCATTTGCGGATTCTATAACAGCACCCATTTCAGTTAGCGGGTTAATGACCCTCTTCATTGGCCTGCTGCTGAGCGATGCATCACCGGTAAGGGAAGTGGAAAAAGCCTGTGCTGAGAGAATGCCGCTTAGCAGCCTCATTGTAGTGCCTGAGTTGCCGCAGTCAATAGTATCTTTTGGCGCATTGAGTCCATAGAGGCCTTTGCCGTGGATTATGATTTCGTTGTAGGTATGTCTGGGCTCTGAATTCGGTGTTCTGTATTCTATCTTGATCCCCATCTTCCGGAAGGCCTCAAGTGTCCTGAGCGGGTCTTCCGCCTGCAGGAAATTACGGACAATGCTCTGCCCTTCTGCAAGGGATGAAAACATAATCGCCCGGTGGGATATGGATTTGTCAGGGGGAGCGGTAATCTCCCCGAGCAGCGGGCCTTTGTATTTTATGCTAAGCCGGTTCAATGCCCTGTCTCGCCTCCTTGGCCCTGGTAAACTCTTTTTCAAGGGTGTCCCACTCTGCTTCCTCAAAGAGGTTTATGATATGTGTAATAGATGATGAGAATTTGCGGAGGGTAATTAAGATGTCATCTCTGTTATAAGAACATATGTCTCTCCAAAGCTCAGTGGGACTTAACGCTATCCTTGTCATGTCTTTAAGACCCCTTCCTCCATGCCTTAGTATGTTGTCGTCCACGTCTAATATGGCATTTACCAATGCGTATGCAACCACATGAGGCAAGTGGCTGACTGCGGCAAAGACCAGGTCATGCTCTTCCGGACTCATTATGGCTGTGACAGCCCCGGTCTTTTTCCATACACCAATGACCTTGTCAAGGGCCTCATTATCTGTATCTTCTTCAGGGGTGATAATACACTTGGCCCCGTTGAACAGATCAGCTGTGGCAGCGTGTATCCCTGAACATTCCTTGCCGGCAATCGGATGACCTCCAACAAAACTGACGCCCTCAGGCATCAACGGCCTGATTTTTTTTATTACCCCGGCCTTGACGCTTCCGACATCTGTAAGTATCGCGCCTTTTTTGATATGGTCCCTGATATTTTTGACAATCTCTTCAAACTGTCCAACCGTCGATGCCAATACGATCAGGTCTGCATCAATAACTCCTTCAGCATGCGATGTTGAATAATCATCAATAATCCCCATCTCTTTTGCCTTTATCAGGTTTTCCTGATTTCTGCCCACCCCGGTCATCTTCCCGCTGAACCCCTGTTTTTTTAATGCAAGGGCAAGAGAGCTGCCGATTAATCCGATCCCTATTATTGTTATTTTATTAAAGTCCATAATTGATTAAAGACAGTAGTCAGTAGAAAGTAGTAAGGGAAGCGATTCCATGTCTTACGTCCTCTATAGAACCTGACTCCTAACTCTTAACTCTTAACTCTTAACTCTTATTTTTATATCGTCCTTCCCACAGCTTTTGCAACCGCCCTGAGTTCCTTCATGAGCGCGCTGAATTTCCCCGGCTTTAAAGACTGCTCTCCATCCGACTCCGCTTCTTCCGGCTTTGAATGGACCTCTATCATAAGGGCGTCTGCACCTGCTGCCACCGCGGCCCTGGCCATAGGTGCGACAAGGTCCCACCTCCCGACTCCGTGGCTGGGGTCGACAAGGACCGGGAGATGCGTCAGTTTTTTTAACACAGGTATAGCATTTAAATCCAGGGTGTTTCTTGTTGCGGTTTCAAAAGTCCTTATGCCCCGTTCACAGAGAATGACTTTATTGTTTCCCTGGGACATTATGTATTCAGCTGCCATGAGCAGCTCCTTGATGGTCGCTGACAAACCTCTTTTTAAAAGTACAGGCTTGTCATGGGAGCCGACCTCCTGTAGCAGCCTGAAATTCTGCATATTTCTGGCACCGATCTGGATAACATCAGCATATTTGAGAATTACGTCTATGTCCCTCGGGTCCATCAGTTCAGTTACAACGGGCATTCCCGTTTGTCTGCGCACCTCTGCGAGTATCTTCAGTCCTTCCTCTCCAAGGCCCTGAAAGCTGTATGGTGATGTCCTGGGCTTGAAGGCCCCGCCCCTTACAAATGCTGCCCCTGCTTTTTTGACCTCCTTGGCTATATGCAGCAGGGTAGGGAGGTCTTCAACTGCGCATGGACCTGCCATGACCTGTATCTTTCTGCCGCCTATCGTATGTTTACCGATCCTGATAGAAGTATCGTTTGACCTGAAGTCCCTGCTTGCGAGTTTAAAGGGTTGTGTGATCCTGTGTATCTTTTCTACACCGGACATGGAGGCAAAGGCATTGCTTTCATCCTCTGTGATTTTAGTTGTATCACCGATTACACCGACAACGGTCCTCTCGGTCCCTTTTGAGATATTGGCCCTGAACCCCCTGTGCTCGAGTTTTTTTATAATCTGCCGGAGGTCACTGGCTGAGGCCCCGGGTTTCAATACGATAATATCCATAACTGCTCCTGTAAAAAATTAATTTGGAATCCATTAAGATTCAAGCAGGCATTAATTATAATGGATTGACCAAGAAAATTCATAACAATGCCTGGTAACTTCCAAATTAGGGCCAGGGAATGGGTTATCCACTCCTTTGCAAGGAGGGGAAGGGGAGGTAATTGGACTTATATTTACCACTACCCATCTTAATCTCCCCTTATAAAGGGGAGATTTTCTTCAGCGCTTCCATGAGCTTTTTGTTCTCTCCGGGAAGCCCTACGGTAATACGGATTGCACGGGGACCCATAGGCCGGACAATGACCCCCTCTTTAAGGAGATCATTATATAATTGAAGGGCAGTATCATCTTTAAGGGGGACGAATATGAAATTGGCCTCTGACGGTACGAAATGGACATTCAGTGCCATTAGCCCTTTGTAAAGGTATTTCATTCCCCGTTCATTGGTCTTTCTTGATTTCTTAATATGTGCCTGATCGTTCAGTGCCCCGGCTGCAGCCATCTGCGCCAGTGAGTTTACATTAAAAGGCTGGCGCACCCTGTTCATATCATTTATAATCTCCGCTCCAGCTATCCCGTAACCGACCCTCAGTCCTGCCAGACCGTAAATTTTTGAGAATGTCCTGAGTATGAGAATGTTTTTCCCCTGCCTGAAATGCTTCATGCTGTCCGCATAATCACCAGACCTGACATATTCATAATATGCTTCATCAACGACAACAAGGACGCTGTCAGGCACTTTTTCCATGAAGGCGTCCATTTCCTCACAGGTATTTATGGTACCGGTCGGATTATTGGGGTTTGCTATAAAGATTATTTTTGTCCTGTCTGTTATCTTTGATGCCATTGCCTCAAGGTCATGCCGCCAGTCTTTAAGGGGGACCATTATGCTCTTTCCATTTAACGCCTGAACGATCATGGAATAAACAATAAATGAGGGATGGGCCATAATCGCCTCATCACCCGGGCTGAGAAAAGTTCTCACTGCAAGTTCGATAATCTCATTTGAACCATTGCCGAATATAATGTCGCTGCTGCCGACGTTTAATTTCTCAGACAGAGCACTGCGTAAATAGAAACAGCTGCCGTCAGGATATCTGTTGAGTCCGGATATGCCTTTGCGCAGGGCCTTTACTGCAAGAGGGGAGGGGCCGAGCGGGTTTTCATTTGATGCGAGTTTCGTTGACCCTGTGATGCCTAGCTCCCGTTCAAGTTCTTCTATAGGCTTACCGGGGACGTATGGATTGATAGTGCGTATGTGTTCCGGAGACTTTATCGACATAAGATTAAATAACTACGATTTACGATACAAGAGTAAAGATTCGGGAAGCAGTCCTTAATCATAAATTTTAATTCTTAAATCCTGAATACCTACTCAGCCGACGGATAGGACCCCAGCACCTTAAGGAACAGGCAGTCTTTTTTTACTGCGTTGACTGCCTTACTGACCCCTTTGTCCTCCATGTGGCCTTCCATGTCCACAAAGAATATATATTCCCAGGCCTTTCTCCTTGACGGCCTTGACTCGATCTTTGTCAGGTTGATCTTGTACTTTGCAAAGGAGCGCAATATTGAATAAAGCGCCCCGGGCTGGTCTTTTACTGAAAACATAACCGATGTCTTGTCCCTGCCTGTTTTCCCGGGTGAGTCTTTTGCGATGACAAGAAAGCGGGTATAGTTGTTCTTATTGTCTTCAATGCCTCTTTCAACAAATTGCAGATGGTATTCAGACGCAGCCAGCTCGCTTGCCACTGCTGCGGCAGAGGTGTCTTTTGCAACCCGTTTGGCAGCTGCGGCAGTGCTGAGCTCTTCGATGATGGGGACCCCGGGTAAGTTCTGGTGGAGCCAGCCCCTGCACTGGGCCTTGGCCTGCGCATGGGAATAGATCTTCCTGATTTCCGATATGTCTCCGGTCTTTGATAACAGATTATGTATTACGGGCATCATGATCTCAAACGCGACACTAAGATCTGAATCAATGAACATGTCCAGAGTGTAATTGACAACCCCCTCTGTTGAGTTTTCAATAGGGACCACTCCGTAAACAGCTTTGCCCCTGCTGACTGCCTCGAATACTTCCTTTATAGTGCTTTCAGGCAGGTACTCGGTTGAAGACCCGAACTGTCTTCTCGCGGCAAGATTGGTGAATGTTGCTGCAGGACCCAAGTAAGCGACCTTTAAAGGCTGCTGAAGTGCTAGCGAAGCGGAAATGATTTCTTCAAAGATCAGCTTCAGGGGTTCGTTAGGGAATGGCCCTGGGTTGTTCTCCCTGATTCTCTTTAGTACGGCCCGCTCTCTTTCAGGAGAATGGATCTTCAGGTGCTTGTCCAGCTTGGTCTTTCCGATTTCCAGGACAATCTCTGTTCTCCTGTTTAACAAATCGACGATCTTCAGATCGATATCATCAATTTTCTCACGAAGCTTGTCCAGTTCGGACATTGTTCACCGCCTGTAATCCAATAATTGGTACTTAAGAATATTGAAGGTTAATTTAGCAGTAAAATCATAGTTTTTTCAAGGGACGATTATGATTTTGGCAGGCAAAAAATTAAATTTCGGTTTTTTATCAAATATGGAAATACCAATCATTCATATACTATTAACTCGTGGTTTTATTTTTTATTAACAGGAGGGCAATGGATCAGCAATAAACGTTTGCTTCATTTAAAGAATTATTTAATCAGCATCTCAAGCAATGCCTTCTGGGTATGGAGCCTGTTTTCAGCCTGGTCAATTACAACACTCTGTGGTGAATCTATGACTTCGTCGGTGATCTCTTCCCCTCTGTGTGCCGGCAGGCAGTGCATGACAATAGCGTCCGGTTTTGACAGAGAAAGCAGATGGGCATTTATCTGGTAGTCTTTAAATGTCTTTTTCCTTCTTTCAACCTCTCTCTCCTGCCCCATGCTTATCCATGTGTCTGTATAAAGAACGTCAGCTTCCCTTGCAGCTTCAACCGGGCTCGTTATGACTTTCACCTTAGCGCCTTCGGACAGGGCCTTCTCCAGGATTTTTCTGTCCGGTTCATACCCGTGCGGGCATGCGACAACCAGCTCCATCCCGGTCAATTGAGCGGCTTCTATTAATGAATTGGCAACATTGTTGCCATCACCGATGTACGCCATTCGTATTCCTTTTAACCGGCCTTTTTTCTCCTTTACAGTCAGCATGTCTGCAAGGGCCTGACACGGATGATGCAGGTCCGTGAGACCGTTTACTACAGGTATGTCCGCATTTTCAGCGAGTTTTTCAATAGTGCTGTGTGCATAAGTCCTTATTACTATTCCATGAAGATATCTTGCGAGCACCCTGGCGGTATCTTCAATCGTTTCTCCTCTGCCGAGTTGCATGTCCTTTGTATTGATGTAAATGGCCTGCGCCCCGAGTTGATAAATCCCGGTCTGGAAAGAGATGCGTGTCCGAGTTGATGTCTTGTCAAACAGTAGCCCGATGCTCTTTCCAATCAGAGGACAGGCTGAGTTGTCCCTGCCTGATTTTAAGTCTGAGGCCCTCTCAAGAAGCGTGTTTATTTCATCTGATGATAAGTCCAGCAATGTGAGAAAATCTTTTTTCATGGCTCATGTCCTCTCAGGTAAAAAAGCAGAAGTCGTTAAATAATTCATGTCGATTTCTGGAAAAATATCTGCTTTCTCATGGTAAATCATAAAATACTATTACTGAGGCTGCCTTTCAAAAATATCTTCAAGTACATCAACAAGATGGTCGATTTCCTTTTCAACTACTATAAGCGGAGGAGTGAAGCGGAGTACATTGCCGCTTGTGCAGTTTATGAGTATTCCCCGCTTGGCGCATGTCTCGACTACCGGGGCACCGGCCTGAGTTAGTTCCAGCCCGATCAATAAGCCCATTCCCCTGACATCAATAATTGTTGAAGGAAAGTCTCTCTTGAGTTTTTCGAGTTTATTCATAAAATACTTTCCCATGATTTTGCAGCTTTCGAGAATAAATCCGTCCTCTATCAGGGCCTCAAAGGTTGCCTCGGCAGCGGCACAGGCCAGAGGATTACCCCCGAAGGTTGAGGCATGGGTGCCGGGCTGAAAGGAAGAGGCAACCGAATCTGTTGCAAGTACTGCACCTATTGCGACACCCCCTCCCAGACCTTTTGCAAGGGTGATTATATCGGGTTTAACATCGAAATGTTCGTATGCAAAGAGCTTTCCCGTTCTACCCATACCGGTCTGGATCTCATCAAGGATTAGAAGCAGCTTGAATTCGTCGCATATCTCCCGGACCTGTTTTAAATAATCTACGGACGGCATCCTTATGCCTCCCTCGCCCTGAATCGGTTCGAGCAGAACAGCACATGTATGGTCTGTAACACTCTTCCTGAGGGCATCAATATCATTGAATGGTACATGCCTGAACCCCGGGACCATAGGTTCAAAGCCCTCCTTGAACTTTTCCTGGCCGGTTGCGCTGAGTGCACCGAAGGTCCTGCCATGGAAAGAGCCGTGAGCGGATATGATCTCATACTTACTGTGAGGGAAGTGGTCCTTTGCATATTTACGTGCAAGCTTAATGGCCCCTTCAACCGCTTCTGCACCTGAATTACAGAAAAAGGCCTTGTCAGCAAAAGAGTGTTCGACAAGCAGTCTGGCGAGCCTGATCTGCTGCTCTATGTGGTACAGATTTGAAACATGCAGCAGTCGCTGTGCCTGTTTTTGCAGTGCAATGACGATCCTGGGATGACAGTGTCCGAGGCAGTTAACAGCTATGCCTCCGACAAAATCGAGATACTCCTTGCCGTCTGAACTCCATACCTTCATTCCCCTGCCTTTCCTGAGAACGACAGGGAAGCGGTTGTATGTGTTCATTAAATATTTCTTTGATTCATCGATAAGTTTCTTGTCCATTGCTAAGAAATATAACATAAACAGTGCAGGTTACAAAAGGTATTTGTTGAAACCATGCCGTTAGCCCATTTTGTGTCATTCCGGCATGTCCTGAATCTTTCTTGTTCTTCTTCCGTAAGATTCCCGACAAGCGGGAATGACGGCGGCTGACGCGCGGAGCGTGCCCTTACTTATTCGAGGATAGCAGTAATGACAGACTTATCGTCAGACCCTATTTTGAAATTGGTTCTAATAAGGTAACAGTCACCCTCTGGATGATCCATATCTGGAGATATATGGGATAGGCATGATATATTAGCTATACCAATATTTCAGGAGGCTGGTTATGGCAGAAATTACAATTAAAATTGAGGGCATGAGCTGCCAGCATTGCGTTATGAGCGTAAAGAAGGGGGTAGACTCTATCGATGGCGTGACTTCTTCAAATGTCGTCATCGGGTCGGCCAGGGTGGTTTATGACAGTGCAAAGACAAATGCAGATGTGATTGCAGCTGCCGTCCGCAAGGCCGGCTATAAAACCACGGGGGCAGGATAAATTTGTATTGCCGGTCTTAAGAAAATAAGGCGCTCAACCGTTATTCATACTACTTATTAATCTTGTAAATGATTTAAAGAGGAGATTTTTATGAGCATTCAATATTCGGTAAGTCCTGACGGCGAGAAGTTTGCGTTACCTTCAGAGCAGGATTACAAAAAAGAATTTGAGAGACTGAAAAAAGAGATAGCCAGACAGAAGAAAATGGACCGGGAGATCGTGGTTGTCATGGGTGTGGGGTTTGTGGGGGTTGCCATGGCTGCGGTTGTTGCGGATACGGTAGATAAAAAAGGCAGGCCCGGCAAGTTTGTTGTAGGGATGCAAAGGCCGAGTGTAAGGAGTTACTGGAAGATACCGGTCCTTAACAGGGGAGTCTCTCCTGTGGTTTCTGAAGACAAAGAGCTTGCTCCCATGATCGAACGCTGCGTCACAGAAAAGAAAAACCTGACTGCCACATTCAGCTATGACGTCCTATCTCTTGCTGATGTCGTTGTGGTTGACGTACAGTGTGATTACCTGAAAGACGACCTCGGCAATGTACGCAACGGTTTTGCAGACATGGCGGCACTTGAGTCTTCCCTCGCCATAATGGCTGAATATGTCTCCCCGGAGGCCCTGGTGCTGATAGAGACCACTGTCGCCCCAGGGACTACAGAGCAGATAGCGTACCCGATCATGAAAAAGGTATTTCAGAAGCGCGGTATCAAATCAGACCCGCTGCTTGCACACAGCTATGAGCGTGTCATGCCCGGAAAGGACTACGTCAAGAGTATCCGTGATTTCTGGCGCGTCTGCAGCGGTATCAATAAAAAGGCCCGTGACAGGGTCGTGAAGTTCCTCAATGAAGTGCTGAATACCAGTGATTACCCGCTTACCGTGCTTGACAAGCCTATTGAATCAGAGACAGCGAAAATAATAGAGAACAGCTACCGTGCTACTATCCTTGCGTTTCTGGATGAATGGAGTATCTTTGCGGAACGCAACGGTGTAGACCTTATGAAGGTAATCAAGGCCATTAAGGTGCGGCCGACCCACAGCAATATCATATTCCCGGGGCCCGGCATTGGCGGCTACTGCCTGCCCAAGGACGGGGGGCTCGGGGTGTGGGCATACAAACACATTCACGGGTTTGAGGACGATATCTTCAAGATCACCCCTCTTGCCATCAATATCAATGACACCCGCGCACTCCATGTCGGGCAGCTGACAAGGGACGCGCTGAGGAATATGAGCAGGCCTATTGCAGCAGCAGAAATCCTCCTGCTCGGAGCGTCATACAGGGAGGACGTTGGCGACACAAGATACAGCGGTTCAGAGGTCATAGTAAGAAAACTGACCGAAATGGGCGCTGAATTAAAGGTGCATGATCCCTACCTGTCGCACTGGTGGGAGTTCGAGTCGCAGGACACATATCCCTCCCCGGGCCACAGCCTCGGCAGGTTTTTCAGGAACCAGGACAAACTGAAAAACCTCCATATGGAGAAGGACCTGAAGGCCGCGTTCAAAGGCGCGGATGCCGTCATATTTGCCGTGCGCCACGAACAGTATCTCGATCTCGATCCCGACAAGGTGGTAAAGATGGTGGGTGATTCGTGCGCGATCATCGACTGCTTCGGCATTCTCGATGATGCCAAGATCCGCAGGTATTTTGAACTGGGATGCGAAGTGAAAGGTCTTGGCCGCGGGCATATCAGAAGGATCAAGGACGAGGTGAGAAGGCAGAAGATGAAGGGAAAGTAGAACAAATATAGGGACTGTACGGAGGGGTGTGGAAATCCGCATCCCTCCTTATTTATGCTGTTACAGTTTCTTCATCCACTTATATGACCTGATCCCGTGCACTGTTTCAACAGGCATGTCCCCCAGGAGGCCCATTAATATTTTCAAAGGGAAATAACGGGACATGTTTAGGTAGGTAAAGATTACTTTCCTTATTTTTCCGGCATATTCAAATTCTGTAAATATATGTTGCCGGAGCAAATTGATATAAGCGGTTGCCAGTGCTTCAAGAGGTTTTGACTGACCTCTCCGGTCATGCATTACGTCAAGTATCGCCAGTGAAGCCAACTCTGCGCTCCTCTGCGCATAATAAATGCCCTCGCCAAGCAGCGGGTCTGCAAAGCCTGCGGCGTCTCCTACGAGAAACACGTTCCTGAAGACCGGTGTGGGCAGGAAGCTGCCGTACGGCAGCACATAGCTGTGAATTTTTTCCTCCCCCATTTCATTAAACTTCATTTCTGAAAGGAACGTCCGGAATGAAGAGAGGATATCATCTTTGTTTTTTTTCTTCAGTGCGCACATCCCTATCTTCAGCCTTTCCCTGTTCGGAAACACCCATGCGTATCCCCAGTCGACATAGTCAAAGAAGAGAGCGGGATGTTCAAGCTGTTTCCCTGTGGACTCCCGTCTGATGAAAATCTCATGGGCTGATGCGAGGTTTCCGCTCCAGTCCTCCCTGCCGAACAGATCAACGAGAAAGCTCCTCCTGATGCGGCTGTTGACCCCGTCCGCACCGATGATTATGTCTGCGGAATACTCTTTCCCTGAGTTAGTCCGGACCGCGCTTTTTAATATATTGAGGGACCTTAAACCGACCCCGTCTCCTTCGATGACTGAAGCCCCTGCTTCACGGGCCTTGTTCAGAAGGAAGTGATCATAGCTCTCCCGGTCAATAAACCTGAACGGGACATCGATAGTCCTGCCTGTGATTAGCCTGTCCCTGCAATAGAGTTCATAGCCGTTTGATTCGTAATTGATAAGGCCCTTTTCTTTCAGGGAATCTACTGTTTCACCGAAGACCCGTTCGAGTAATCTGACAGTCTTGTATGTTATGAGACCGGCGCATAACTTTTTTCTGGGGAAGGTGCTCTTGTCGATTATTAATACCTTG
Organism: Nitrospiraceae bacterium; assembly: GCA_003599025.1. Classification (GTDB taxonomy): domain Bacteria; phylum Nitrospirota; class Thermodesulfovibrionia; order UBA6902; family UBA6902; genus UBA6902. Next base: position 15,732 of record QZIL01000094.1, on the reverse strand, counting down.
AGGCCGGCCCTGCTCAAAAGGTATCCGGCAGTGGAACCGGCGGGGCCTGCGCCGGCTATGATGACATCGTATCTGGCAGGCTCAGACATTCTACTGCCCCAGAAGTATAGACCCCCCGCGGTAAAAAGCCCCTGCAACTGCTGCTGTCATAAGACATGCGAGTGTTGCGGCGAGTAATGCCCTGGGGCCTACTGCGGAAAGGTCTGCTGTTCGTTTGGGCACAAGAGCAGCTGTCCCGCCCACGAATATCGCAAGCGAAGCAACATGTGCAAAACCGCAAAGGGCGTACGTGGCAAGGAAAGCGGAGCGGGGGTCTTTCAGTCCTCCCGCGTCTATAAGTGCTGCAAGGTCCATATATGATTTAGTCTCTGTGACAATCGCCCGTTCTCCAATTATCTTTGATATCTCAAATGCATCGGCAGGAGGTACGCCGATAATGAGTGTCAAAGGGTAAAATAAATAGCCAAGAAGTCCCTTCAGCGACCAGTCTATACTTATACCGGTCAGACCGTTCAGCTTCATCCCTGCCCCGGTAAAAATGAAGTCTGCCAGGGCAACGAGTCCAAGGAAGGCAATGAGCAGGGCCACTACTCCCACTGCCAGCTTCAGTCCGGCGGTAGCACCGTTTATAATCGCCTCTATTAATGAAGACTCCTTTTCGTAATAAGGTGTGACTTCAATTCCCATGGTTTCGGGTTTGCCTGTCTCGGGATACAGGAGCTTTGACATTATGATGGCTGCAGGGGCTGAAAGAAAAGAGGCTGAAACAAGATGCCCTGCTATAGTCGGGAACTGCTTCTGCAGTATTAATATATAAATAGCCAGTACTGTTGAGGCTATTGTGGCCATGCCTGCAGTCAGGATTGTACAGAGCTCTGAATGGGTCATCTTTTCCAGATAAGGACGGATAGTAGTAGCTGACTCGATGCCCACAAAGATATTGCTTGATGCACATAATGACTCTGCACCGCTTATCCGCAAGAGCTTTGTAAATATCTTTGCAAATATCCTGATGAGCCAAGTCATAACTCCCATGTAATACAGTACTGCCATTAGGGCAGCAAAGAATATAATCTGCGGCAGCACCTGGAAGGCAAAGATAAAGCCGAGAGACTCCTGCCCCCATTCATCTGTTACCCCCGGAGCAAGGGCGAGCCTGCCGAAGATGAATTTGGAGCCTGCACCCGCTACATCTATCACCCTGACGAGTGAGTCATTGATAAACAGAAATACCTTGGCACCGGCAGGAACTACAAAAATAAAAAGTGCGAACACTAGCTGAATGACTGTCCCCCAGATAATGACGCGCCAGTTGATGACTTTTCTGTTTGCGGAGAAGAGCCATGCAACAGCCATTAATATGAATATCCCTGCAAAGCTTACAGCGTTATACATGCAGTACCCCTTTAGGACAGCTTTCAGTGCTCAGCTGTCAGCAGGAACTTGATATAATAATTTGCTGACAGCGGATTGCTGAATTAGAGATAATAAGATTTTTAAATAATATATTAATCTCCTGTTATTCTTCAAGAAATTAATTGAATCCTGATTTGAATGCTGCTAAACTCTTACAGTAATCAGTGTCAGTCATCACTGTCTTGCTGGCACTGACACTATTCACTGACACTAATTATAAGGAGGAGAAGATGAGAAGATTAATCTTTTTCGGAATGCTTCTGGCAGGCGTCCTGTCTTTTGGTATTTCCGAAGCAGTACAGACGAAGCTCGTTATCAGGGCCAAGTCCAAGGACGCGAAGTTTGTAGGATCGAAAATGGGCGGTGCCCTCGTAATTATCAAAGACAGCGAGACCGGCAAGGTGCTTGCTGAAGGTCTGACAGCCGGAGGCACGGGTGACACTGAGATTATAATGAACCAGCCGAAGACCAGGTTTGGAGAGATCAGTGCTGATGCTGCCAAATTCGAAACATCTCTGGACATCAGTGAACCCAGGTTAATCACCATAGATGTCTCAGCGCCATACAGCGATAAAACAAACATGATAATGAGTTCGACCCAGATGTGGCTCATTCCCGGCAGGGACATTGTCGGTGAAGGTGTCATTATAGAAGTGCCTGGTTTCTCTGTTGATGCAAAGTCTCTTGAGACAGTTAAATTAAGTGACGGCAGGGCCGTAATTCCAGTATCCGCCCAGATAGTAATGATATGAGGCTGCCCATTGACCCCGGGCGGGTTATGGGACGCAGACAAGTATGAAATCAAGGCACTTGTAAAACACGAAGGCAAGATTATAGATACTATTGCAATGAATTATACTGGGCCAAGCGCATTTCAGGCAGAGGCTCTAGTGAAGAAAAAAGGACGTTACGAAATTATAATCTATGCATATGACCCCCAGACAGGAAATACGGGTGTGGACAAGGTGAAGGTGACGGTTCAGTAAACTGCAGGGCAGGGAGACTGACGTTAAGCCCTTTGCAAGTGGATTGTATATTGAAATCCAAACATAATTTATAAGGGAGGTTGAACACCTCATAAACACAATAAATCGACGAGTTATTGAAATTGCAGATTTTATTTTGCCGGACAAATCTTTTCAGTTCACAATTCTGAACAGCTTTGATAACTGCATGAATCCTTATTTATAGGGTGTCGGTATTGTGTCTATTTGGTATTCAACCTCGCTCGTTTTAGATAAATATCAGGAGACATCATGAACATCAGAAACGAAGATATAAAGGAATTAATCTCTGAGATCCCGGCAGGCCACAGGCACATAAGGACAACCATAGTACTTCAGGACGGCACAGAGATGACCTTTTATGAAGCGACAATTGCAAGCCTTGTCCGGGCCTATATTTCGATAAAGACGCATCCCACGCAGTCCAGGATGGTATTGGCCGGTGCAAAAATCGATGAGAGAAAAGACGGGTATGCGGAGTGGCAGCTGCTTGAAAGTCCGCCGGGTTTGTGAGGTTGTGCCTGTGCGCTTATTATTGTTTTTTTGGGGCAGTGCTTGACAGTTCGTGAAATCCATAATATAAAGATAATAAATGGTTCATATAAAGAAAGGAGGACGTATGGCTGTTTATATTGCTTTGAGCACTCTTACAGATGAGGGGCGTAAGACACTGAAGCAGAAGCCCGGCAGGATCAAGGAGGTGAACAAGGAAATTGAGTCAATGGGTATCAAGGTCCTCGGGCAATATGCAGTGCTCGGGTCCTATGATTTTGTAACTTTACTGGATGCACCGAGCAATGAAGCGGTGATGAAGATGTCTGTTGAGCTTGGATCAAGGGGGACGGTCCAGCTTATGACCCTGCCTGCAATTACAGTTGATGAATTTATCAAGACACTGAAATAGCTGTCTCAATGTCAACAGGGGCACCGATGGTTGTGCCCCTGTCTGATCCTCATGAGATGATGTCAAATAAATATTCCCATGCTTGTAACGGTTTGATTTTATCCGTGTATTTTGGCATGCTAACCATATGCAAGCAGCACGAGTCAGTTCAGATTTGTCCCCGGAGGAACAAATAAACCTTGCAGACATATTGGCCGCAGAAGTTTTCAGGCATAATTACTCTTACATACTATTATGAACCGGTTCCGGAGATTTAAAGAAGTCATTGCCATACTTGTAAGCCTTGTCTTTTTCGCGGCTGTGTATGTTGTCATTTATCTTATAATGCCTGTGTCCGGTGAGAGTAAATGGAAAGAGGTCGAGATCCCTCAGGGTTCCAGTTATTCACGGGGGATTGATATACTGGCGGATGAGGGCTTTATCAGGAACAAGCCTGTCTTCCTTCTGATGGGCAGATTGACACAGACTGACAGGAACATGAAAGCAGGGTACTATAACCTCAATACTTCAATGACGCCCCTCGAGATATTTTATCGCCTGAAAAAAGGAATGATAATAGAGTTCACAGTCACCATCCCTGAGGGTTCCACTCTTGACGATATAAGACTAAAGCTCAAGGAGGTCAGGCTTATTGATGATAATTCATGGCATATCACAAAGGACAGGGCTTTTCTCGCATCACTCAGCATCTCAGCGCCCAGCCTTGAAGGTTATTTATTCCCTGATTCATATAACTTCTCAAAGGGAACTGACCCCAAAAATATCTTTTCCATCATGGTCCAGAGGATGAGAGAAAAATACAATGAAAAGCTGGTGAAACGGACCTATGAACTTGGCATGACCGTAAACGAAGTCCTTACCCTTGCTTCAATAATTGAGAAAGAAGCGGTATTCGATTCCGAGAGGCCCCTGATATCTGGAGTTTATCATAATCGCCTGAAGAAAAATATGAAGCTGCAGGCCGATCCCACGGTCCTTTATGGAGTCAGATACAGATGGGGGCGCATCATGTACAGTGATCTATTAAGGGCCACACCATATAATACGTATGTTATAAATGGTCTGCCTCCGGGGCCGATTGCCTCGCCGGGCATTAAGTCGATAGAGGCCGCTCTTTATCCTGAAAAGACCGGATATCTTTTTTTCGTATCCATGAATAACGGCAGACATCATTTTTCCAATTCTGGCATGGAGCATGTAAAGGCCGTTGCCCTGTATCAGCGCAACGGCAAAAATAAAGAAGAAAATGGCAAAAAAGAAACCAACTAGGCAGATAACCCTCGGGGTTGTCAGGATAGGCGGCGGGGCGCCGGTCTCTGTACAGTCCATGACCAAAACAGACACGCGTGATGTTGTCTCGACTGTGTCCCAGATCAGGAGACTCGAGAAGGCCGGCTGCGAGATAGTCAGGGTGGCGGTACTTAATATTGAAGCGGCCCGGGCCATAAAGGCCATAAAAAAGAAGACAAAGATACCACTTATTGCTGACATCCATTTTGACCACAGGCTGGCGCTGGAGGCGATCTCCTGTGGTGTGGACGGGCTTAGGATTAATCCCGGAAATATCGGGAGTAAATTAAAGGTAAAAGAAGTGGTGAGTGCTGCCATGGACAGGAATGTTCCCATAAGGATCGGCGTGAATGCAGGTTCACTGGAAAAAGACCTGTTGCAAAAGTACGGTCATCCGGATGCTGATGCCCTTGTCGAGAGCGCCGGAAGGCACATAAAGATACTCGAAGACCTGAAGTTCAGCGCCATTAAGGTTTCTCTCAAGGCCTCGGATGTAATGAAAACAGTCGAGGCCTACCGGCTGTTTGCGAAAAAATTCAGATACCCCCTGCACATCGGCATATCAGAGGCAGGTCCGGCTTTTTCAGGGACAGTAAAGAGCTCGGTCGGGCTTGGCATACTTTTATCAGAAGGCCTCGGCGACACGATGAGGGTCTCATTGACTGCTGACCCTGTAGAGGAAGTCAAGGTCGCATATGAAATACTTAAATGCCTGCACCTGAGACAGCGGGGGCCGGAGCTTATTTCCTGTCCTACATGTGGACGCTGTCAGATAGATATCAGAGGGATTGCCGGGAAGGTGGAAGCAGGTCTGTCCCGGATGAAAAAACCGCTCAGGGTCGCAGTAATGGGCTGCGTTGTCAACGGCCCCGGAGAGGCCAGGGAAGCTGATATAGGAATAGCCGGAGGCAAAGGAATGGGGATACTTTTTAAGCACGGCAAGGTAATCAGGACACTAAAAGAGCAGGAGCTTTTCAGTGTATTGATGAGAGAAATAAAAAAAATGCAGGTTTAAACAAACAGGTTTTATTATAATAGTAAAAATTTGTTCCCGGCTTTTTAATTATCAGGTCCGTTTTTATAATTCATATTCACATGCAACTGATCAAAACTGTAAATGACATGCAGGACGTCGGCAGGTGGTTCAGGGGAGAGTGCAAGACCATAGGGTTTGTCCCTACCATGGGTGCGCTCCATGAAGGTCATCTCAGTCTTGTAAGGCGTTCAAAGGAAGAAAATGACAGGACTGTTGTCAGTATCTTTATAAACCCGACGCAGTTCGGGCCGAATGAAGATTTTGAAAAATACCCGAGGGACATTGAAGGCGATCTGTCAAAACTATCTGCTATAAATACCGATGTTGTATTTATGCCCGAGACCGGAGAGATGTATCCTGAGGGCTTTTCAGTATCAGTCGATATGGGCGCCGTCGGAAAGGTCCTGTGCGGGGCATCAAGGCCGGGGCACTTCAATGCTGTAGCAACGGTAGTCGCCAAGCTTATAAATGTGGTCATGCCTCACAGGGTATATATGGGACAGAAGGATTTTCAGCAGACAGTGATCATAAAAAAACTTGTAAGGGAACTGAATGCCGACACAAAAATAGTTGTGTCACCTACAGTGAGAGAGACTGACGGGCTGGCACTGAGTTCAAGAAACATGTATCTAAATGAGCAGGAAAGAAAAGCAGCGCTTATTTTATACAAGGCACTTAAGCTGGGAGAGGAACTTGTTCTGTCCAGAGGGATGGACGAATCGGGGCTGGTGAAAAAAGAAATGGAAGCATTTATCAAGACCGAACCTCTAGCGAAAACGGAATATGTTGATATAGTTGATGCCTATAACCTTGCCCCTGTTCAGAGGGTAATATTTGCCGCGGTCATATGCATTGCCGTCAGAATAGGGAAGACAAGGCTGATTGATAATATAATCATAGAAAAAGGTTGATCGTAATGCTGCATGACCGGTCCCGCATGACCGGCTCCGGCATCCCGGTGCAGCACTATATTGTAAAGAGGCTGGAACATGACTGACAAAAGCAAGGAAAAGGGGACCCCTCCTCTCAGAGAACGCAAAGAGGACATACTTGCGCTTGCAGCGCAGCATATTAAACTGGCCTCAGAGCAGATAGGGACTGAAATCAAGGCACTCTCAAGGGAGACGGAAGAGTATCTTGCGAATTATGACTGGCCCGGAGATGAAAAGGAACTTGAGACCGCAGTAAAAAAGGCCTGCATTTTATCCGAAGGGCCGGTACTGGAAGTTGAGGATTTTGACCTTAAGCACAGGCAGGCAAGGTCAATCGGCAAGTTCGTTGAATCAAAACTCAAGGGTTTCATGAAGAACATCAAACGCTTTGAAGTATTTAATCTGTATGACATGGTCATCCCGGAGGTCGAAAAATCACTTATCATGATGGTACTGAATGAGACAAGGGGAAACCAGATCAGGGCGGCAAGCCTTCTTGGCATTAACAGAAATACTCTGCGGAGCAAGATTAAAAAGCTGGGGATAAAGGTGAAAGGTTAATTATAGTATCAGTAACACCATCCCGGATACAGGGTCAAGTTCTCTGGTTGCCTCGATTCCTTCCATTTCGAGGATAATGGCCTCAAGAACCAGAAAGGTCTCTGATTTTTCCCGTAGACAGCCTATCTTCACCATGTCCTTTTTACCGAAGGCCCCGTGAAAATGTATCTTCGGCTCATCCTGGTGCCAGAATATTGTACCTATGCCGAGTACTTCATGGCTTTCTCCCAGTTCCTTCCACACGGGCCTGGGAGGCATATCTTCTGTTTCCGGTCCGACCACGATCCTTCCTTCACGCATCCCTCCTACAAGATAAAAAACACCTGCCCGTATGTTTTCTTTCTTTGCCATGTCTGCAAGATTCCCGAGTACGTCATCACCGTCATCGAACCTTGCAGCGAATATTCTTCCCTGTCTGCCTGTCTGGTATTTCATATGACCTCCCTGTTATCTTATTTGTCCGGAGTCCGTCCGCTAATAAATGTAATGAGAACGCCGGCCCGGTAAAGATGATAAAATATTATACATTACAGGAAAGGAGCAGGTCATGGCACAGATAATGGATGGTAATAAACTGTCAATGGACATCAGAGGGAAAGTTGAGAAGGAAGTAGGTTTGCTGAACGAGTCAGGAATAGATGTCGGTCTTGGTCTGCTGCATGCAGGTGAAAACCCTGCTTCCATGCAATATCTCAAAGCCACGCTATCGTCCTGCAAGAAGACCGGGATCAGGGCCTTTCAGTTTGACCTGCCTGAGACATCGTCTCTTAATGAAATACTTAATCTCATCCATTCAATAAACAGGGACGAAAGGATCAACGGTCTGCTGGTGCTTCTTCCTCTTCCGGACAGGATAAATCCCCGCAGGGTCGTAAATGAGATCGTCCCTGAAAAGGACATAGATGGTCTCGGTTCCCTGTCAGTGGGGCGTCTTGCCGCTGATGAATCCACTTTTCAGATTCTGCAGGAAAGGGACTATGAAGCACTTTATTCAATTAATCCCATGTCATTATCTGCCGGGTTTCTGCCATGCACCCCTTTTGGTGTTATCAGGCTGCTTGAATATTACGGAATTGATGTGAAAGGTAAGCATGCTGTTGTTATTGGAAAGAGTCTTGCTGTTGGAAAACCGATGTCACTGATGCTACTTGCAAAAGAAGCCACAGTGACCGTATGTCACAAGGCCACTTCGGACCTGGGTTATTTCACGAGGCAGGCGGACATAATCTGCACTGCCACCGGGATCAGGGGGCTGGTGACTGCAGATATGGTAAAGGACGGGGCTGTTGTTGTGGACATTGGCATTAATGTCCTTAAAGACGGATCAATTGTGGGTGATGTGGACTTTGAAGCAGTTGAAAAAAAGGCATCTTTTATAACACCGGTACCAGGAGGTGTCGGTACTGTGACCATATCCATGCTCCTTGAAAACACGGTCCGTTCGGCAAAGACCGGTCAGTTCCTGAAGCACTTTTAGAAGACATTATGAAACTGGACGAATTAGATTTACTTATGGTCCTATTCTTTTTTGACATGGCAATAAAAGCCTGAGTATAATAATCACTCTAATACTTTTATCATTATTCCAGGCGTTGTTCGCTGATAATGCAGACAAGGGAAAGCAATATGATAGACAGAAAGTGTCAGGGCATACTTGAAAGGTATTACAATGATAAAGGGAGTGTCATATCGATACTTCAGGATGTACAGGATGAGTTCGGTTATATTCCTGAGGATGTTGTTTCGTGGTTTGCTGAAAGGCTCAATATTCCGGACAGCAATTTTTACGGTGTAGCGACCTTTTACCCTCAGTTTTACCTCAAGCCCCGGGGTAAATATATTATTACCGCATGTATAGGGACTGCCTGCCATGTAAAAGGTGCGGAACCTATTTTAAACAGCATCAGGGCTGATCTTGCGATTGCTGATGGAGAGGTCACCACGCCCGACGGCAATTTTTCTCTGGAGAGTTCGGGATGCGTAGGCGCATGCAGTATAGCCCCGGTAGTCATCGTAAATAAAAAAGTCTATGGCAATATGTCTCCGGAAAGTGCGATGAAGGTACTCAGCGACTTTCAGTCCGGTAATTGTGATGATCTTCAGTAATAAATCTGGTGCTGATAAAGGTAGCAATAATGGCTGATAAAAAGAAGACAAAAAAAGGACAGGGAGCTAAATCATCTCCGGTTACCGGGAAAAAGGCCGGACAGGGTGTCAAGGCACAGACAGCCAAAGCCGGCAAGAGTGTTCCTGAAAAGGCGGTCAAATCAAAAAAGACATCAGTCGACAAGGCACCTGAAAAGGCACTCACTATAAGGGTCTGTGTCGGCACAGGCGGGCTGGCTGCAGGCAGTCAGGGGGTTATTGATGCATTTTATCGGGAACTAAGCGCCCGCGGGATAAGTGCAGCAATAGAGAAGAAGTGCGTAACCAAGACCGGCTGCCGCGGTTTCTGCGCAAGGGACGTAATAGTGGACGTTATACTTGATGGGGAACCGTCGACTTATCAGTATATGAAAGCAGACAGGGTGCCGCGGGTTGTACAGGAGCACATCATGGGCGGGGAGCCTGTCGAGGAATGGCTCGCAGGGGAGGACTATCATAATTTTCACTTCGGGCAGACGAAGATACTTCTGAGACACTGCGGGCAGATAGACCCTGAGGACATAAATGCTTATATCAATGTGGGTGGATACAAGGCAGCGAAGAAGGCATTAACATGGAAGCCCTCGGAGATTATAGAGGAAGTAAAGGCCTCAGGGCTGCGCGGAAGAGGGGGAGGAGGCTTTCTGACAGGCCTCAAATGGGAGTTCTGCAAGATGTCAAAGGGGTCTCCCAAATATATAATCTGCAATGCTGATGAAGGGGGCCCGGGTGCCTTTATGGACAGGGCGATAATAGAGGGCAATCCCCACTCCGTAATTGAGGGACTGATTATCGGGGCACTTGCGATAAGTGCAGAGACAGGATATGTATTTACCAGGGCGGAATATACAGTAGCAGTAGAACGGCTGAAGAAAGCGATTGAGCAGGCGAGGGCGAATAATTTTCTCGGGAAAAACATTTTCGGCAGCAATGTGGATTTCGATATAGAGATCAAGCACGGGGCAGGCGCCTTTGTTTGCGGTGAGAGCACGGCGCTGATGCGTTCAATTGAGGGAAAGAGGGGAATGCCGAGGCCAACGCCCCCCAACTCGGTCAATAAAGGCCTGTGGAACAAGCCGACGGTCCTGAACAATGTTGAAACTCTTTCCAACATAGCGGCAATTATAAGCAGAGGCTCTGAATGGTATGCTTCATACGGGAATGAAAACAGCCGGGGCACCAAGGTCTTTGCCCTGTCAGGCAAAGTCAAAAACATAGGTCTGATCGAAGTGCCGCTCGGTATCTCCCTGAAGGAGATCATTTATGACATCGGTGGCGGTATTGAAAAGAACCGTAAGCTTAAGGCGGTCCAGACCGGGGGGCCATTAGGCGGCTGTATTCCGGCCACGCACATTGACATGCCTGTGGATTTTGAGTCCCTGACAAGGATAGGCTCCATGATGGGATCGGGCAGCATGGTTGTTATGGATGATACAACCTGCATGGTTGATGTGGCCAGATTTTTTATGGCATTTACTGTTAATGAAACATGCGGCAAATGCATACCGTGCAGGGTGGGTACAAAAAGGGTACATGAAATATTAACAAGGATTACAGAGGGACAGGGCAGGGAAGGAGATATAGACCTGCTTCTTGAAATCGGGACGGACATTAAACTGGCTTCCCTCTGCGGTCTCGGAAGGTCAGCGCCGAATCCTCTTATTTCGACCATTAACTTTTTCAGGGATGAATACGAGGCACATATTAAAGAGGGACGCTGTCCGGCAGGTGTCTGCAAGGCATTGCGCCAGTACCTTGTAGATGTAGCGTCCTGCAAGATGTGCGGCAAGTGCGCGAGGGTATGCCCCACAGGGGCAGTTGTATGGCAGACCAGGCAGAAGGCGTTTATAGACAAGTCAAAGTGCGTGAAATGCGGAGCATGTTATGATGCCTGTCCATTTAAATCTATAATATAAAATATGGAATAATAAGGGGGGCTTTTAATTATGGTAAGCAGACAGAGACTTAAAGAAATAACACTGTTTAAGGACCTTTCAGAAGAGGAACTGACTACTATAGCTTCTGTTCTTTCAGAAGAGTTTTATAAAAAAGACACTATAATCTGGGAAGAGGGCAGTCCGGAACAGGGAATGCATATTATCGATTACGGTAAGGTCAGGGTCATTAAGAGGACCAAGGAAGGGGCCAAGCAGACGTTCGCCGTGCTGAAGGAGAACAATTTTTACGGAGAACTTTCTCTTCTGGACGGGCGTTCTCATTCAGCCTCTGTTGAGGCACTGCAGGACACCAAAGTGCTTATTCTCAAGAGGGCGGACATGGAAAGGCTCCTTCAGGAAAGCCCCCGCACAGCATATAAGATAGTCCGTGAGATGACCATAGTTATCTGTGAGATCCTGAGGGACATGAACCACAAGTTTATGAACCTTGCCAATTATATTTGGGAATGATTATGGACGGTTTCCCATCATTACCAGGAGGACGATTTGTCAGATAAGAAGATAAGAATAACCATAAACGGTCTGGTAACTCACTGCAGTGCAGGACAGACTATCCTCGATGCTGCAAAACAGGTCGGTGTGAAAATCCCGACACTGTGTCACGATGACCGCCTTGAGCCTTACGGCGGTTGCCGTCTTTGCGTAGTGCAGGTCAAAGGTGTAAACAGGCCGCTTACAGCATGCACAACACCTGTTGCGAATAATATGATCGTTATAACTGAAAACGAGGCCATTCACCGCATAAGAAAAAACATGATATCCCTTCTGCTTTCCAACCATCCGAATGACTGCATGAGGTGTGAAAAGACCGGAGAATGCACACTCCAGGACCTTGCATACAAATATGAAGTCGACGGGACGAGGTTTGCCGGAGAGAAGTGGGACCTTCCAATACGTGAGGACAACCCTTTCATTACCTTTGAGCCGAACAAGTGTATTCTTTGCGGAAGGTGCGTAAGGATATGTAATGAAGTCGTGATGGCAGGCACAATCGATATCACGGGCAGGGGATTCAACTCAGTGCCGGACACTGCATTCGGCAGGCCGCGCACGCTCGACAACTGTGAATTTTGCGGCCAGTGTGTCTCCACCTGTCCTACAGGCGCACTAACTGACAGGAAGGGCAGGGGCAAAGGCCGCTGCTATGAAATGAAAAAGGTGAAGACAACATGCGCCTATTGCGGTACCGGATGCAATCTATATCTGAATGTAAGGGACGAGAAGGTTGTCAAAGTCACATCTGATTATGATGCCATTGTTAACAAGGGCAACCTCTGCATTAAGGGCAGGTACGGATATGACTTTATCCACAGCCAGGACAGGATCAAAACACCTTTGATAAAGAAGGACGGTAAATTTCATGAAGCCACCTGGGACGAAGCGCTTAATCTCGTTGCAAATAAATTCAAACAGCTTATCGCTGATCATGGAGCAGAATCTGTGGGGGCATTTTCATCCGCCCGCTGCAGCAATGAAGAAAACTATCTACTTCAGAAATGGGTGAGGTGCGCAATCGGCAGCAACAACGTCGACAACTGCGCACGTGTCTGACACGCTCCTACTGTGGCCGGTCTGGCCACCAGCTTAGGGGCAGGCGCTGCAACCAATTCACTGGCGCAGATGCCGGACATCGACACGCTGTTTCTGTTTGGATCGAACCCGACCGAGGCCCATCCCATAGTATCACTTTACCTCAAGAAGGCACTGAGAAACGGGGCAAAACTCATAGTCGGGGACCCGAGAAAAATATGGATGGCAAAACGCGCAGATGTGTGGCTCAACCTCCAGCCCGGCACGAACATAGCACTCCTTAACGGTATCGTTAATGTCATTCTCCAGAATGGCTGGGAGAATAAAGAATTTATCGCCAGCAGGACCGAGGGCATAGAAGAGGTCAGGGAAAAGGTCGCTGAATATGACCTCGACAGGGTTGAAAAGATCACCGGCGTCTCAAAGGAAAAGATCGTGGAAGCTGCCCGGTTATATTCACATGCAGAAAAGGCGATGATCGTATACGGCCTCGGAGTTGTGGAGCACAGCACAGGCACAGAAAACGCCATGGCTGTTGCCAACCTTGCGCTTGTATGCGGCCATATAGGAAGGCCTTCAACAGGGATAATGGCGCTTAGGGGGCAGAACAATGTCCAGGGCGCTTCCGACCTCGGGCCGATGCCGCATGTCCTGCCCGGATATCAGTCAATCACCAATCCTGAGCTGCGTGAAAAATTTGAAAAGTCATGGGGTGTTTCATTGTCTCCCAAAGTCGGTTATAAATCGCTCGAAATGCTTGACAGGTGCAAAGACAAAAAGTTCAAAGGCCTGTTCATAATGGGGCAGGACACTGCCCAGACAGACCCTGACCTTAACCATGTGCACAGCGCTCTTGAGAACGTGGAATTCCTCGTTGCCCTGGACATCTTTCATACAGAGACCACCCGTTTTGCGGATGTAATATTACCGGGCGCAAGCTTTGCTGAAAAAGACGGCACCTTTACAAATGGAGAGCGCAGGGTGCAGAGAATAAGAAAGGCCATAGACCCCCTTGCCGGCATGGCTGAATGGCAGGTCATATGTAAAATGTCGACACTGATGGGGTACCCGATGAATTACAACCACCCTTCAGAGATAATGGATGAGATCGCAAGCCTTGTACCGAACTACGGCGGTATAAGTTATGAACGTATCGAAAAGCAGGGGATCCAGTGGCCTTGTCCCACAAAAGACCATCCCGGGACAACAACGCTTTATACAGACCTGTTTGCAAGACCGGGAGGGCTTGCAAAGTTCATGGCCCTGGATCATACCGGGCCTGCTGAAAAGACTGACGAAAAGTACCCTTTTGCCCTGACTACGGGAAGGATAAGGGAGCATTACAACAACGGCTCCCAGTCAAGAAGGTCGCCCGGAATCATGGAACTCATCAATGAGGAGCTGATTGAAATCAGTCCTGAAGACGCCAATAGACTTGGTATTGATAGCGGAGACTGGGTAAAGGTATCTTCCAGAAGAGGCAAGATCAAGGTAAGGGCCAAGGTGACCGAACGGTCGCAGAAGGGAATTGTCTTTCTGACTTTTCATTATGACAAGGCCCTTACAAACATCCTTACATCAGAACACCGTGACCCTATCACCGGCACACCGGAGTACAAGTTCTGTGCGGTGAAGATAGAGAAATAGGAAGTACAACGGTTAGAGGCACTGGGCAGGACGTAAATATTCAAGCTGCGCTGAAGACGATTGGCAGGCATAATTAATCCGGCAAAATTACCATCTTATCCGGGACAAAGACAGTCCGTTTAGCTCCATCATCTGTCTGGATTGCACCAATGAAACAATAACCGGCGATAATAGTGTGTGTCGCTGGTTAATCAGTTATGCATTTTGCCTCACGAGGTACAGATAAGCCGAACATACATTTATTACTCACAGACAGGACGAAAGATATGGACAACGATCTGAAAAATACCAGCGTCAAAGGTTTCTGGTGGAAACGTTTTTTTTACTCGGTAACGGGAGCAGTCAATGACTTTGAATTAGGTCCCAACTGGTTTGCCTCGGTAATGGGCACAGGAATCATTGCCAATGCCGCCGCCTCCTTACCTTTATTTTCAGACAAACTTCACGGTTTTGCCGTTATGGTCTGGTGCCTCGCCTTTTTTATGCTTATCGGTCTTGTTCTTGCTACATGCATTCTCCTGCTGCAAAGACAGAGTGTCTGGAAAAAACATTTCAGTGATCCCATGATGGCACAATTTTACGGGGCGCCCCCGATGGCCATGCTTACCGTTGCAGGGGGGGCCCTTTTGCTGGGGGATAATTTGATAGGCAGGGAGCTTGCCCATACCATTTCCTGGGCCCTCTGGTTCGCAGGCACTGTGACCGGTCTTGGTACTGCTATTATTATTCCCTATCGTCTGTTTACCAAATTTAAGGTGCGCAAGGACTCTGCCTTTGGTGGATGGCTTATGCCAGTTGTTCCGCCTATGGTGTCGGCGGCAATCGGTGCCATGCTTGTTCCCTACACCCCGGCGGGGGTGCTGAGGGAAACTATGCTTTATCTTTGTTTTTCCATGTTCGGCTTAAGTCTTATGGCTGCACTTATTATTATATCGATGATCTGGAGCCGTTTAGCACATCATGGTACATCCGGTACCTCCCGGGTGCCGACTCTCTGGATTGTTTTGGGCCCCCTGGGGCAGTCGATGACTGCTGCAGGTATACTTGGTACCGTTGCAAAGGACGCGGTCCCTTCACAAATTGCCCTTGGATTTGAATTGTTTGCAGTGCTCTACAGCGTACCGGTTTTCGGGTTTGTGCTCCTCTGGACCTGTTACGCAACGCTCCTGACCCTTCGGGCCCGTCGCAGACATATGAGATTCGCCCTGACCTACTGGGCATTTACCTTCCCGGTGGGTACCTGTGTAACGGGTATTGCACAACTGGCGCATCATACCGGTCTTCCCCTGTTTAAATTGACCAGCATTTT
>QZIL01000039.1 GCA_003599025.1 Nitrospiraceae bacterium | reverse complement strand
TATAGGCACTGCTTATAATAAAATGTTCCGCGTAAAGATCAAGAATTCTGTATTCAGCCAGGCTTAATTCACAACTTAACCATAATTCTATGAATTACTGACAATAGGGAATTGCTTGATATCACGGAGTGTTAGACTTTTTATAATAACATCTTGACAAGTAATTAGAATTAGATTATTCTACAACCATGGAACTATCGAACTACTCAAAGATCTTCAAAGCCCTCTCAAATGAGCAGCGGCTAAAGATCTTTATGATGATTTACAAAAACTGCTGCCCGCCTGAGGGGACAGTGATAGCATCTGAATTCCAGATTAAAGATGAACCATCCTGTTGTGTCAAGGGAAGTCTCGATAAGGCCTTTACAAGAATATGTGATTGCATGAACCTATCGCGGTCCACTATATCACATCATTTTAAGGAGCTGCAGAATGCGGGTCTCATTACCTGTGAACGGGAGGGGCAGACATATCGCTGCAAAATCAATGAGGAAGTCGTTGATTCCATAAAAGATTTCCTGAAATGATTTTTTTTAATCAAATTGTTCGATTGTTATAGAATCTTAATACAATGAAAGGGGGTGAAAAAAAATGGGTAAAGACTGCTGCAATATCAAGGTAACCGAGATCGAAAAAGGCTACAGCATTGAGGTCACCGGCGAGGACATCAAGGAAAAATGCAAGAGTATCCTGGACAACTGCTGCTCCAAGGAGAAAATGAATAAGCACTTTGAGTCCTGCTGCACACCGCGGAAGTAAGGAAGTATAATATTAACATTATCCGGAGAAGGATGGACCCGCGCAGACCGCGGCCGCCCTTCTCCGGACAGTCATTCTAAATGATTTATAAACAGGGCAGGTGGACTTACCACAAAACCTTTACAAATGCGATAGGATATTAAAATTATTGAGTACGGCAGGCAATAAATTTGGTAAACTCATGAAATAATCGACCTGCTTTGCATAATTCTCTAAGGTATCGATGTTAAAGCTTTTGCGTTAAGTCCACCAACCCCGCTATCTACAGTTTTATGCAACTGTAAGTAAAAGCAGGGAGGAGGTAGAAATGAAAAAAGAGGAAACAACCAAAATCGTGAGGGAAGGATATGCAAAGGTTGCCAGGCAGGGCAGCTCCTGCTGCGCCCCGTCTGATACGTGCTGCGGAAGCACCGTCAAGGCAGAGGACATAAGCAAAGTCGTAGGGTATTCAGAAGAAGAACTCGCATCAGTCCCTGATGCGGCCAATATGGGCCTGGGCTGCGGGAACCCGGTGGCCATCGCGTCTCTGAAAGAAGGAGAGACCGTTATTGACCTCGGTTCGGGCGGAGGTCTTGACTGTTTTCTTGCAGCTGCTAAAGTCGGCATCTCCGGCAGGGTCATCGGCATTGATATGACCCCGGAGATGCTTGAAAAGGCAAGAGAGAATGCGCGGAGGGGAAATTACGTAAATGTGGAATTCAGGCTGGGAGAGATCGAGAACCTTCCTGTTGCAGACAACACCGGCAATGTGATCATTTCAAACTGCGTGATCAATCTTTCGCCCGATAAAAAGAGGGTTTTCAGCGAGGCGTTCAGGGTGCTGAAGCCGGGCGGAAGGATAATGATATCAGACATTGCCCTAAAAAAAGACCTTCCGGATTTTCTTAAGGACTCCATTGACGCCTATATAAGCTGCCTGTCCGGGGCAATAAAGAAAGACGAATACCTCTCAGCCGTCAGGGACGCCGGATTTCAGGACGTAGAGATCATTGAGGAGCGGGTATTTTCCCTTGATTGTTACAGCGACGATCCGATCGCCAAGGCAGTGTTAGACAACTCTAAGATAACGTTGGAACAATTAAGAGATGTCGCGGATACCATTGTCAGCATCAAGGTCAGCGGAGTCAAGACCTGTTAATTCACAATATAATCTGAAAAGGAGAAATAATGCCTTACACAAAGAACTGGAACATACCGCTTGAATGTATAAACAAGGAAGAACTTCTGGAGCGCATTAATAGCAGGGCCAGCTATGTGCTTGTTGACACTATCGGCACTTATGATGGGAATAAATACAAGATCAAGAGCGCGACCACCATTGATTATCCTCATGTCATTGACAGGCGAAAGGAACTGCTTCCATTTGATGAGATTATCATATACTGCCACAGCAAAGACTGTGTGGCATCCAAGAAGGTGGCTGCTGCGCTGATATCTCTGAATTTCCATAAGGTCAAGGTCTACGAAGGCGGCATTACCGAGTGGATGCAGAACAACCTGCCGGTTGAAGAAGAATAAGCTGAAGCAGCACGTCCAATATGCGGGGCTGAACACGCACTGGGCGACAAAAGCACACCAGTTGATTCACCGGCTGCAAGATTTATTAAGGGTGGCCCGATTTTTTGGCAAACATGAATGTTCAACATGATCTGTTCAAAATTGCCCCTCAGGTCATATGGGTCTCCCTTAAGCCATCAACCGATATCTGGAAAAAACCGCTGCCGGGACGAAATTCCGGGAAATTATTCATGACCACTTTTTCAGCGTAGTTCCATTTGTCAGTATCCCCGTTACCTTACCCGATTCCATGGATATTTTAGCCGGAGGTCTCGTGGTCTCAAGTCTTTCCCCTGCAAGCAAGGGCTAACCTCCGATCAGCAATACAATGGGGCTGTCAAATTCCTATATAAGATAAGCGACCTTGTCAGCACTGATAACTTTACAGTTTTTATTATCACTACGATAGAGACAATTCGGGCAACTCATGTTGCACTTGTCGGTAATCCCTAGATGAAAGATGTTTGGTCTTTCAGGCTCTCCTTAGTATCTACGCAGCTGACGGAGCCTCGAAATGATCGCTTTGTGTTTTCCAAGAAGAGATTGCAAGCCGGAAGAGTTTATATTATCAGAATCAGATGTCCGTATTGAGTCAGTTTTCATGGGCTTATCTGCGGGCTACGGTTGGATTTACTTGAAATATACCTACTATTGTTTTGGTTTATCCTCCGATGTATTAGAAGATCTGTTATTTGACCCTCTATCCGGGAGTACGCTATACTTTAGTACTAAGTAATCTTCTACAATATATAATAAATACATCAGTGACAAAGAACCCATCGACAAACAGTTTTTGTATTATTTTCCGTCTTGCTTTTGTGGTTTTCTCTCTTTATCTTATGGGAGATGTCTTCTATAGGTGGGATGGGTTTAAATACTACGCATCATTGTCTGAATACCTTCCCAGCGTTGCGCTTATAACTATTATTTGGAGTTTTGTTGCTGCATTGACTTCACTGCTCATTTGGATATCATTTAGTATAGTAAGATCCCTGTTCTCTTACAAAAAATGGGATATTTCCCTAGATCACTGGCTGTTATTTACATCTCTGCTCGCTTTACTTTTAGCAGTTTTCTGGTTTAGTAAACGGTTTATTTTGCATACTTCTCCTCAGCTTTTGAATCAAGTGCTGATGTTAGGCATACTTCCAGTATCTATTGCACTCACATGGCTATTAAGGAGTAATGCTACTAGGTGGATAAGAATGATTCAAGAACAAATAGCACCTTTGCTTTATTTATTTACGTTATGTTTTGCAATTTCTATTTTTCTAGTCATATATACCATATATGTTAAGAAATCTGACCTGACTGCACCACAAAGCCTATCCCAGTCTTCGCAATCTAACACAGATCGTCCCAACATTCTCCTGGTAACCTTTGATGCGCTGACAGCAAGAGATATGTCAGCATATGGTTATTACCGACCCACTACACCTTTTATTAGTGAATGGGCAAAAACAGCATCACTATTTACACGTCATCAAGCAGCAAGTAATTATACACGATCAACCGTATCGAGTCTGATGACGGGAAAAAGAGTATGGACACACCAGATATACCATTCTGACCAGCGATCAAAACCGCTTAATATTGCTACTGAAAATATAGCAAAGATACTGAAAGAAAATGGTTATTACAATATAGGTATAATAACTACCCTTGAAGCCTCAACTGGTGACCTTGATGCGCATTTTGATGTTCGTCCCCCCTGGAATATGTTTATGATGCCTGAATCCTTATCCGAACTTATAAATAGTCTTCTATTCAATGTATTTGGGCACAAATTCCTTTTATATGATTGGGTTATAAAAGAAGACTTTATTGCAGCAAGAATTCTGAACAAATTCTCTATTGATTCTTCATCTACTTCAAAGCGTCCTCAGTTGGCGTTTAACAAATTCATCGAAGTGCTTGATGGCGGTATTCCTGAACCATACTTCGCATGGATACATCTCTTTCCGCCTCACTGGCCGTATTTACCACCTGAACAATACAAAGGGCTTTTTGATCCTTCACCGGAACTAAGGACGGCTAAGAGCCAGAAAAAACTGCTTGATTCTCTTGATAATTATATAGCCACTGAAAAAACTATGCCACAAATAAATATTCTGCGGGCTCGATATGATGAGTTCATCAGATATTGTGATGATCAATTTAGAGATTTTATTTCAAAGCTAGAGGCAAAAAACAAATTAATAAATTCCGTTATTATATTATCCTCTGATCATGGTGAATCCTTCGACCACAAATATATAAATCATGGAGGCCCTGATCTTTTTGAATCAATGACCAATATTCCACTTATAATCAAAGAGGCTGGCCAGACAAAGGGCCAAATTCTTGACGAGCTAGTTGACCAGACAGACATACCTGCCTCTATATTAGAACTGGCAAAAATTGATGTGCCTGACTGGATTGAAGGTCGCTCGATAGTACCTCTTCTGAGGTACAATAAAATACCACCTAAGCCGATCTATTCCATGAATTTTGAGAGCAATGAAGGGCATGGTCACAGGATTTCAAGTGGGACAGTTGCAGTATGGAGCAGGGATTACAAACTCATCCATTATCTCGAAGATAATTTAAATCTCTTATTTAACCTTGCTATCGACCCAGATGAACTTAATAATATATATGATAAGGAGATGGAGGAAGGGCAAAATCTCCTGAAATTAATTCATGATGGACTTAACAAGGCAAACGAAAAAACATCTAAAAGAGATTAACAGAATTGACTTGCATCAAATCTTTTATTGCTTTCTGTTATCGCGGGAAACTACATCAAATATAAATATTCAGCATATAAATCTGCAGCATTCAAATGCCTCGGCTGCTTTAACACATATCTCACTTCCTCTAAGCTGAGACAGTCTTTTAACGTTTTCGATACTACGCAGATTTGGTTCTTCTCTCATCTGTGTTGCATAGAGAGCAAGCGCAGTGATTTTATTATCCAGATAATCGGATATATCAACATAGAATGTCGGTTTAAAAATTCTTGATGTCCATAAGTTATCCACTTGTTCATATGCAAGCACAGTCATTGCGTTACGTAACCCTTTCTTTACTCTTGGACGGCATGCAGTAAATGCCGCCTGAAAAACTGCTTCGTGGTCCTGATTCTGGCACGCCAGAGATGGAATGGCAATTATATCAGGATCGATATTATTTATGGAGTATGTCGATTTGCTTTCTATCAAATCAATTAAATCCCTCCTTGGAATCATGTCGAGCTTCAAGTGAATATTATCGTCCATATATATTATTTCGTAGCCGTCAACGTTCATGTATGCCATAACTTCTTTAACTTCTTTAGTTCTCATGGCAGTAGAACTTTCTCCCCCAATCTGCTTTGCATTCCCCACTGCAAACATGATTACGAATACTTTCCCTCCGAGAGCTTTGATTTTTGCTATAAGACCGCCACAACCAAGTATTTCATCGTCGGGATGAGGTGAAATTACTAATAAAATCTTTTCATTTAGAAGCATGTTATAATCCGCGTGTATGCTGAGATGTATTAAGAATATAAGACTGAATTGCTAATGAGTATATAATCAAAATTATAGCACAGGAAATTAAAATAAATGTAGTGTCATACTTGCCTTGCAGTTAATAAGGTTAATTCATATCTATTACATGAAGTATAAGTAGCATTTTTTCTCAGTCTCTTTAAGAGTTTTTCGTAAACTTCCACAGTCTGTCCTGCAACCCAAAGTTCTGTATCATTTCTTTCACCCTGTCAAAATCATCAAGTTCAGAGAGCTTATGGCTATCAAGGCCTATACTGAAAAGCAGTCCTGCTTCCTTGAATGCCATAATCATATCATCTTGTTGATCATAGCGGGCGGATAGCTCCACTATCTTTCCAGTTGAAACCATAGAGGCAATAATTTTATCACTACATAGTTGAGGATGGCCAATAATCATACAGTCCGACCTGGCCAGCTTTTCATAAGCTCCATATTGGTCCATTCCATTAAGGCTATGTACACTACCTATGACAATGTCCACCTTGCTCTTTATCTCTTCAGTACAGTCAAGTGTACCATCGGGAAGGATCTTAGCTTCCAGTCCGGTGATTATATTTACCTTGAATTTACTGTTTGCGTGTTTAATATCTGAGAGCAAGGCATCAAAGTCATAAGAGAGCTCCCTCTTCACATGTTCTGTAATTGCAATTTCCTTTATACCGTGCCCATCACAATAACTTGCAATTTCTTCTACTGTGTGTGAGCCGTCAGTATAGAGTGTATGGCTATGATAATTCCAGTTTAAATTAAGCACCAGCTATTCGCTCCTCCCAGAACCGGACTACGGTAACACCATAATAAGGGGACATCTTCTCTACTCTTATAGTCTTTTTAGTACTGTCAATAGTCAGAAGAGGTGTAATACTGTCAAAACCAGCCTGATAAGAAAGTCCAAGCCCTCCTGAATATCTGGGATTAATCTCCAGAAGTTTCCAGTTGCCGCCGTGGTCCTTCATGCACTGAATATTTGCAGGACCGATAATCTTTAACCGTTCATGAACAAGAGTGCAGATCATCTCGATTTCAACGTCCTTTATAAAGCGAGCTTTTGTCGAAATGCCGCCTCTCGTTTGGATCCTGATTCGAGGTGATATCCCAAGTAGTCTGCCATCAAGGTCAGCGAACGTGTCTGCCGTAACTTCCGGTCCCTGAAGCCATTCCTGTATGAACGGCTCCTTGACCTGACTTAGGGCATATTTGAGATCAGTATCATTATCGACTTTAAAGCCTGTCTTGCTTCCACGCCCAATTGCCGGTTTTATAAATAAGGGATATGTGCACGGTACTATGGCATCATCTAAAGAATAAGTCTTTGCTGCAATGTCTTTAAACTTATTTGCGGTCTTTCGCTTGTCATCGCAAACATGTATCGTCTCGAACGGGGAGAGAAGGATAAAGTTGTCAATCAGATCCCGAACGCTATCAAAAAAGAGGAGGTCTTCATCAAATGTAGGGATTATTATGTCGGGACTAGTCTTTCTGATGACCTTAAGCATCTCTTCTTTATAGTTCGGTAACACAGCGAAAGGAACCGAATGAACCTCATTACAGTAAAATTGAGCTGGGCTGTCCATGTCGCTGTCAAGGCCTATCAGGTACGCCTTGCCACTCAGGTACTTTGCCAGACAAAATCCAGCAGGACCTCCTGCCGCGGTTATCATTATTTTTTTCATCGTTTTATGGAAGTTTGATATAAAACAGCTAAGTTCGCCTGCTTTCATTATACAATTTATATCATTTTTTAACGAAGTATAATAGAAAAAAGTACTTACTTATAACGACGTGGATGTCTTGAGTAACCTTGCAGTCGACTCACAATTATTGCTAATATTAATAACATGACAGCAATAACCCCTTTCAATAAACTAAAAATAATAGCGCATTCCAATAAAATCTTCCAATTATTAGAGGGGAAGATTCCGGCGCCGGTCAGGATAGTTCTGGAGCCAACGAATCTATGTAACCATAATTGTTTTTTTTGCAGTTATACAAATTTCAGAAGTGAAAATAAAGTATTTCTGCCTAATGAAAAGTTATTTGAGCTGGCTAAAGACTTTAAAAAGCTGGGAGTTAAATCGGTATCCCTGGTAGGTGGCGGGGAACCTATGATCCATCCCGACATATATGATCTTATCCGCTGGTTCTATAAAAATAAAATATTCATATCCATTACGACAAACGGTTCCTCCATCAGGGAAGCCGAGATAGACACTATCGTTCGTGCATCAACCTATATCAGGGTCAGTTTGAACGCAGCTTCCACGGAGACTCACAATCTAGTGAACGCACCCAAGAACGATCAATTCGAGCGAATTATTAACAATATTGAAAAGCTGAGAATACATCGTGATAAAGTCGGAGCTAACATGCTCATAGGTATAAGAAATGCAATTCATGATAAAAATTTTCATGAGATAGAGCACATGGTTGCCCTTGCAGAAAAACTGAAAGTGGATTATATAATGTTTGCTGCTGTTCTCTGGGAATTCGCTGCATCAAGGGAATCAATAGACATCGCCCACAGAAAAATTGAGGAATTGAAAAAGAAATCGCGGATTAAAATATCTCACTCCTTTTATAAAGAACCTAAACGAACTCCCAAATGCATATCCAATCCCTTAATTGGTACAATATCTGCCAATGGAGATATGTATCTGTGCGGATTTATGGACCATGCTGACGGGGCTTATAAGATAGGAAACGTTTATGAAGAGCGTTTTATAAATCTCTGGGGAAGCAAGAAGCATTATGAGGTATATAATTCCCAGGATCCCGAATACTGCACCAAGTACATCTGCAAGATGAAAGAATATGACAATGTCATTAGGGATGTTTTTGTGGACGACAAGATGCATATATATTCTATATGAAAGCAGTCGGATTTGGCGTTATTGGTTTGGGTAGACAGGGTTTAAGACTTTCCGAACATATCAGAAAAGATATAAAATCGGGAAAACTTATTGCTGTATGCCGTCGCTCTGAATGTGCAAAAGATTACGCAAAAAAACACGGTGTTATATATTATTCCAACTATCACGAACTTTTAAATAATAAAGAAATAGATGTTGTTATAATCACAACTCCAAGCAATCTCCACGGAATTCACGCCATTGAGGCATTAAGGGCAGAGAAACATATCTTGATAGACAAACCGTTAGCTTCCAATCTTAATGAAGGCCATAAGATACTTTCTCTTGCAAAAAAAAACAAGTGCATCGTTGCAATTAATTTTCCTCTCAGGGTCAATCAGGTTACAAAAACAATAAAAGCCCATCTGAAAAAAATCGGTAAATTAATGATGATTCAGATAATAGTGAGCCATGGGCCTGTAAGGAATAAATGGCAATTAGACATAACGCTTTCAAACGGTGGAGTAATAATGGATCTAGGCAGCCATTTTTTTGATCTTGTTTCCTTTTTAACTGGGAAAAGGCCGGAAAAAATCGTCAGCGCATTTAGTGAAAAAACAAGTAATGAAAATAGCGGGTTCATTAATCTTGAATATAATGGCGTAAATGTCTCCATGGTTTTGCTGAGAAATCAAAAGCTGAAGAAGAGTTTTATAACCTGTGCAGGCAGTAAAGGCTTTTTGTCTGCCGATTATGTTTCGAGGAAAGTCATCCTCTCAAGTGACAAAGCTAATAGTGAAATCAAGTGTCCGGAAGGATATGATTATGAAGACATCCTCAACAATCTGGTTGGGGCGATAACAAATAAAGAAAATATTCTTGCTGATGCCAACGACGGTTTCAATTCTTTAATGACTGCTCTTTCAGTATACAAGGCAATCCAGACTCAAAAAGCCGTTATTATATAACTTGAGAAAACCATTAAATATTAATCCGTATCTGGTTGATATCCCCTTAAAATATACACTGCACCGTCTGCACATTTATGTGCCAGTGTAAATGTGTCATCAGTCTCTCTCTTTACGAAAAGGTTTGCCAGATAACTGCCATCATATGGTTCCTCCACTGGTTCGAATAGAACAAGAACCTGTGAACCAATTTTATTCATACGGATAGGCAGTAATGATTCCATACCAACAGGGACTTTGATATTCCAGTCAAACTTGCTATGAGGGGTAATAATTGTAGAATATCCTCCAAAAAAACTAAGATGATACGGTTTATTTGTTGTAATTAAACGCGTTATATCGTAATTGTCTTTTACCCACTTAAATGTACACGAATTGAGTATGGAATATACTTTTTCCTGCTTATATGAAAAGTCCGGTATATGTACGAAAGTTTTATAGAAATTGCCCGATACTATTATACTCAGAGACAATGTTGTTCCAATTAATGATAATTTAGAGAACGCCTTAAATTCTATCTCCTTCCATATTAAAACGGTAATAAGAATTAAGCATACAAATAAAAAAGGCACCAACGGAGACACATAACGCACCTCAAATTGTGCTTGTTTCTCTGCCATTGTAATGATTATTAATGTTATATAAGTGAGCATGAAAAATATTATTGATCCCAGTCCTGAATTAAATAACTTCAATGACTCTTTTCTTAAGTTGACGCGCACAAGCACTAAAATAATAAATGCAGTTAATAATAAGGCAATCAGAATAATAGCATAAGTCCCAAGCTGAAATTGCTCGAAGATCATTCTTATTGTTCCAGTAATTGCGTTTATATATGTCCTGCCGGGGGAAGGTTGATTAATGCCTCGTATCGTACCGGAAATAATGTAGTTGCGTGTAAATAACGCTATGGTAGCAACTATAGGCATTGCAATGGCTATGTAAGTAGATAATTTCATAGCCTCCGGCCTTTTGTTTTTCACCAGAATTAGGAATTCAACCAGAAACAATCCAATCAGAGAAACTCCTGCCCATCTTGTCATTATAGAGGCAGTGGCGAAAAAGCTGGCAACTACAATTAACCGCCCGAATTGAAATTGATTGGAGGTTCTTAATAAAACAAGAAAATATACTGCTGCCACTGTCAATGCAATGAATAAAGGTTCACTAATGATGTTTTGAGTAAGCTTTAGCATAGGATAGGAAAAAGATACGAGTGTTCCAGTCAGTAATCCAATGATTTTATTATCATATAGTTTGACCATTATCAAAAAAGTAAAGACAGTAGAAACAATATGACATACCATATTAAGTAGTTGCGCGGGGAAAAAACTGTCAGGAGTTACACTACCTAATAAAGCGAGAAGTATTGGTAAAAGGGGTGGTTGTTCAAGATATGGAATAGCGCCACTGACCGGAATATAATTATCTTCCAATCTTATGGCCGGGATTCTAATTCCATTGCCAGAAAGTATTTGTTGTGATATAAGGCCATATCTGAGCGAATCTGTAGATAATTTTATATTATCTACAGCAAGGCTTGCTGCAACTGCAGCAATTATGATCATTAATATATATATCCATGCACTGCTTATGTTCTTAAAATTATTTCTATATTTTTTCATGTATTTATTATTATAGCGGCTTGTTATAATATTATGGCAAGGATCATCATGTACTACTAAATTTCAAATCATTAATTATATGTCCTATTATAATAATGCAATTGTTTAGACGAAATTAGCGCTTTATGACAGATATTATCAAACCTCATAAAATATCCGTAGTTATCCCTTGTTATAATGAGCAGGACGTTCTTCCGGAACTTTTTCGAAGAATGCATGATGCTGCAGAACGCTGGGTGGTAGAATGGGAAATCATTTGTGTAGATGATGGGTCTTACGACAATACCTGGAATCTCTTGTGTGAGCAAAACGCGAAAGACCCAAGATGGATTGCCATTTCTTTTTCCCGGAACTTTGGTCATCAGACAGCTGTATCGGCTGGAATATACCATACGACTGGAGACGCTGTAATAGTTATTGATGCAGATCTTCAGGACCCACCTGAAGAGTTATATCGTTTCATAGATAAATGGCAGGAGGGATACGATATTGTTTATGCGGTAAGGCAGCATCGAAAGGAAGCAATTGTTAAAAAAATAAGCTATTGGGCTTTCTATAGACTTATGTCAAAAATGATCGATTTCAAGTTGCCGTTAGACTCTGGGGATTTTTGTATTATGGATCGCAAGATTGTTGATATATTGAACTCCATGCCCGAGAAAAACCGGTTTGTTCGTGGATTAAGAGCTTGGACCGGGTTCAAACAAACGGGGCTTGTTTATGAAAGACAGTCAAGGGCAGCGGGAGAAACCAAATATGATTTTAAGAAATTACGACGTTTGGCATTAGATGGTATTTTATCATTTTCGACTGTTCCACTCGCCATAGCCTCTTATTTAGGTCTATGGGTCTCATTGTTATCTTTTCTTAGTATCATATTATTTTTCCTTCAACGCGTTTTTAAATCCTTTTTCGAATCAATAGGATTTGGTCCCAAGCCTGGATTTGCAATAATAATTGCAATCCTTTTTCTCGGGGGTGTCCAATTAATTTTTCTGGGTATTTTGGGGCAATATCTTGGTAGAATTTATGATGAAGTCAAACAAAGGCCCCACTGGATTATTAAAAACAGTAAAGGCGTAGCACCAAAAAACCCCTCAAACTCATAACTAAAAAACAGGGGCGGTTCTCAGGTAATTCATATAACCTTAAGTTCTATGTAAATATAATACATTAAGTGAAAAAGAAACTGACTATCATAGGAGGAGGAATCACCGGGCTTTCGGCTGCGTATCTTGCAGCTAAGGATGGCTGGGAAGTTACATTGCTCGAAGGTAGTGCCCAACTGGGTGGATTAATGAGGACCTTTAAAATAGCTGGTAATCGTTTAGAGCACTACTATCATCATTTTTTCACCAATGATGCGGAACTATTATGGTTATTAGAAGAATTGAATATGACTGACAGGATAGAGTTCACGAAGACAACTATGGGGATATTCCACGACAATAATATTTACGATTTTAACACGCTACAAGATTTACTTAGGTTCAAACCCATGGGAACAATTGATAAGGGGAGATTTATTCTCTCAAGTCTTTATCTGGGAAAGATGACAAATTGGAACAAATGGGAAAACATTGCCGCTCTTGACTGGTTCTACAAATATGCGGGAAGGAGTGCGACTGATTCAATATGGAAGCCGTTGCTTGAAATAAAATTCGGACCTAATGCAAACCGTATACCTACTGCGTGGATGGTAGGACGTCTTAAGCAACGAATGAATTCCCGGAAGGGAACCGAAGAACATCTTGGCTACATTAAGGGAAGCTTGCAGATATTAATGGATACATTAACAAAAAAATTGACCAAACTTGGAGTAAAGATAAAGTTAAATGCCCCTTTGATAAAGCTACTGATAAGAAATAATACATTATGTGGGGTTGAAACTACCGAAGGATTGATTAGCAATGGGGTTTTTTTGGCAACTTTACCCACAACTAATCTCATACCTTTACTATCAAAAAAAGCATATGACTATGCCAGGGAATTATCAAAAATAGAATATATAGGTGCAGTTTGCACTATTTTAGAAATGGATCGTCCCTTCAGCAATATTTACTGGCTCAATATTGCTGACCCAGGTTTTCCATTTGGAGGGATTATTGAGCATACTAATTTTATTTCTCCCAAGGAATATAATGGAAGTCATATCATATACCTTTCAAGATATTTTGCCCGGGATGATCGGCTGGCGTCCGCTTCAAAAAATGAAGTATTTCGAATTATGATCGAACCGCTTGAAAGAATCAATCCGCAGTTCAACAGGACATGGATTAAGAATAGTTATGTTTTTCGCTCAAATTTGGCGGCTACAGTGTGTAGTCTCAATTTTTCTTCTATTGTACCAAAATGTAAAACCCCAATTAATAATTTATATATAGTCAATATGAGTCATATTTATCCGGATGAAAGAAGTTGTAACAATGCGATAAGAATTGCAGCGCAAGCATGCAAAATTATCGGCATTGATTCGTCCATGGTACCATTCCGGTCTTCTCTGGCTGGTCAAATCGGATTTAATTAGTTAAATCAGCCTGCTATTAAAAGGATGCTTTCATATGAAAATAGTTTTAATCTGGCCCAGGGGTTTTGATACAAATTATGTTTTACCGCTGGCTCTAGGATATCTGAAAAGTAACCTCGATAAAGACAAGCATGAAGTAAAAATTATTGACTGCTCACTTCGCAACTTGGATTCGAATTCACTCGTTCTGCGAAAAGAAATTATTGATTTCAACCCGGATGTGGCTGGTGTTTCCTGCTGGGCTACAACATACGATGAAGCTTCTAAAATACTAGGCATGGTTAAATGTATCAATAAAAAAATCATTACTGTTATCGGGGGGGTTCATGCAACAACCTATCCGGATCGTACAATGGATAATTCGGATATTGATTTTCTGTTTAGAGGAGAGGCTGAGCTTACCTTCCCCGTTTTTTTAGACGAAATAGCCAATGAAAACCCTAACTATAATAATGTACCAGGTTTAACATATCGTTCTGACAGTTTACTAATTAAAAACCTTCAAGAGCATATAGATAATATTGATGAAATAAAATGGCCTGATTACGATGCAATCGATTTAGAAGGTTACATAAAATCCGGGTATCGCCTGCATACAACAATTAAGAGGAATGTTCCTGTATGGGTTACGCGTGGATGTCCCTATCGATGCACTTTTTGTACAGCTCCCATACAGAATGGTAAAAAAGTCAGGACTCACTCTGTTGAATATATGGTGAAGCTTATCAAACATCTCTATTTTAAAATGAAAATTAGACAAATTAATATCATAGATGACAATTTCACTTTCAATACAGAATATGCTAAAGATTTTTGCAGAGCCATGATAAATCTTAACCTTAGAAATTTAAGGTTTAATACACCCAACGGCATTAGATTTCAGCGTACCGATAAAGAATTATTAAATTTAATGCGGGAAGCGGGGTGGAGAAGTCTTATTATTGCTCCCGAGAGCGGTTCAGTAAAAATCCTCAAAAAAATGCAAAAGGATCTTAACCCTGATATTGTGCCGGCCAAGGTAAAAGAAATTCGTGATGTTGGATTGAAATGTTCCGGTTTTTTTATTATCGGTTACCCTGAAGAAGAACTCGAAGACATTGAAGCGACTGTGGCTTTAATAAAGAAATGTAAATTCAACTTTTTTTTCCTTAACAATTTCCAACCATTGCCAGGCACTCCTTTATATGAATCGCTTGTCCAGAAGGGAGAAATTGAAGAAGGATTGATGCCGAAAAATTATTCGGATGGGGTTCGCGCTTATACGCCTGCAGCACTCCGAAATGTTAACTTTCCCAAACTTGTGCTTACATTATATCTCAATTTGGCATTTCGAGAACCAGCTAACATACCATATATGGTGCGTCAAGTTAATCCCCGAATGATAATTGATAAAGTCTGGCTCAATTTAAAACAAATGCTTTTACATTCGATTCGCTCAATAACTGATAAAATGAAAAATTATTAATTGAACTTTTGACATATAATCCAAATTAATAAAGCTGACAGCCCTAAAAAACAAATAAAAACATAGAAAGCACCATGTAAAACAAATCCTAAGGCAACCGCTTCCGGTGCTGAGTAACCAGCGACGTCTAGCGCAAGTGTCCACCATGCGGCCTGGGTGCCAATACCGGCAATTCCCTGGACAGGCACAATTTGAAAAATCATATAGACTCCATAACAGTAGGTGCTTTGAACAGGTGTAAAATAAATACCGACTGCTCTTAAAAGCAGATGGACAGATATAATCCCAGTGGTCATCATTATAATCGACTGAATAATGGTCGTGCTGTAAGTCTTCTGACGCCGCTGCTCTTCAGATATTAATGAAAACCCGGCCAATTTATCGTAAATTTTCTGAATCAACCTGTTTTGTCCCATCAGTCTTTTCGTCATCTTTAAAACAAACCAACCACTTGATGGCAACAGAAACAAAGTAGACATTAATAATAATGTGCCTGAAATCCATATTGCAATTTCACGATATAGCGTGTCATGACTTATAAGAAAGGCACTTGTCAAAAAAAGGGCGGAGAGCGCCACAAGGTCCAGTAATCGCGAAAGGAAGAGTATCCTGAAGGCCCCTATAATATTTAGAAATGAAAAGCGCTTTAAAATATAGACAGTGGCGGCTTCCCCTGCTCCACCAGGCAGAGTCGCTGTCGTGAAATTATAGAAGGCATTAATGTTCCACCAGTGTATAAGTCTGTTCCCCGTATGGTCCAACTTGTGAAACCGGAGGGTTCTGATAAAATTTCCCAAAATGAACACACCCCAGGAGCTGATAAAATATTTCATATCCAGCCTGCTGGCAATTAAGGAAAAATGACTCCCGTCAACCTTTTTAAGTAAAAAAAACATGAACCCCGTTGAAAATATCATCGCCAACAGCAGTCTTTTTTTGACTTTTTTATCCATTTGTCAACTCAAATAGCAGTGCTATATTCGTATTTCTGCTTCAACATGTAGGTTATTTTATTAATGCCTGGAAGTCATTTGTTATTATAAAATATAATGTTATAATAAGTTACGTTAATCGACTGGCATGGAGGTTCAGATGCTGCCGCTCTCCGGTGATCCCCCGGGTAATAAGTCTTATTATCTTCCACTCTTAATAATAATTTCAATTGGTTCCCACTTTCCGTTTATTTTAAATGGATTCGGTGAAATCGATGCCACAAAAATTGCCGTTAGTGTCATTGACATATTAAACAATGGATCAAATGCAGCATTTACAAATTTTTATTTTTCCGATGTTATCCCGTTGTATATTTTATATCTTAAATGGTTCATGAGGCTGCTGAATTATGATTATTCATATTTGCCTATAGTTATGAACTACACTAACGCTGTGTTCGGAACATTGACTATTGTCCCGGCCTTTCTTTTAATCAGACAGCTATACCGAAATTCAACTATTGCTTTTTGCACAGTTCTCGCGCTTATCTTTGCACCTTCTTTTTATCAGGCCAATGTAATGGGGTTTCCTCACCTTATAGCCTTTTTCTTTTTGCTGGTATCGTTAAATTTCTATCTTTCGGGGATTGATATCAACCGGAAGAGCCGGGGATATTTTTTCCTGTTTCCGGCGGGGGTATTCCTGACGATTGCGTTTCTGTTTAAATCTGATATTGTCCTGGTTACAGGTATTTATTTCGGTTTGCTTATAATTAACAAGATCCGGGACAAGGGGACGATTACTGGATCCTTTTTGATGATTTTGGTATCCGGCGTTTCTTTCTTAATCTTGAGAAATATAATCCTCGGCCCATCGAGCGGCACTACCATGTCAAAAGAAGGGCTGTCCAAATGGTATGCTTTCTCCCTTATCCTTCCTTCATCTATAGGATATTACGTAGCACAGGCAAAGCCCATAGCTTATGGAATGGGGATAGCATCTTTTTGTATGGGGTTGATTGCATTTTCATATTATCTTTTTAAAAAAAGAAGCGATGTTCTGGTCTTTATAGTTTCATGGGCTGCTCTGCCAACTATCTTCTGGCTGATAATGATCGGGAACAATGCAAGGCACAATATGATCACAGTTCTACCTGTTTTAGTGATAATAATTGTTTTATTCTATGAGAAGGCACCGAGATACACAATCATCCTTACGATAATCCTTATTTTGAGCAACTTTCTATTAACCGCTCCTTCATATTCAATTCTAAAACCCAGCGGCAGCCTGTTTAAAAGCAATACCCTGCTTGAAGACAGAATGGAGACTTTTCAGACTCTGGCGAAAGAGATAACCAATATTGATGATAATAAAATAGCGGTTCTGGGTACATTTCATAACCCACACGTAATTATTGAACTCATGCGTACACACCCTTCTTATAAAGCCAGCAAGATCGGTAGGGAGAATTATAAAATACAAGTTGGTGAACGGGAATATGTATTTATATATTTTGTTGTGGTAAAACCAGAAGACATGAAGGAAGGCATAGACCATATTATCCAGGAATACAAGCTGGAGAACCATCTCTTTGTGTCAGTAACTTATTATCTGGGATCTCTAGAATCGCGAGGTCTTAAAATAAAGAAAATAGATATCATAAAAAGATCTGGATTGTAAGAATATCCACTTGCTGGCAACCCCTTTATTAAACAAGTAATTAAGGGTCGCCGATTATGCGGCTTTCCACATCCTTTTTACTCTTCTCAGTATATTTTTCAGGTGTTCCAGCGATTGTATTTCAGAAAGAAGACCTATAATAATCTTGGGCCTGAAATAAAATTCATAATAAGCTTTTCGGAGCAATTTCTGAAGTTCATCCTCTGTGAGATTTTCTGGGACATAGTTTATCTGATTTAAAACAACACTGCTTAAGTTCTTAATGTTTAATTTCCCTTCTTCCTTCAGGCGCTCCGTCATTTCACTCCCCGGGACCGGGATCCATATGGTAAACTGCGCCCTCTGAAGAGGAAGTTCTTTGGCAAGTTTTATTGTCATTAAAATATCCTCTCTTTCTTCAGCAGGATATCCCATTATAAAGAAGCCTGTCATTCTTATCTTGGTGACACGCGCTACGAGCTCAACCTTTTCTTTTACTTTTTCGAGTCTCTGGTTTCTCCTCATATGGTCGACGATCCGCTGGGAGCCTGACTCAATAGCCATCCCGATTGAATAACACCCGGCCCTTTCCAGAAGCTTGAGAAGTTCTTCGTCAAGGGACTCTACACGTACCCCGTTGGGAAAAGTTATATTCATCTTCCATCCCCGGTTGATTATTTCGTTACAGACTCCTTCGGCCAGGGAACGTTTTGAAGTAAACGTGTCATCAATAATCTGATATTCTCTGACGCCATATTTATTATAAAGAAGATCCAGCTCTTCTATTATTGATTCTTTGCTTCTGGCTCTCAATCCCCTGCCCATAATCAACTTGTTTGCGCAATATGTACACTGATGAGGACATCCCCTGGAACAGGAGATAGTTGCCAGCGGGAATGATTTAACAAAAGCGCCAATAGGTGCATTGGGATACTCGTTGGGATCAATGAGGTCCCAGCTTGCAAGGCCGAGCGCTGTCACATCCACAATGGGCTTTAACTCGTTAAGATAGATTCGCCCGTTCTCTCTCCAGATAAGGTGATGAATGTCTTTATATTCACAGTGGTCTTCGCCGCTTAATTTTTGAAGAAGCTTTGGCAGGCCTATCTCGGCTTCACCTCTGAAAGCATAGTCTGCATCCAGTTGGTTAAGGGCGTTTTCCGAATCGCCTGAAACATGAGCGCCCCCGATGATTCGAAGAACTTTCGGATCAAGAGATTTAGCAAGTGTTAGTGCCTCCTGGGCCTCTTCTACGCTGCATGTGTAAACCTGCACTCCTATCACCTGATAATCAAGCAGTTTCAATCTTTCTCTGAGTTTCTTTCTGGTCATGTCCTTTTTCATGCCATCCCAGATATCAACTTCAAAGCCGCTCCTTCTTAGTGCTGTTGCAAGATAACCCAACCCAAGATTTGGGGTGCATGCAAACATGCCTCGCTCACTGGTAATTGGGTTTACTAAGAGAACTTTCATAATAGATTTTCCTCTGACAGTTTAAATATTATATAGCTGAAACCGGAAAGCACTGAGCTTCATTATAACATAATATACCGGGTAGCAGAGTAAAGACTCAGTTCCATGATTAATCGTATGAGTCATCACATTTATGCAACATAGAGTTTAGTTGGGGATTAAATGTTTTATCAATGAGTTCGCTATCGTTTGCCCTGTTCAACAACAGACATCATAATTTTTATATCTTTATTCATTTTTAATCTTAAACAGTCTTAACAACTCTGGGGAGTTATCCTCATAAACCAATTCAACGCCAGGAACATGTTCGTGCATATTTTTCAATTCATCATAATTATCCCACCTGCCGAGATGTCGTTTGTCAATTACAATATAATCGACGTTATGTAATGTTCCGAAATTAAATACATCAGCGCTGTCAGCGTAAGGCAGCATGGTAAATCTAGCATCGCAATAATAACTGACGTAAGGCCTTGCAGACATAATATTGAGTTTTTCATATGCAGCATTAACAGTTTCCTTCACAAAGATGCCTGCCCTTTTATGTTCAATCGGGTCCGGGACGTTGTCAAATTTAGAATACTTTAAATATGACATGCTGCTTAAAATCAAAATGATAACTATCAGATATTTAATATTTCTTCCCACAAATTGAAGTGTCCTGTTTTTTTCTAAACCGTAAAATGTAATCAATGCTGAATATGCCTGTTGTGAATTTGAAAAACCACCTGATGAGAATAATATGAGAAATACAACAATAAGAAGCGTCTGCTTCTCAATGATAATAAACATCGGATACATGAAAAAAAACAATAATGGGAATATGATAAATATCAAACGGATTTTCTTCTGGAACAATTCTCTGTAAAAAAACGCAAAGAATAAAGGCAGGATTATCGGTATGAGCAGTTTGATCAGTGTTTTAATTTCACGCATGACATTCTTCTGGTATCTTTTTATAAGTGTGAGAGGATCATAAAAAAGATATTCCTTTAATGACCGGTTTTCCCTTCTGTTCCACCCCTGAAGCTCGCTTTTATCTTTTGTCAAAGCAAAGGCTGCCCGGTCGTAGGTATTGTCCGGCGAGTTCACTACCTCATGATATTCCCGGTCATCGCTGAGTTCACCGAGTAATATGCTGATATTGGCCTTTCCGGTCGGACTGAACTCACCCGTATAATTCTTGAGAAACAACATATACGGTGAGATCACGAGTCCAAATACCAGAAAGATGAAAGCTGCTCTGAACAGATATTTTCTATTGAAGGACAGCTTTTCACTGAATACACCGAACACCTGCAGAAAGGGCAGTAACAGAAGGAACTGCCCCTCTGGTCTGGTGAGATAGGCTGCTGCAAGGCTCACGCCAATCAGAGATGACATAAAGTAATTGTCTTTTTTCAGAGATATCAGAAACAGATAGATTGACAGAAGGAGGAAGCAGAAGAACAATGCGTCCGAATACGCGTCAACTGAAACTGCCAGTATGACAGGATACAGAGCATAAACGAAGGCCGCAAACAGGCCGGATTCCTCGTTGTACAATTCTTTGCCTACACAATAAGAGAGAAGAATAGTTACAGAGCTCGATATGAATGATATCAGTTTGGCTGAAATAAAAAGGTCTTTTACCATCAAATTAAGAAGCCCTATGAATAATGGATATCCCGGAGGGAAAAATACACCCATATTATAGTTTTCACCAAAAGTGTATCTCCCGTATTCGACCAGGTTCTTGCCAAGACGTGAAAAGGCTACCGTGTCCAGAACAAAGGCCGGATCATTAAACTTCAATATTCGTGCAATTATGCCGATGAGCAGTATGCAGGCAAGAACTATATGTTCTTTTTTTATCTTCATTATGTTTAATAGTTATCGGTAATCAGCGCTGATTTTTTTAATTTCCTGGTTCTCTCGAAATCTGTATGTTTATTTATAATGCGCTAATAAATAGCGGACCTCACAGGAGCAGCAGGAAGTCCCTGCATTCACCTGCCCTTATTTATGCTTCCCATTAAAAGCTTCCAGGGGATGTCATTATTGGACATTGATTTCCACAGATATACCGTTAGGGCGACAAGTAAAAGAAGATGGTGTCCGATTTGTATTTCAAAATAACTGAACAGAAAATAAACAGCTGTAATGACAGTGATGAATACAATATCAAATTTGATCCCTTTTGCCAAGGTAAGTATAGAGAGTCTTTTATGTATGATATAAATGCAAATTAGATCCACCATAACCAGACAGAACGACGTTGCTGCTGCTGCACCTGTCATACCGTAACGCGGCACCAACAGGATATTTAAAATGATATTCAGTATCCCCAGTACAATATTTACTTTCATGTAAACCTTATGCTCGCCTGTCATTTGCAATATAACTCCGATCAGACCTGCACCGGCCTTTATCATTTGCCCGAGTGTAAGAATTACAAGAACAGTATACCCGGCTTCAAATTCAGGACCGTAGAAATATTTCAGAATATATTTACCTTCTATCAGCAATATCAGAATTATCGGCATAGCCATGCTCATAATCCACCGGGTACTTTCACTGACAACCTTTTTCAGCTCGGTAAGGTCTCCGGAGGCATGTATTGAAGAGATGAGAGAGGGGATAACTGCTGCAAAGGCCATCATGGGAAAGTACACGAGCAGTACGAGTTTCGTTGCAATCCCGTATATACCGACGATTTCGGTGGGTTTAAACATCCCGAGGATCCAGACATCAGCCTGGGTATACAGCAGCACACTCATCCCGGTAAAGATGATCGTATATGCGACTTCCATGATCTTCTTCTTATCACATTGCCCCCTG
Source organism: Nitrospiraceae bacterium (assembly GCA_003599025.1). Lineage (GTDB taxonomy): Bacteria > Nitrospirota > Thermodesulfovibrionia > UBA6902 > UBA6902 > UBA6902. Next base: position 24,483 of record QZIL01000039.1, on the reverse strand, counting down.
ACTGCTTTTAAAGGCCGTAATATTTTCTGAAGGTAGCTGAATGATACAATTACGGAAAGGATCTCTCCGGTGACAAACGCAATAATCGCATAGAAAGGGGCAATCCCTTTAAGTGTCAAAAGTAAAAAAACCACTATCTTGAAAAAAGGAGCAATAAGTGATTCCGGGATCAATGCCCTGAAGGCGTCTTTATGCCCTCTCAAGATGCCTCCGATTATGTCCCTTATGACCCATGCAGGGATTGCGATTATCACGACAGGCATCAGTTTCAACAGGCCTTCTGAGTGAAAAATATTAAGCGCGATGAATTTTGAGAACATAAGGACGAAGAGCATGAATATTACAGAAAAGAGGAGGCAAAATTTAATGGCGAATAATATTGTCCCCTTTAATTTAGCATCGTCTTTTCGGTCAATATAGAGCGGGATGAATTTTGTCATGGTCTCTTCCATGCCGAACTTCGCAATCTGGATGGATATCCTTACCACTGTTATGGCAAGTATTACTTCACCAAGACCACCGGCGCCGAGGATCCGGGCAAGGATGACCTGATTTAAAAAACCCAGGACAGTGCTGGATATCTTAAGGATGAAGGCTATGGCCCCGCCCCTGGCACCCTGGGCAAGGTTGTCTGGTCTGCTTTTTTCTGTCTCTGAAATGGGCTCTGCCATAAATTTATTGCCTGGATGTCTTTAAGTAATTGAAAAACTCAGCTTTCTTCAGGGACCTGAAAATCGGATTCGCCCGTTTCAGGGTTCTTGATAAGCTTTTTGAGCTTTACAGAAAAGATGAAATCATCCATCGATATTTTAAGTAGCGATGGATACCAGAAATCCCCGTTATTTACTGGCTCATGATATGTGACCAGTATATATTTATTAAAAGTCCTTATCTCCTGCTTCAGAGGCAGAAGAGTTGTCCTGTCGAGATGGATTTCACGGTCTTCTGTTCTTATAATGTATGCTTCTCTCTCTCCGGACAGTTCACCGCTGCTGTAGCCGTCCCACCAGAAGATAGCATTATACAGTTCCTTGCCGAGTTTTTTAAGATTATTGTCATTTTTCCCGGACAGGACATAAAGCGCATCATCCTTGATAATAAAATCTCTTACCAGAATACCGAGCTGATACATCCTCATGTGAATCGAGCCGGGCTTTTTGATTAGAACAGATGCATTGATAAATGAATAAGGCTCGTTGTCTTTTTCAATGTTAATATCCGTTATAGCTTTGAGAATTTCAATGTCACTGCCGGCCTTTGTGATGACCTCATCAAGTGAAAGCTTCCGTTCCTCATAAAGCGGCGGCGGGACACTTTTAGGTTTAGGGGCGCATGCGATAAAGAAAATAAGCAGGCTAAAACAAAAGTATCTGAATAGCTTCTTCGACATTCTTCACTCCTATGATATCTATTTCACTGCCTTTTACCCTGCCGGTATTGTTTGCCGGGACAATGCCTTTCTTAAAACCCAGCTTGGCAGCCTCCTTGATCCTGGTCTCAGCCTGGCTAATGGCCCGCATCTCACCGGACAGGCCCACTTCACCAAAGGTAAAGGTCCCGGCCTCAATGGTCCTGTTTTTAAAGGACGAGGCAATTGCTGCTGCTATCCCCATATCAATAGCAGGCTCGTCTATCTTTAATCCGCCGACCACATTCACATAAATGTCCATTCCCCCCAGATGGAGACCAAGCCTTTTATCAAGGACCGCAACGAGCAGATTGATCCTGTTATAGTCAACCCCGATTGCAGTCCTGCGCGGTACCCCGAAGCTCGATGCTGTGACAAGCGCCTGAATTTCTACAAGCAGAGGTCTCGTACCTTCAAGACTTACAGTTACAACAGAGCCCGGCACATTCTCGGGCCTTTCTGACAGAAATAATTCAGATGGATTATCAACTTCCTTCAAACCTGAGCCCTGCATTTCAAACACTCCGATCTCATTTGTCGAGCCGAACCTGTTTTTAACAGCCCTCAGGATCCTGAAGGGGTTGCCTTTGTCCCCCTCAAAATAAAGCACTGTGTCAACGATGTGCTCCAGCACCTTGGGGCCTGCAATCGCGCCTTCCTTTGTGACATGCCCGATGATGAATAGCGGGATGTTGTTCTTCTTGGCCATAAACATCAATTTGGTTGCACATTCTCTTATCTGACCTACAGAGCCGGGTGCAGATGGCAGTTCAAGAGAGAAAATCGTCTGAATGGAATCAATAATTATTACCTTCGGATTGATCTTCTGTGCTACTGATATAATGCCCTCAAGTGAAGTCTCGGGAAGGAGTATGATATCGTCAGATTTAATATCAAGCCTGTCGGCCCTTATCTTCACCTGCTCCGGCGACTCCTCGCCAGAGACATAAAGGACCTTGCCTAATTTTGTGAGCCCTTTAAGTGACTGGAGTATAATTGTTGACTTGCCGATGCCGGGGTCACCACCGATGAGAACGACAGACCCCATAACAACCCCGCCTCCAAGTGTCCTGTCAAGCTCCTTGATCCCTGTGGAATATCTGGCGCCGGTTGAGGCAGCTATATCTGAAAGAACTACGGGGTCGGCAGTGCTCTGTTTTTTGAGGCCGGCAACTCTCTGTTCTTCAGTAAAACTGTTCCATCCACCGCAGTCAGGACACTTCCCGAGCCATTTTGGACTCGCATAACCGCAGCTCTGGCACTGATAGAGGACCTTGGAACGGGACATAGGCTATTATAGCAGTTCGTTCTGACAGTTTGAACAGTCTGAGAGGTTTAATGTATTATATACAATTGACTTTGAAGCCTTGCTTCTGGTAATTTGAAAGCCCGAGTAAAAGCATATCCCCAGGCGGTGTAGCTCAGTCGGTCAGAGCATACGGCTCATATCCGTAGAGTCGCTGGTTCGAATCCAGCCACCGCCACCATTAATCCATACTTCCTTTTTGCCCCTTTTTAATATAATCTTATCCTGTACCGGATGTTTACAAAACATAACAAGTTTAAAGATAACCCGAATTCCCGTTGCCAAAATGCGGAATCTGTGATACAAGATTATAAGAGCAGAACACCAAACAGACTGACAGGGAGGGATTGTGAAAGGAATTATATTAATATTCGTGATACTGTTAACTGCAGCTGATTCTTCAGCATCATCAGGGGAAGGGGAAAAGATCTTTAAAGAAAATTGTGGGAAATGCCATACATATGAGCGTTCACTAAGCAAGACAAAAGACTTTGAGGCATGGAAACGGACCACCCTGAGAATGGCAGGATACTCACGCTGGGAGATTTCATCCAAAGAGGCAGAGGAAGTGGCAGAATATCTGACAGCCGTAACATCAGAAAAAGCAGGAGCACCTCATAAAGAGGAGGCGGAAATTGAAGATATAGACAAAATGGAAAAGCATGAACTGTTTGACTTCAGGAAGGTCAGGGTCAATCAGTTCATAGACCCTGACGTGTGTGAAGTTTGTCATACTGAAATATTCAATCAGTGGAATGGTTCCATGCACAGCAAGGCATTCGCCGATCCGCTCTGGCGCGCGGCTACAAAGTTTTTTTACAAGGATGCAAAAACAAGCGATGAAATTATGGAGATGAAGGCCTGTGTCAAATGCCATACACCGCTCGGTTTCCGCTCTTATGCTATCTCATCTCCAGCAGATGACTATGACAAACTGGCAGAACTGCCGGCACAGGGAATATTCTGCAACTGGTGCCATAATATCAGCGAAGTAAAACACCTTGGGGATGCCGGATATGAGGTTGAAGCAGGAGGCGGGGAGGACGACCCGTCAACCATGCTCGGCCCGTTCAAGGATTCTGATTCGCCGTATCATCCTTCAAAATACTCTGAGCTTCATACAAAATCAGAATTCTGCGCTCTCTGCCACAACGTGTCTCACGCGGCAAACAAGCTGCCCATAGAACAGACCTATAACGAGTGGAAAAACAGCCCCTATAATACCGGCAACCCCGCAACTACTGTTAACTGCCAGGACTGCCATATGAGACAGAGACCGGGCATCCCTTCTACAGGCAAGACAGTCAGGCCGGACAACCCGGGTCAGGCCTGCAATGACGGCCCGCAAAGGGAGCATCTCTGGACCCACTATTTTGTCGGAGCAAACGCTGTAGTCACAAAGCTCCTGGGCAGTGAACTTCATTCGACTATGGCGGTTGAGCGCCTCCAGAATGCCGCAGACCTCGAAATTATAAGAGAGAGTGTATACAGGAAAAATCAGCTTTCAAATATAAAGGTAAAGGTCATAAATTCAGGGGCAGGCCACTATCTTCCGACCGGCCTTACAGAGGTAAGGGAGATGTGGCTTGATGTAAAAATCACTGATGCAAAAGGGAAGGTCCTTTTGCGGTCTGGTGAGCTTGATGCAAAAGGAGAAATCGATGCCAATGCAGTTGTATATCATACCAAGCTCGGCAATGAAAAGGGAGAGGCCGTTGTAAACGTTGCAAAGGCAGACAGGATATTATATGACCACAGAATCCCGCCCAAGGGATATCATATTGAAAGGTACTCCTTTTATATCCCCTCCGGAGCTGTGTCTCCGTTGAACGTAGAGGTAAGGCTGAAGTACAGGAGCATATCCCAGCCTCTTGCCAAGGTCCTTCTTGGTGACAATACACCAATGATCCCTGTAATTGATATGGTTCGTGCAGATGAAAAAATTAATTTCTGACTGGAGTAACCGGTGAAGAATTCTAAAGATAAATATTTTTGCATGTCCCTTATAGCATTAGTGCTCATTATAGTCGGGTGCTCCGTGCCTCCCCCCCGCAGCATTATTGAGAAAGTGATCATCAGTCATTATGAATCCGGGCCTTATAAGGTAATGGAATTAGTAATCGGGGACATCGGTCCGATTCCGGCAGCTGAAAAACAATATATGGGGACCGAAGGTTATGTGGTCAATGTACCTTCCATTACCCTTGAATTCCTGAGAGATATTGGGGAACCATGGAAATATAAAAAGGGGCATCATATGACATTTCACGATGGTACAATCAGGATTAAGAAAACCGGGGACGGGGAATGGCTCATCGTGGATATTGCCGGAATCCCGGTGCTTTAGTATAAAAAAGCATTTATCCGCAGATGAGCGCAGATTATTACCGATTAATTATAAGCTTAATTTACCGCTGCCCTTTACCAATTGGATTAATGCATTGTAATTCTAAATCTGATCTATATCTTGTCTTTAATCTGTGAAATCTGCGGATATAAGCACCTGCTATAGCTTCAGCATTTTTCTTGTGAGTTTGCCGGCGAGTGTCTCCCTTGCGCTTAAGGCGCCGTGCGGACATACTTCAATACAGCAGTAGCACCTGATACATTTGTCATAATCAAAGCTGATATTTTTCCCGGTACGCGTTATTGCCATGGCAGGGCAGTATTTCCAGCATTCTCCGCAGAGTTTGCACAGGGAATCATCACATTCCGGTCTCTGAACAAGATGTCTGCGCAATACGCCGTGAAATTTCTCTGGACCAAAAACAAGGGGTGTTATTTCAGGCAGTTTAAAATCTGTTATCCGGGGCAGTTCACCATTCACGATGATATCATCCGCCGCAAGTCCCTGTTCCACGGCAAATCTGTTTGTAAGCACGGTATCAGGAGAGATCCCGAACATTCTGCATACCGTCATATCAAGAGCTGCCGCGTTCCTGCTTCCCATAAGCACTCCCAGATGCCTTGGCTCGCCCCGCTTGCCCGGCCCCTGCCCTTCCATTGCCAGAATCCCGTCAATCAGGGTAATGGATGGATTGACAGCCCGGTATATTTTCACTAACAGCTGCGCAAACATCTCTCTGTTTACACCGGTCCTGAAATGCCACTCCGGCTTTTTCATCCCGACAATGCAGCCAAAAAGGTTTTTGATCCCAAGGGTCAAGACCATCTGCATGTGTGTCTTCAGTTTTGGAAGGTTTATCAGTACATCTGCATTGAGGGCATCGCTTGCTATCTCAACCTTCTTAAACGGCTCACCAACATCGACAATGGAAGATTCCCTGAATTCTTTAAATTCGACCTTAAGCCCTGACAGTGCCTCTTTTACTCCGCTTTCTTTCAGCACCTTATCAAACGAACCTACTGCGGAGCTGTCGGATATTTGCGGAGTCGCTCCCCTGTCCAGTACGTACTCAGTCACAGCCTTAACTATAAGTGGGTGAGTAACAATGGCCCTGTCAGGCAATGCCGGGGCCAGGAGGTTTGGTTTAATGATAACCCGGCTGTTCTTCTGAATCTGCCGGCCTCCCAGGGAATCCATCATTTCAAAGGTGGACTGTTTTAGAGTGGGATACGTATATTCTGATTTTCTGACAATTACTTCATGCATGATCGTTTATATTAGCAAAAACAAGTAATAAAGATAAGCAATTCTGTGATATGTTTACAGGTTCCGGTTGCAGGGTTTAAAGAGGTAAATTACTCAGGGATTATAAAATTGTCGAGGGTGGCAACAGAGTCCTCGACCTTCAGGCCTTCCAGCCTTTTTGCTCCTATAAATCTCTTCAGATAGTACGAACTGAGGCTGTTTATGGTCACCTTTTTAGCATATGACGAAGCGTGGACAAAAAGATTGTTGCCAAGGTAGATTCCAACATGGGAGGGAAACGGCGCATATGTCTGGAAAAAGACAAGGTCCCCGATTGAAAGGTCCTTCCGGTCTACAGACTGGCCCACTTTAAACTGCTCCCGCGCGCTTCTGGGCAGATCTACGCCGATAAGATTAAAGACTGTCTGTACATATCCTGAACAATCTGTTGCCTTAAATGAACTGGCGCCAAACTTGTAGGGAATCCCGAGAGTCTTCTCAGCAACAGAAATCAGAAATTCTTTTATCCCTGCATAGTCCGGTTCATCAGACGAAGACAACTCCCTCAGCTTTTCAGCATATTTTGAAACCAGTTCAGCCTGGCCGGCCAGTGGAATGCCGGTCAGCACTTCTGTATCAACAGGCTCTTTTTCAATGACAATCACCTGTCCGGGCTTTAATTTGCGGGACTTAAGATTGTTGAGTTCTTTTATTTCAGAAACAGTAATAGAGTGTTTCTTTGCTATGCTCCAGAGCGAGTCGCCCTTTTTTACTTTATATGTTTTAGGCTCTGCCCTGGTCTGAGGCTGGGTTGCGATAACTTCTGACGTAACATTTACTGCCTTTTCTGGCGGTAGAGCTACCGTCACTATTTCCGCAGCAGCTGTGTCCTGGTCTTCTGTTGAAGGGATTGTCAGTTCTTTACCAGGCTTTAATTTTTTCGTCTTAAGATTATTGGCCTTTTTGATCTCCTCAATACCGACTTTATATTTTTTGGATATCTTATAGAGGCTGTCCCCTTTTTTGACGGTATAGCTCAGATCGCCCCACGCCTGGGCGCCTGTTATCATTACAAACAACAAACAGGTTAAAAAAGATAACCCTCTCATTTTATTACAAATTTTAAACATAAGTGCTTTACTATATACAATTCGGGCATTAAATATCAACCTTTTTTCTCTTTTGCTTATAAGCATTCATCAATCCGTTAGTTGAGGAATCATGGGATGTTACAGGACTGTCGCTGCTCAGTTCCGGCAGAATCTTCCCGGCCAGCTGTTTGCCAAGTTCCACTCCCCACTGATCAAAACTGTATATGTTCCAGACAACTCCCTGCACAAATATCTTATGTTCATACATCGCGATCAGACTGCCGAGAGTGCGAGGGGTGAGTTGCTTTAATAAAATGGAGTTTGTCGGGTTGTTGCCCCTAAAGACCTTGAAAGGAGCAAGCTTTTTTATGTCATCATCGCTTTTGCCGGAGGCCTTAAGCTCCTCAATGACCTCCGCCTCAGCCTTACCTGTCATCAGGGCCTCGGTCTGGGCAAAGAAGTTGGAAAGCAGTATCTTATGATGCTCTCCCTCCGGGTTATGGCTTATCGCCGGGGCTATGAAGTCGCAGGGTACAAGTTTTGTGCCCTGATGGATGAGCTGATAGAAAGAATGCTGGCCGTTTGTCCCGGGCTCACCCCAAATAATCTGGCCTGTCTCGTATTGAACTTCATTGCCGGACCTGTCGATATATTTCCCGTTGCTTTCCATATAAGCCTGCTGAAAATAAGCAGGAAAGCGGTGCAGATACTGATCATACGGGAGGACCGCTTCTGTCTGGGTCCCGAAGAAGTTTATGTACCAGATGCCGGTCAATGCGAGAATAACGGGAATATTTTTATTAAAGGGGGTTTCCCGGAAATGCCTGTCCATCGCGTGCGCACCTTCGAGGAGCGCTATAAAGTTATCGAAACCTATGTAGCAGGCTATTGAAAGGCCGATCGCCGACCAGAGGGAATACCTCCCGCCGACCCAGTCCCAGAATACAAACATATTTGCGGGATCAATACCGAATTTCACAACCGCATCCCTGTTTGTCGATAGCGCGATAAAATGTTTCTTTATAAAGGCATCGTCACCTGCTGCATCAAGAAACCATCTTCTGGCTGTATGAGCATTAGTCATCGTCTCCTGGGTAGTGAAGGTCTTTGATGCAATCATGAACAGGGTTGTTTCAGGAGAGACTTTCTTAAGGGTTTCAGCAATGTGTGTGCCGTCAATATTTGAGACAAAATGAACACTTAGTCCAGGCTGTGCATATGGTTTCAATGCCTCAGTTACCATAACTGGTCCGAGGTCAGAGCCCCCGATTCCGATGTTGACAATGTCCTTTATCACCTTTCCGGAATATCCCTTCCATTCACCGGAAATAATTTTGCCGGAAAAAACCTTCATCTGTTCCAGAACAGCATTTACTTCCGGCATAACATCTTTACCGTCAACATAAACAGGGCTGCTGGAACGGTTGCGTAATGCCGTATGAAGTACGGCCCTGTGCTCGGTCTCGTTGATTATGTCTCCTGAAATCATCTTTTCAATAGCATCGCTGACATTGACCTCCCGGGCGAGTTCCATGAACAGTCCAACAGTTTCATCAGTAATGATATTTTTTGAATAGTCAACCAGAATATCTTCGAAACTGAGCGAAAATTTACTAAACCTGCCAGGGTCGCTTCTGAACATGTCACGCATATGCCGGCCTTTCATGGCATCAGAATGAACCTGAAGCCTCTTCCAGGCGGCTGTTGTGAGCGGGTTTATTTTCTCAAGCACGTTGCCCTCCGTTTAATACAAACATAATAATTATATTCTCTTTGACGTCATTCCTGCGAAAGCAGGAATCCAGAACCATATTAACATAACTGATTTCCAGTCTAAGCAACTACGACATATCTTGGAATCAGAATCAGTACGCTATTTTTTCGGGTTAAGGTGCTTAAGAAGGTCATTCCAGTCCTTAACTTCCACCCCGGTTTCAGTCTCTTCAAAGCTGTATCTTCTTCCTATATCTGCTGCTTCAGAAATCACACCCGGCGACGCAAGTATAGCGTAAGGCCTTATACCCTTTACCTTTAAATCTTCAATTAATTCAGCTCCTCCCCATTTAAACACAGGTGACAGCGGAAGGTTGTTTCCCGTGACCGCTTTTCTGGATACCTCTGCCCCTGTCATCGTTGCGAGATAGACAATCCTGAAATTCTTAGAAAGGCTTTGAAGTACCCCTTGGCTGTCCTTTAGCAATTTTAAAGAAAAAGGTGGTTTCTCGTATAACAGCTCAATTTCAATCAACAGTACTCTGTCGGTTTTCGCAGTTACCAGCAGGGTCCCTTCGTCCATATCTCTGCCGGATTCAGCCTTCAGTTTAAAGAGTCCGGCTGATAAAGGGGTATGCTTAAAAAACGCATAACCGTCCCCGCCGCTCAAATGAGTGCCGAGGGACTTGCCGTCAATATGAAACCTGACGAGCCTCCCCCCTTCCGGCATAAATCTTCCCTTTGTGAGAGCGCTTAACTTAACAGGTTTGCCGACAGGCACAACCTCATCATAGACAACAATCCCTGCACATGCAGACGTAAGGGGAGAGAACAATGATAATGAAATAACAAAAAGGACAGCTAAGTTACGCATCACTCTCATTTAGCATTCTCTCTTACTCATTAGATAATGCAGGCATTGGGAGTAATTTATTTATCGATCCCTTAAACGCAATCTAATCAAACTTTGGGTGCATACTATTTATTCAAAGATATAACCTGATCCTTTTATTAAATTATCGAGTTAAATAAATCTATGACCAATGTCTGGATTATCTGTACTTAATGACATTATAGAACATGTCTCTCTGCGCAGGCCTGAATCCAGCCCCTTTTACTGCTTCTATAATCCCGTCGATTGTAGTCCGGAACCTGACCCCGGCTGCAGCAACTACATTTTCTTCCAGCATGGTTGAACCGAAATCATTCGCCCCGAACCTCAGTGCGACCTGTGCCATCTTAAGCCCCTGTGTGACCCACGAAGCCTGAACATTGGGGACATTATCGAGATATATCCTTGAGAGCGCCAGTATGCGTAAATATTCCACCCCCGTTGCAGGATGGAATGCTTTTTTTCGCCTGTCTGTGTTCTGTGTTCTGCGTTCTGTGTTCTTATTCAGTTCAGTGTTCCCCGGCTGAAAGCTCCACGGAATAAAAGCCGTAAAGCCGCCTGTCCTGTCCTGCAGTTTACGGACAGCATCGAGATGTTCAATTATATCTTCCGGTCCTTCCACACTCCCGAACATCATGGTTGCAGTAGTTTTCATGCCGATTTTATGGGCCTCCTCCATGACCTTGAGCCATTGTCCGGAGCGTATCTTTTTGGGGCTGACTATTTCCCTAACCCGGTCTGAAAGAATCTCTGCTCCTCCGCCCGGTATGGAATCAAGTCCGGCGTCTCTTAAAAACTCCAGGGTTCTTTTGACAGGCAATCCTGCCTTCCCGGCGATATATGTAATTTCAGGAGGAGAAAAACCGTGTACATGTATGTTGAAATTCTTTTTAATGGATTTCAGCAGATCAACGTAGTATGCAAGGTCAAGTTTGGGGTGAAGGCCGCCCTGAATGAGTATCTGTGTGCCGCCGACTGCAATCGTCTCCCTTATTTTTTTGAAAAGCTTCCTCCTGCTTAAGATATACGCTTCGGGGTCTTTCTCATTTCTGTAAAAGGCGCAGAACCTGCACTTGTTTATGCATACATTTGTGTAGTTGATGTTGCGGTCGATGATGAAGCTGACCACTCCTTCAGGATGGAGGGCCCTGCGCATATTGTCTGCAAGCATTCCAAGACCGAGCAGGTCAGCGGACTTCAGCAGCTTGAGGCCTTCTTCTCTGGTGATACGCGGCGATCCTGTATTATTGCTTCCGCTTTTCATGGCATATTATTTTATACTCTTTTGACTCTAAAATGCTCCCCGCAGTATTCTAAATATATTCGAAATAATATGAAGCCGAAATTCCTTCTTATCAATCCATGGGTCTATGATTTCTCTGCTGTGAACATGTGGGCAAGGCCCCTCGGACTTCTCAGGGTAGCCGGGTACCTGAGTCAGTATGATGCTGATCTGTACTTTATTGACTGTACGGATGTCTTGACTAAAAAGCGAAAATACGGGACAGGTAAATATCCGCGTCAGATTGTTGAGAAGCCGGATATACTGAAGTCAGTTCCGAGGCACTATGCACGGTATGGATTAACTCCCGAAGCATTTAATGAGAAACTGAAGAGCCTGCTCCCCTGTGATGCTGTATTTGTCACATCCATAATGACATACTGGTATCCGGGAGTGCAGAAGGTAATAGAGCTTGTTAAGACTATCTCTCCGCAAACCCCGGTTATTCTGGGAGGTATATATGCAACCCTTTATCACGGACATGCGGATGAACATAGTGGTGCGGATTTCGTTTATAGCGGTCATATTGATAAAACGCCTTGCAACGCTGAATCAGAAGGTGGGGCCTTTGATATTGCCGGGATCATAGACCGTATCGGCATCAAGTTAAATACCGTGCGGGATAGCCTGCCGTATTATAAGCTCGGTCTTTATGAAGACCATCCGTTTGCACCTCTTATGACCAGTTCAGGCTGTCCGTATAATTGCACCTATTGCGCGTCTCATTTACTATTTGACGGGTTTATTCAACGCGACCCTGATGACATACTCACTGGCATAACGGAGTTATACAGCATGGGGGTGAGGGACTTTGCCTTTTATGACGATGCCCTTCTCGTCAATGCCGATACCCACATTAAGATTTTACTGAAAGGAATTATCAGGTCTGGAATCAAAGCGAGTTTCCATTGTCCAAACGGACTGCATGCCAGGTTTATCGATGATGAACTTGCGTCTTTAATGAAACATGCCGGATTTACCACACTGAGGCTGAGCCTTGAGACCGTAAACAGCAACAGGCAGGCCCGGACAGGAGGCAAGGTTTCCACGGATATTTTCAGATGGGCGGGGGAGAATTTAAAAAGACATGGCTTTACAAAAGAACAGGTCGGGGTTTATCTGATGTACGGTCTTCCCGGACAGGAACTCGGGGAAGTCAGAGATGGAGTTGAGTTTATTAAGGGTCTCGGATTAAGAATCAACCTGACTGAATTCTCCCCTCTTCCGGCCACTTCATGCTGGGACGAACTGACAACCAGCGGAATTATCACTGACGAAACAGACCCTCTACTGACAAACAATTCTGTGTTTTCCCTGCTTTTTTCCGGCTATGATGCTGCCGTGCTTGAGGAGTTAAAACTCAACGTCAAGGAATATAATAATCTTTGGTAGGGACTGTCGAATTAATTCGATTAACTTGACGGTCATTCCGGACTTGATCCGGAATCCATCCTTTTCAGGGTACTGCAAGCTTCCGGATCCTGCATCCCCGACAAGTCGGGACAGGCAGGTTCAGGATGACAATCGTGACGCAGTCTGTTCACAGGAATGACATTCAGAGCTTTTTGTTGCAGCTAAAATGGAGAAGAACCCAAAATATCTATTTTGCAGCGGCTGGTTCAGGTTGTTTATTTGTCAATCCTTCAGCAACAGGTGAGACAGACATATCATCACCGGCAGCCGGTTGCGTTTTGGTTTCTTCAGCCGAGACGCGTGCACTGGCTTCAGTGCTCCACGGAGAGGAAGTGTGCTGTGTCATTATTTCTTTATATTTCTCCAAAGCCCTGGCTTTTTCTCCTGCTTCATCATGTAATCTGGCTTCAAGAATCAGTGCTGTGTCTTTAAATATCCCGTTGTCAATGCCTGCAAGTTTACCGAGAATCTCGATAGCTTTATCTTTCTGGTTTAACCTGAAATAGGCAGACGACATTTTTTGATATACCAGCGGGAGGACTTTTTTATCGCTGCTGAATTTGTCGGTAAAACTGCTGTATTCCTTTATTGCATTATCATAGTCTTTAAGATTGTAATAACAATTGCCTGTATAATAAAGAGCTGCAGGGGTCAGCTTTGTATCAACAGACTGCTTGTAAAGCTCAAGGGCCTTTTTCCATCTTTCTGTTTCGGACATGGATTTATCAGCCATCTCTCCATAATAATATTTATAGGCCTCCATCTGAAGCGCATAAGCCTTGTTGCTCATGGAAGATGAATAAATCGAATAGGCCACGTATAAAACAATAATGGCAGCCACTATGGCCACACCTGTAATGACCTGTCTTTGCCTCTCCTTTATTTTATCCAGTGCCTCGAGTGCAGCACTCTTGACCTCGTTCTCCTGAACAGGTTTCTTTTTCGCAGGTCTTTTCTTTATTATTTTAGGCATTTAACTCCTCCCGACTCTTTCTACGAGCTTTCGTGAATTTGAAAAAATGGTTTCTATGCTTTCTTCCGGGACACCGGCTGCACGTAATATAATAGCTGCGCGGGTACGGCTGATCAGGTCTTCAGGGCCGTGAGAATCTGTGTTAATCACCATGGAAGCTCCTGTCATCATGGCGACTTTTGCTACATGACCGTTTGAAAGACTGTGCCCCTTTCTTGCCGTGATCTCCAGTGCAACACCCTTTTCTGCTGCAAGTGCGGCATCTTCAATACTGATAAGTCCGGGATGCGAGAGTATGTCTGCCCCGGACTCGATGCCTGCCCGGTTTGTCCCGGGTATTACAGGCTCTGCTATGGTTTCACCATGGACCACAACAATCCCGGCCCCTAAGTCCCGTGCATCGGCAACCAGCTTCCCGATCAGGTCAGGAGGGACATGTGTAATCTCAGCTCCGGGAATGATAGTCAGTGGTGAATACCCGGACAGCTCCGCGGCCGCCTTGACAAGTCTCGGTACAATAAAATCCACATTGGACATGTCCATGTGGTCTGTCAGGGCTATCGCTTTATACCCGGCATGATACGCCCTCTGCACGAGCTCTGACGGCAGCAGGACCCCGTCACTGAAAAGCGTATGAGTATGCAGGTCTATCATGACATTGTAATATGCAGGAAACATGGAACAAATGTCAAAAACCCCGTGCGAATAAAACTGGTTTTCCCCCCGGAAAATGCAGATATTGCTCAACCGGATAATTAACTCGATAAATTTAAAGATTATGCATATGGCTTTGAATTAAATCATGGTCGCTCAGAATGTTTAGAGTTGCATCTAAGGTATCGAAAATTATCCGGTTTCACAACACCTGCATTTTTCTATTGCATTATTGGGTTTCAATCATTCTTTGACTTGCCAAAATCTTTTCAGTATCATATCTCAATCATGGAAGAAATAAAGCTTACAGAGAAGGTAAAAGCCGGGGGCTGAGCAGCAAAGCTGGGTCCGGCGGACCTTTCAGAGATTTTGACAGATGTGTACAAATGCAAAAACCTGGGAGTGGTTGTAGGCCCGGGTGATGATGCCGGCGTGTTCCGTTACAAGGACACGCTTATGGTCGAAACTGTTGATATAATTACCCCGATTGTAGACGACCCTTATACCTTCGGGGCGATCTGTGCAGCCAACTCTGTTAGCGATGTCTTTGCAATGGGCGGCAAGCCACTTACAGCACTCGCCATTCTCGGATTTGCAACATGTGACTTCGGGCCGGAAGTTATAAAAAGGCTTCTTAAGGGAGCAGTTGACAAGCTTCATGAGGCAGGGGCATGTTTGATAGGTGGTCACAGTATTGAGGATAATGAATTCAAATTCGGTTTTGCAGTATCAGGTGTTGTTGAGAGAAAAAATCTCCTCAAGGCCGGGGGCGCAAAGCCAGGCGATATTCTTGTGCTCACCAAGGCGCTCGGCACAGGCATTCTTACCTCTGCAATAAAGAAAGGCAAGGCAGAAAAAACCCTGCTGAAGGAAGTCATTGATTCCATGCTCTTACTTAATAAAACTGCATCAAAGGCAGCCGTGTCAGCAGGTGCAAGGGCAGCGACTGATGTTACGGGTTTTGGACTGCTCGGTCATGCCTTGAATATGGCAAAGGGGTCAAAAATCAATCTGGTTATTCATAGTAATAAAGTCCCGCTGATGAGCAAAGTAAAAGAACTTGCCGCAGCAGGGGCTGTGCCTAAGGGCGCGGTGAAGAACCTGGAATTCTGCAGCAGAAACACAATTTTTTCTGAAGCTGTTAACGAAGGGGGCAAACTGGCGCTGTCCGACCCGCAGACCTCAGGCGGCCTGCTCATCGCGCTTCCATCAAAGGGGCTGAATAAGTTCGACAGTGCAATGAAAAAAGGCAGGCTTACTTACCGGGTTATCGGTGAGGTTGTTAAAGGTACAGGGAAACTTAGCATAAAATAAACGCAATTTGAATCAAGGGATTGATGTATATATTTATTCAAAGTCTTATGCATAATTTGATAATAGGTTTCTGTTGCGGAAACTATAAAATACTTACGTAGCTGGATTGTCATTTCGACCAGCAGGAGAAATCTTTCGGTATTGCAACAGGTTAAGATTTCTCGCTTCACTCGAAATGACATGCTAATATCAAATTATCACTTTCCGCAACAGATACTAATTAAGTTCATCGAAATAAATAAATTACCTGCCAATGGCGGCATTATATTAACAGCAATTTGATAAATGGATAACCAGCAAGACGCCGATGAAATGATTAAGATGATAGTCGACCACATGGAAAACGGCTTTCTCGAAAATATCGTCGACCTGTTTAAGCATGATAAAAGCTACTTCCCTTTTATCGGTACTATGCTTGGTGATGAAAGAATGGGCGTCAGGATCGGTACAATGGCCCTGGTTGAAACCCTGAAGACACAGGATCTGGAAAATGTCCTTATAGCTGTTCCGGGTATCGCGAGACTGCTGAAGGACCAGAGCCCCAATATCCGCGGTGATGCCGCTTATCTGCTCGGTATTATCGGACATGAAAATGGACTTCCCTATCTTAATGAGGCCCTTAATGATGAGGATTTACTTGTGAGGGAAACTGTTGAAGAGGCGATAAGTGCGATAAAAGAGGCAGACGCTTAAGCCAGGACCTCTGAGGGCTCTGTATCTACTTCTGATGCCTGCATAACATCTTCAGTGGTTCCGGAAGCACTATTTTGAGGATTCAACACCCAGATTAAGCCAAAGTCCTTTTCCTGGTAGATCTTTGCGAGGCCGAGTCTGATAATCTCCAGCAGGGCCAGAAACGTAACAATTAGTGTAACTTTTGAATATCCCTCCTCGAAAAGATCTTCAAACCTTATCCCGTCTTCATTCTCAAGGCGCTCTACGATGTAGTTGATCTTGTCCGCTACAGTAAGGGTCTCTCTCGTAATTTCACGAATATGTGCCGGGGCCTTTTCCAGGAGCTTCTGGAAGGCAGAGATAAGGTCAAATACATTTGCCTCAAAGAGCACCGGTTCAGGATCAAACTCAAGCCCCTCTTTGTCAGAGACGCTCCTTGTAAAAATGTTCTTCCAGATCTCCTCTCTTTTTCTTAAATGGAGCGAAGAGTCTTTATATGACTGGTATTCGAGCAGTCTCTGCACCAGTTCGGACCGCGGGTCTTCAAAGGATTCTTCCTTTTGTTCCTCATCCAGCGGCAGGAGCATTTTTGATTTTATATGTATAAGAGTTGCAGCCATTACAAGGAAATCACCTGCTATCTCAAGGTTGAGGTCCTTCAGCAGCTTTATGTACCCGAGATACTGTCTTGTGATCTCGACTATGGGGATATCGTAAATGTCAATCTTGCTCTCTTTGATCAGGTGAAGAAGGAGGTCAAGAGGACCTTCAAATACAGGCAGTTTGAAGTGAATACCGTTTATGGACTCGGAAATGACTTCAGAGTCCTTCTGGGGCAGGTCAGGGGTTTGTTTTTCTGTTTGAGACTGTATTGTCTCTTCCAATACCTCCGGCATTAGAACATATTATATTATCCGCGGAAATTAATGCAAGATAAATTTGAGTGTATGCAGTAATCCCCTCCTTTACAAGGAGGGGCAGGGAAGGTACTGGTTAATAATCTTTCTATTATTCTTTGTTTCTTTTCATAAGAAAGATATTATTACCACTACCCTTCTAAATCTCCCCTTGTAAAGGGGAGACTTTAATACACCCGTAACAGAAGGGTTACGGCATGTGAACTTATTTTTGCTGTCGCTATATAATATCCCATGACTGATATTGTAAAAATTCTTTTAATTCTGGCTGTTATTCTCCTTCTGCTTAAACGCAAATGGAACCTCGGGCTTGTGATGGCGCTTTCATCTGTAATGCTTGCCCTTCTCTATCTGCTGTCGCCCCTTGATTTTCTCATGGCCTGTCATTCAGCGATAACCGACAGTACGACAATCAACCTTGTCGTTGCGCTGACTCTCATCCGTATATTCGAAAATGTCATGAGAAAGAGCGGGCTCATGCAGGAGATGATGGACTCTCTCAGGGGGATGGTCATTGACCGGAGGATTTTAATGGCGGCAATGCCCGCCCTTATCGGGCTTCTGCCGTCAATGGGCGGGGCAATGTTTTCCGCGCCCATGGTGGAGGAAGCTTCAAAAGGGATAAAGGTTTCCCGGGAAAAGAAGGCCTTTATCAATTACATGTTCCGCCACCCCTGGGAGTTTACCCTTCCCCTTTATCCCGGAATAGTGCTTGCAGCAGCCATCACCTCTCATTCTCTGAGGGAGTTATTTCTTGCGAACCTGCCGTATGCCCTCTGTCTTGTTATCGGCGGCATGCTCTGGGGCCTGAAAGGCGTAGGTGAGCACAGAGAGGGTTTCAAGAGAATATCCTCATCAGGGCTTTTGAGCTTTCTGCCCCTGGCGCTTATCCTTGTTATGGTCATAATATTTCATATTAACCTGTCACTCAGTATGGGTGTCATAGTCATCGGCCTGTTTGTGGCCCAGCGGTATTCATTCAATAAGATTTATCAGACCCTGAAAGAGGGAATGTCATGGGAGATATTCTTGATTATTCTGGGGGTAATGACCTTTAAGGCCATTCTTAACAGTTCAGGGGCAGTCACAAATATAGGAAACTTCTTCACGGCAAACAATATCCCTGTCCTGCCGGTCCTGTTTTTCCTCCCTTTCATTTACGGGCTGCTCACCGGGCTAACCGTAGGGTTTGTCGGCGGCACGTTCCCTATTCTCCTCGGACTTGAAAATGTGAACCACATCGGTGCTGTTTCCTTTGCCTTTGCCTCCGGATATGTCGGCGTGCTGTTGTCTCCGGTCCACCTCTGTCTTGTGCTGACAAGGGAATACTTCGGGGCAGCCATGTCGGGTATATACTATAAGACTGTCAGAGTATGTATTATGATAATGCTTGTTGCGCTTGCAGAGTATTTTATTGTGGGCCGGTTTTGATTGACCTGAAAAAGGCTTGATGCCCGGATGACTACAGGTTAATCATTAGCTGGCCCGACTTCCGGTAAGGTTAATCAGGGACAAAATGCATCGATAATGATATAATACTACCAAGTCAATATCGATGGAGGTTTTGTATGAAGGCGACGATTTCTCCTAAATACCAGGTGGTGATTCCGCGTGAACTCAGGGAGTCCCTGAATCTGAAGCCCGGTGAAAAGGTTGAGTTCATTCAGTATGAAAACAGGATCGAGATGATCCCTGTCAGAGATATTAAAAAGATGCGGGGATTTCTCAAGGGGATTGATACAACCGTTGAAAGGGAAAAGGACAGGGTATGAATCTCGTCGATTCCTGCGGATGGCTTGAGTATCTTTCTGATGGGCCCAATGCCGGGTTTTTTGCAGGGCCGCTTGAAGACCAGGATAATCTCCTTGTTCCTGCAATCTGTATTACAGAAGTATTCAAACGGGTGCTTCAGCAGCGCGGAGAGGATGCAGCGCTCCATGCAGCTGCACTTATGCAACAGGGGCATATTGTGGACCTGAACAGCTCTATAGCGATAGAAGCCGCGAGACTCGGGCATAAGCATAATGTTCCCCTTGCAGACAGTATAATTCTGGCAACTGCATATTTGCATAAAGCTGTTATCTGGACACAGGATGCGGATTTCAAGGGATTAAGCGATGTTAAGTATAAGGAAAAACGTTGACTTGGCTGAATGAATTATCAATGCCTTTGCAGTTGGAGTTAAAATACATTCAACAGTATTGCTGTCCAAAACAACATTGACAGGAGAGGCTGAATGCCGAATAAACACAATGCCGACCCCTTAGAAAAAGAAATGAACTCTGCTATCAAAGCATTTCAGCAAAATGAACTATAATGTTTTATTTGCAAATTGAGGTATTGCCCTCTCAATGACTAGTCGATTCATTGTGTTTGTGAGGGGCTCAGCCTCTTTAAAACCTTTATCTTGGACAGATGTGATTCAACAGGATTTATCAATTGAAAAAATACATAAACGAGTTTATAGATTTCCTTAAAGCGGAGCAGGGAGTATCTCCCCATACCCTCAGGGCATATGTAAAAGACCTGGATGAGTTTTCATCGTTTCTTGACAAGGACCCGAAGGACATTGATTATCTTGATATCAGGGGCTATATCGCATCGCTGCACCACAGGAACCTGAAGAAATCTTCCATCTCAAGAAAACTTGCCACCATAAGGTCTTATTTCAAATACCTGCACAGGGAAGGCCATGTAAATAAGAACCCGGCCAAACTTGTGTCAAGCCCTAAAGTACCGAAGACACTGCCGAGGTTTCTTGATATAGATGAGACCTTTTCCCTTATGGACACCCCGAAAGGGGAGACATTTATCCCGACAAGGGACAAGGCCTTTCTTGAACTGCTTTATTCTTCCGGACTCAGGGTGTCTGAGCTGACTTCACTCGATGTGGTTGACCTTGACATAAAGGAGTCACTTGTCAGGGTAAAAGGCAAGGGGAGGAAAGAGCGTATCGTTCCAATAGGGTCCAAGGCGATGGAGGCCATACAAAATTATCTCCCGGAAAGGATTTCATTAAAGAAAAAATCATCTGCGCTCTTTCTGAATAACAGGGGAGGCCGGTTGACACAGCGGAGTGTCAGACGTATATTAGTAACTTACAGCAGGATGATCAACCTTAAAGGGGATATCAGTCCTCATACCCTCAGGCATACCTTTGCAACGCACCTGCTTCATGAAGGTGCAGACCTGAGGTCCATTCAGGAACTCCTAGGGCATTCATCCCTTTCCACGACCCAGAAGTACACGCATGTGGATATAAGGCATCTGACTGAGGTATATGATAAGGCCCATCCTATGGCGAGGAAGGACAAATAGCAGTATAATCTTAATTACGGAGCGTACTATGTCAATACAGCAGGAGCCGGTGTTTCACGGGACAACGATAATTTGTGTGAGGAAAGACGGCGGGGTCGCCATCGGCGGGGACGGCCAGGTGACTCTGGGGCATACCGTACTGAAGCACAATGCAAAAAAGATCAGGAAGATGTACAACGATAATATACTTGCGGGCTTTGCCGGGGCAACAGCAGATGCCTTTACCCTTTTCGAGAAGTTTGAGGAGAAGATCGAGACGTACAGGGGCAATATAACGCGGTCGGCTGTAGAGCTTGCCAAGGAATGGAGGACGGACAAGATACTGAGGCGGCTTGAAGCGCTTCTGGTAGTAGCCGACAAGGAGCATTCCTTTATCATTTCCGGCAATGGGGATGTACTTGAGCCTGAGGACGGTATCGCGGCCATCGGCTCAGGGGGGCCTTATGCCCAGGCAGCTGCAAAGGCGCTTCTGGAGCATACACAGCTCGGGCCGAAACAGATAGTTGAAGAGGCGATGAAGATAACATCAAAAATATGCATCTATACCAATGAGGCAATTAATATTGAGGAACTAAATGGATAACCTTACACCGAAAACTATTGTTGAAGAACTTGATAAATATATTGTCGGACAGAAAAACGCCAAGAAGGCCGTGGCCATAGCACTGCGCAACCGATGGAGAAGACAGTTATTGTCTGACGAATTAAAAGACGAGATACTGCCCAAGAACATACTGATGATCGGGCCTACAGGGGTCGGGAAAACAGAGATAGCCAGAAGGCTCGCAAAACTGGCCCAGGCCCCTTTTGTCAAAGTAGAGGCCTCAAAATTTACAGAGGTGGGCTATGTGGGCAGGGACGTTGAGTCCATGATAAGGGACCTGGTCGGACTTTCTCTTACAATGGTGAAGGCAGAGCAGATGGAAAAGGTGCAGGAAAAGGCCCAGACCCTTGCAGAAGAAAAAATCCTTAACCTGCTGCTCCCCCAGCCCAGACCGAGAAAAAAAATATCAGCTGAAGGCGCAGAAGAACCTGTAGAGGATGACAGGCAGAGTCATGAAGAAACCCGGGAGAAACTGAGGGCCCAGCTCAGGGAAGGCAAGCTTGACAACAGGTACATAGACCTTGAAGTCCGCGAAAAGGTGATGCCCTTTGGCGTTATCTCCAATATCGGCATGGATGAGCTTGAGATGAATTTAAAGGAGATGCTCGGCAATTTCCTCCCTGACAAACCGAAGCGTAAAAAAGTAAAAATCCCGGAGGCCATGCGTATAATTCAGCAGGAAGAGGCAGGCAAACTTATTGACATGGACAGGGTAACGAGGGAGGCGATTGAAAGGGCAGAGCAGAACGGTATCATATTTATAGATGAAATAGACAAGGTGGCCTCAAAAGGTTCGAGTTACGGTCCTGATGTTTCAAGAGAAGGAGTGCAGAGGGACCTGCTCCCCATAGTAGAGGGATCAACGGTCTCTACCAAATACGGAACAGTTAAAACAGACCACATACTCTTTATCGCTGCAGGGGCCTTTAATGTTTCAAAGCCCTCTGACCTGATACCTGAGCTTCAGGGGCGCTTCCCGATAAGGGCCGAACTGGACGCACTCGGCAAGGAAGAATTCCTCAGGATACTGCAGGAACCGAAAAACGCGCTGATAAAGCAGTATGTCGCACTTATCGAGACAGAAGGGGTAAAGATCAATTTCACCGGTAACTCCATTGAAGAGATAGCCTCTACTGCCGTGCTGGTCAATGAGAAGACCGAAAATATCGGGGCCAGAAGGCTGCATACCATTCTCGAAAAGGTCCTTGAGGACGTGTCCTTTGACGCTCCTGACATGAAAGACAGCGACCTGACAGTCGACAATAAGTATGTTAAGGAGAAACTGAGCGCTATTATTAAAGATGAGGATTTGAGCAGGTACATATTGTAATCATCTCACGACAGCCCTGCAGGGACCTGGTGCAATTCAGTTCCCTGCCATAATTCGGCGCGGTCATAACCCGCTGCCTGGAGGGGAAAATTAAACTTCGCATAATAATATTGACCCTGGCCCTGCTCTCCCTGATATCCACGGCAATAAGCGGCTACTTCTATTACTCTTCTTCAAAGGACTACTCATACAGAGATGCATACAAGAGGGCAGACTCAACAATCAAGATTGCTGTGGCCCGTATATCGTCAAAGATAGCAGAGCACCAGAAGGCAGTAAGGACGCTTGCAGGGCAGAAGGAGATCAGGACTGCCGCAGCAAAGAAACAGCTCTCTTCCATAATTGATGTAAACTCTGTCCTGGACCATTTTAATACCGCAATGGAAGTTGACGTTTGTTACCTGATGGACCGCAGCGGGAATACCATCGCATCTTCAAACCGTAATGAACCGGACAGCTTTGTCGGGCAGAACTACTCCTTCCGTCCTTATTTCACGCAGGCGCTGAAGGGCGGTCCCTCGATTTACATGGCCCTCGGCGTTACCTCAAAAAAGAGGGGGATCTACTACAGTTATCCGGTTTACGGAAATGGCGTGGCTGATATTATCGGTGTTGTTGTGATAAAGGCGCCTGTTGAACATATAGAGACAGGCATAAAGCAGGTCACTGAAGGGACGCTTCTGCTTGCAGGGCCTCACGGAGTTATATTCGCGGCAAACCGTGATGACTGGCTTTATCATGTATTGTGGAGTGTATCAACTGATGAGATACAAATGATTTCTGACTCGAAACAGTTCGGTGCCGGACCATGGAACTGGACAGGGATGAAGAGGATTAATCCTGACCGTGCATCGGACAATACAGGGACAGAATATATTGTCCATGAAATGACGATAAATAGCAGTCCAGGCTGGAAGGTCGTCTACCTCTGGACATTTAAAAGCGTATCAGATTCATTCATGGTCCCGCTTTTCAGGACAGTCGGGAATATTATCTTCGCTCTTTTCATCATCATAGGGCTGGCGGTTCTGGTACTGTATAAAAAGGCGAGCTGGGACATTACCGCAAGAAAAGAGGCCGAGGTCCGCCTTGAAAAGGCATACGGGGAGCTGGAAGACCGGGTGAAGGACCGCACCGCTGATCTGGCAAATTCCAACGAACAGTTAAAGGCCGAGATAAAAGAGCGCACGCGGGTTGAAGATGCATTAATCAAGAGTGAGACCGGGTTCAGGGACCTGTCTCAGGAATTCAATGCCTTGCTGAATGCCATTCCCGACAGCCTGACACTGCTGTCTTCAGACCTTAAGATACTCTGGGCAAATGAGGGGGCATCTGCCTTTCTGGATAAAACGGTCACTGACATAAAGGGAAAGCATTGTTATTCAATGTGGCATAACAGATCTGAACCATGTAAGCCCTGCCCTGTGATGCGGGCTTTTGTGACAGGGAATATCGAAAGTGAAACTGTGCGCACCCCTGATGACAGGATATGGGATTTGAGGGCAGTTCCGATCAGGAACGAAACAGGAGAAATCAATAAAGTAATCGAGGTTGCCAGGGACGTTACCCAGCACCGGAAACTTGAAGAACAGCTGCTGCATTCACAGAAGATGGAGGCCGTGGGTCAGCTAGCAGGCGGTGTGGCCCATGAATTCAATAATATCCTTACCGCAATCATCAATAATATATACCTTGCCCAGAAAAGCACTGAAGGAGGAGGCCCTGCAAAGGACAATCTCGAAAAAGTACTAAAACTGTCGAATAATGCGGCAATTATAGCACGTGAACTCCTTGCCTTCAGCCGCAAGCAGTACGTAGACCTTTCTCCTATGAAGCTCAATGAAGTTGTGAAAGGTGCAGAGAGTCTTCTGAAGAATTTCATCAGCGAGGACATAGAGATCAGGGTATTACTGACTGACAAGGAACCGACTGTACTGGCTGACAGGCACCAGATGGAACAGGTCATAATCAACCTTGCCACTAATGCCAGGGACGCCATGC
>QZIL01000049.1 GCA_003599025.1 Nitrospiraceae bacterium | reverse complement strand
GATTAGGGAGCCTTCCCGTCTCCCTAATAACCCTCTGGGTAATGCATGTATTCATCCCCGTGGCAAGCCACGGGGGATTCTACAAAGCTTTCGCTAAACGGTAGTGCCAGGTCTGCATTTTACCGGCATTGATTAAGAATGCAGACCTGCCCCCAGCACCTGAAGATATTTACTTTGGTATTTTGCTTAACAGCTTCTCCGAAGTTACCAGTTCCCTAACACCGTGAGCGTGTTTCTCATGGTATTTATTATCACTGCACCATTTGCTGAAATCATCGATATCCAGCGTATCGCATGTTGTTTTAACGTCCCAGGTGACCTGCAGCGGCGAACAGTGGTGGTTGTTCCAGCTGGTCCCTGTTGTGGAACCAGTGTACACCACTGTAGGATCTTTGTGAGAGACCGGGGCTTTTTCGGTAAATTTTACTTTTCCGTTTTTCTCAAGCACATAAACCTGGGCCACGACCCTTAATTCAGGGTTGGGACACATGGTCGTCATGCAGGCGTTCAGTCCTCCGCCCAGCGGCTTTACTCCATGGGTATTTATATCACAGGTTGTGTGCACCCAATGGACCTCGATAGTGTCCCCTTCTGCTACACCCTCGCAGCCCTTATATTCAGCATGTTTTTCTGAAAGACGTCCTGCTGCCGGCTCCTTGCATGCCCAGCCTGAATTGCTGCCATCTTCCACATATGTTGAATATGCCGCTGCTTTGTGTTCCGCGTTTCTGTGAAAATGGACATTACACAGGTTCATGTCCTTGATCGAGGGGGCCGCATTGAATATTACTTTATTGCTGCCGGCCTTGCTGTCTATATCACGTGGCGACTGCGGCCCTGCACCGATACACTGGTTCTGTTCAGCAGGGGCCTCATGTTTGGCCTCGTGCTTGGCCTCGTGTTTCTTCTCTTCGGCGTACAGATTGCCTGCCAGCGCCAGGCTGACAAACAGGACTACTATTAATGATTTCATAACAAACCTCCTTGTGGAATAAATTGATTAAAGAAAAGAGCTGAATACTCACGTCCGTCAATTACGCAGCAGTATCATGTTCACGTCTTCACGTCATAAGCTGTTACCTCCTTTATTTGTTAATGCTTAAGTGCCCGGCTGATAACATGAATTAAAGGTAACCTGTTTTATTAATTCCGATATGCTCCGATTCCCATCATTCAGGGAATTAAGTATTATATTTCAGAATCGAGATTGCATTAATGTATCAGGCTGGTCTTTTTTTTTAAAAATTAAAAAAGTTAATACTATGATAAAAACTACTTCAGGAACTAATAACAGGATGGGATGTCATACCAGCAGCTGATAAAGCACCGGCAATGTCGCGAAGCTGAGCACAATGCCAATTCCGACTAACGCTGCTGTCAGGGCAGGAGAGAGATTGGCCAATATGGCGAGTGCTCCGGCTGATACCATGGGGGGCATTCCGGCCTCAAAGACCGAAACCTGTACAGCCTCTCCCTCCAGCCCGATTGTTTTACATACTAACAATGCTGTTAAGGGGGCGGCAATAAGTTTTATGGAAAGCCCTATACCGAGTTGAGAAATTACTTTTCTGTCTAATCGCAGCGTTAATTGAAAGCCAACTGCTATCATTACTGTGGGGACCAGCGTAGCGGCCAGTATTTTCAAAACAGCCACAGCAACAGACGGATAAGGGACGGCTTTAAGAATAAAGGCAAGGACAAGTGCAATAAATGGAGGAAATGAAATAACCTTCTTAACTACGCTTTGCAAGGTCGGGCTGGTCGTCCCTGTTCCATAAAGGGCAAGGACCAGGGAGCCGTATGTAGCCAAAGCCAGGAATGAACCCAGCTGATCATATAACAGCGCATATGGAACAGCCTGGTCTCCAAAAAAAGCCTGCACCATAGGTATCCCAAGGAATGATGTATTGCCTAATGGAATCAACAGTAGAAGACACCCTGTTGTCGTACGCTCCCATTTCATTAGTCTGGACAGGATTAATATCATTGCACAGGAAAAAAGCAGCATTGTCCACGGCATTACTGCGGGGACCAGCAAGTTCCGGGAGAAGCTCAACTCGGGGATCTTGAGAAGGACCAATGCCGGCAAAGATACATATATGACAAAAAGATTTAAAATATTTCCTGTCTCAGTCGAAAAGACCGGGATGCGTTTCAACGCCATGCCAATAAGCAGCAATGATATTGTAACTATGAAATTTTCCATAATAATATGACTGTCTCTTTATTTCTCAGTGATATTCTTTAATATCACACATGATCATCATGAATATAATATCCGCTCGTCACATATTTTATTTATTTCCGATTGCAGCAGCCACATCTTCCTGCTAAATGTTACCTTTCAATCCATGATACCACACGGTTCAAGCTGGTCACCTATGAGCTAATAAGCAGTCATGTCTCAAATTGATAAGAAATAAATTATAATCAGCCATGCAATTTTTCATTTTCGGTCCTGACCCGGCCATTTATTATCAATGGGTTGACATATTTCTCTCCATCTGTAAATATGAAATCAAGCAATGAGAGATATGACGCGTGTATCAATTTTATTTCTGTCATCCATCTGCTTCATAATAATACTTAACCTTACGACTTTTTCCGGCTGTGACACAGTAAAAGAAAAACACTATACTGTCGGCATTATCAATCCCAGCACCGGACTTGAGGAAGTAGTAAGGGGATTCAGGTCCGGGATGGAAGAACATGGGTATCATGAGGGCAAAAATATAACCTACCTCTATGCCGGACCTCTGGACAGTACAGACAGGGTCGATCCGGCAATCGATGAAATGCTGGCAAATAAAGTCGACCTGATATATTCGCTAACCACACCGGTTACTAAAAAACTCAAAGAGGCCCTTACAGGCAAGGAGGTGCCCGGTGTCTTCGGTCCGGTATTTGATCCGGTCTTTTCAGGTATAGTAGAATCCATGACCCGACCGGGGGGCATGCTCACCGGAGTAAGTGTACGCGGCAGCACCCCCAAGGCACTGGAATACCTTCATAAGGTAGCCCCTGGCGTGAAGCACGTTTATGTCCCTTTCCATTTTACTGATGATGCGGCCTTCGCTACGGTGGAGGACCTCCGGAAAGCTGCTGCCAAACTGGACATTCAGATAACAACTGAAAACATAAGCAATGCGCAGGAACTGGAAAATGCACTGGCCCATGTACCTGACGATGCCGACGCCCTGTGGATGACCTGTTCGCATCTGCTCTTTTCGAATGTCGATAAAATTGTCGGGGCAGCACTGTCCTCTAAAATCCCCTCCGCATCATCCACCCAGTCGCCGAACAGGAAAGGCATAGTTGTCGCATACGGTGAGAGCGACTTCCAGCTGGGCAAACAGGTGAGCCGTTTGGCACACACTATTCTCAGAGGGACACCTCCTTCTGCCCTGCCTGTTGAAACAGCAGACTTTTTCCTTAGAATCGACCTGAAAGCCGCACAGGCTTTAGGTATTAATGTCCCCGGCAATATCTTAAGACAGGCAAACTATATTGACCGTTAACCTGAAGCTTAACGATTCCCGCAGCATGTACGTGTTGTGAGTTCCCTGTAATGATGGTGTCTCCCAATCTATCCCGGAAGATTTTTCTCCATTGAAATTGTAGACTATAATAACTTCAGGACAGAAGGAGGCCTTAAATTGAGCAGCAGGGACATCCCTTACAACTTTACCGCAATTAATGAAGAAGCCCTGGAGAAATTAAAAGAAACCGGCCATGCAGACATCATTATTGGTATCCCGAGTTATAACAATGCAAAAAGCATAGGCAGGGTCATCAAGGCCGCTGAACTTGGCCTTGCAAAATACTTCCCCTCGTTAAAAGGATTGATAATAATATCCGAAGGGGGAAATATTGAAGAGACCCAAAGGGCTGTCAATGCCCTCACGGACAAGCATTATTTTGAAAATGCATTTATTCCCAGACCTGAAAATGAAACCGGCATACTCGTCGCAAAATACCTCGGACCATCAGGAAAAGGCACTGCTGTAAAGGCGATCCTGGAGGCCGGGAAGTTTCTCGGCTTCAGGGCAGGCTGTATGCTTGATGCAGACCTGAGGAGCATCTCTCCAGAATGGATCGAAATGCTTATCGCCCCCGTAGCACTCAAGAATTTCGGGTTCGTTACCCCATATTACAGCCGGCATAAATATGACGGCACCATTACGAACATGATAGCCTATCCGATGACATGTGCCCTTTACGGCAGACGTGTACGCCAGCCCATCGGAGGCGATTTCGGTTTTTCACCGGAGCTGGCTGAAAGTCTTCTGGCCAAGGATGTATGGGAGTCGGACATCGCAAGGTTCGGTATAGATATCTGGATGACGACCACTGCCATATGCGAAAATTTCAGGATCTGCCAGTCGTTTCTCGGCGCCAAACTCCACGATGATAAAGATCCCGGCAAGGACCTCAGCCCCATGTTCAGGCAGGTTGTCGGTACTATATTCAGTCTGATGGAATCCTATGAAGGAAAATGGCTCCAGGTGAAAGGGAGCCGTCCTACTGCCATATTCGGGTTTGAGTCAGAGGCTGCCCCGAAACCGATTGAGGTGGACCCTGAAAATCTGATAAACAAGTTCAAAGACAGCCTGCCCTTGTGCATGACTGTATTGAAAGAAGTGCTGTCTCCTGAAAACCTTCAGAAGGTCGAAGAGATTGCAGGAATGGACCATGCTCTTTTTGAGCTTCCTGAGGAAATATGGATAAAATCATTATTTGATTTCGCGATTGCCTACACAAAAAGCCCCGGAGGACTGGGCCCTGATGATGTAATAGAAGCGCTGGTCCCGCTATATTATGCAAAGGTAGCGTCCTTTGTCAGAAAAACCATAAATCTGGATTCTCATCAGGCCGAAGAAATAATCAATCAGCAGCGTTATATTTTTGAGAAATTAAAGCCCTACCTGGCAGAGCGGTGGGGTCTTGACCATAAGAGAGGGGTAACCGGGTGAAGAAGAAAATCCTTGTCGTAGACGACGAAAAAAATATGAGACTCCTTTTTCAGGAAGAACTCACTGACGAGGGCTATGACGTTATTCTGGCTGACCGAGGCGAGACGGCCCTTAGGATGATAAGAGAAGAAAGGCCGGACCTCGTAACACTGGACATTAAGATGCCCGGAGAAGACGGCCTTAGTGTTCTGCGGAAAATAAGGGAAATCGAGTACGATCTGCCGGTAATCATATGTTCTGCCTACAGTGTATACAAGTCAGATTTTTCAGCAGTGGCCGCTGACCACTATGTGGTAAAATCATCCAACTTCGATGAGCTGAAGAGTAAGATACGGGAAATACTGAGTTATTGATCCTGCTCTCCATCATTCATGGACCAGGAGAAGTGGTTCTTCTGTCTCCCATGTACTGTTAACCTTTATTATCGCAAATGACATCCTGGTCATTATCGTTCCGTATCAACTTCAACACTTCATCATCGTCCAGTTCGTGACCAACCCACACAACCACATTCCGGGCGCCTGTAATAATGGCCAGGTCTTTTAATACCCTCTCCTCAACCTGAGATAATCCGCCATCAATTTTTTCAATCGGATGCATCAAGATGGCCGGCGGATAAAACTTCTTCCCCATTACTATTTTCAGGCCTTTTTTCAGGAGTGTCTGGGCAGCACTAAAATTACCTATCAGAAGTCTTTCTGATGTAAAAGGTGATTCAGATGAAAGTTCAATATCATTTCGATCATCTATGTTTCGAATATGGACTCTGTTTTCATAAATCCTGACGTAAATTGTATTGCCAAGCTGCATGTTGGACATCTCCTTCTCATGAAATAACAAAGATCGCTACAAGAAATAGAAACAACGGCGCTGTTTACAAACCAATAATCAGCTCATATAATTCAGGGAATTCTTCCTTGACATTGCAGACATCCTCCTTCAGCAGCCTCACTCCCTCCGGCATGTACTTCTGAAAATAACTCTTCCCTTTCACCAACGACAAAAAGCCGTAAGCCCCGAGTGCCTGCATATGTCTCTGAAGCCTGCATATGACAAGCGAGGAATGAAAATTAACTTCATCAAATTTACCTGATGATCGAGAATTCATATTAACAATATAATAGTCCAGCAGTTGCTCTCTTATCCCATCCTCTATACGATAATACGGGTCCCATAACATAGACGCTACATCATAAGCCGGCGGTCCGAGCCTGGCACCCTGATAATCTATCAGGCGCAGCTCCCGCCCTTTTATGACCATGATGTTCTGGGACTGAAAATCTCTGTGTACCACTGTCTTGGGTAAAGCGTCTGCTTTTACTGCAAGCTGATGAAGCTCTTCATCAAGGGCTGAATGGTTTTTGATACTAATATTCCTCACGCCCTCTACAAATCTCTTAATGAAATATTCAGTCTCCCAACGGAAATGTTCATAATCAAAGGTCCTGCCTGCAAGAAGCGGGCAGGCCGAGACATCTTCGGTAACATCTGTATGCAGAAGGACAATGATGTCTATCACCTTCCTGTAAATATTTTCTATTGCCATCCTGTCACGGGGACACTTAAGCCAGCTGTAAAGGGAAATGTCCCCGGCGTCTTCAATCAGGGCGTTTTTCCTCTCCCTGTCCATTTCAATCAGTCCGGGAACAGGCAGAGTGTGCTTAAGGAAATATTTCGTATACTCAATCTGCCGTTCATAGTCAGGATCATCTGCCTTACACTGCATGAGCACAACTGATTTATTTTCCCTGCTGGTCCTGTAGTATCTTCTGTCCGATCCTCCGGACCCGATCAATTGTCTATTGTCCTTATCAATACTCAATATCTCAGAGCAGGTGAGGTCGACCTTAAAACCGGGGCCGATGATGCAGTTATTGAATTCACCCCTTGGTGGCCCCCCCTTACTAAGGGGGGGATGCGGGGGTATTATACCTTCCGGAAGCACGATGCAATTCCGAAGTAGGGGCGTTGCATGCAACGCCCTTACATTACACCCCTCCTCAATGACAACATGTCCCTGCATATCTATATCAGGACACATGTCAATTGACGGATGAACGAATACCGTCTCCCCTTCCCTTCTCATCAGTTCAAAGACCGCTGCAGCATACGCATCCGGTGTTCCTATGTCACTCCAGTAGGGGTGGGGGTCAAACTCGACCATGTTTACATCAAATGTTCCTATGCTTTTCCCTGCAGCAACAGCATCCAGCCATGCATCAACAACACTGGATTTCCCCTCCGGCAAATAGTCCAGGAATTCCGGCTCGTAGACAGCTATGCCTGTAAAGGCTACCCTCCCTCTTCTCCCCCCCTTGCCAAGGGGGGGATGGGGGGGTATTTCAATACCTTCCAGAATTCCATTTCCATCCACTACAACACTGTTAAACCTCGGATAGTCATGGACAGCAAGTGTCACAAGATTATTTGACGCCATATGATAGTCAAGCAGGCTGGACAAATTTATGTCGGATAGTATGTCCGAATTATGTACCAGAAATGTGCCGGCCTTCAGAAATTCCCCGGCGTTCTTCAGGGCACCACCTGTGCCAAGGATTTTTTCTTCAGGGAACAGAACAATCTTTTCTTTCAGCGAACAGGACCTAGCCCATTCTTCAACCGCCTCTTTCCTGTAGTGAAGATTTATCCCAATCCTGTTAAAAGGCAGTTTGACAACATTGTCAAGAACATGCTGAATCACCGGTTTGCCAAGAACAGGGAGAAGTGGTTTGGGTATATGGGTTGTAATCGGGCGAAGTCTTTCCCCGAGGCCTGCTGCAGGAATAAAGACATTAATAACTCTTTTCATAAAAAGAAAGTATCTGGATTCCCGTTTTCACGGAAATAACGTGATTCCTGCGAAAGCAGGAATCCAGTTCAGTAAATTAAATATTCCTTTCTCACGTTTTTATCAAACTCTTTGCACTGTGCCTTCCACCACTCATCCATAC
Source organism: Nitrospiraceae bacterium (assembly GCA_003599025.1). GTDB lineage: Bacteria > Nitrospirota > Thermodesulfovibrionia > UBA6902 > UBA6902 > UBA6902. The sequence continues at coordinate 39,952 of QZIL01000049.1, read as the reverse complement.
TGTTAAGAGGTCTGCCACGTTCAACATCTTTTCTTAATCTGTCCGTACCTGCAAGGATATCTATCGGGAGTTTGTCCGTTACATACTCATAAGGCGGCTGCTTCCATTTAAAGCCGTCAGGATAAAGATCATGTATAGCCTTGATAATTGCAACACCTGTTTTGAAGGGCCTGTATTTTCCCCTGTTGATTACATGTATCTGTGCTCCTCCGCAAAGCTCGCCTGCATGTTTCTGAAAGGTCGGCTGGAAATACATCGGTCTGAAGACCACCCCGGAAAGTTTAAATGACGTCAGCCTTTTAACCAGAGCATCGGGATCAATAAAAGGCGCACCGAAAATCTCAAAAGGACGCGTTGTCCCTCTGCCCTCGCTAAGGTCTGTGCCTTCCAGCAGACACATGCCAGGATAGACAAGTGCTGTATCAACTGTAGGCATATTAGGCGAAGGCAATACCCATGGCAAACCGGTTTCATCCCCCCACATTCCCCTTCCCCAGTCCCTGACTGGTATAACGTGAAAATCGAGGGAGGGATAAATTTCATTCCTCAAATAAGTACCGATCTCCCCTATCGTCATTCCATGTCTCACTGTAAGGGGACGCTGTCCGACAAATGATGTGTATTTCATATCAAGCACCGGCCCTTCCGTGAGAACACCGCCCAGAGGGTTCGGCCTGTCAAGGATGACAACTGATTTCCCGGCTTCTTCACAGGCCTGCATGCACAATTCCATGGTCCAGATGAATGTGTAATACCGTGAGCCCACATCCTGCATATCAATTACCATTACATCAATATTACTGAGCATTGCCGGATGCGGCTTACGTGTCTCACCATAGAGGCTGTAGACAGGAAGCCCTGTCTTTTTGTCCCTGAACCCTTCCCATTCGATCATATTGTCCTGCGTCTCGCCCCTGATTCCGTGCTGTGGGCCGAAGAGGGCCTTCAGTTCAAGCTTTCGGGATTTATAAAGGCAGTCAGAAGCGTGCTCAAGCCTCTTGTTCACCGAGGCAGGGTGCACGACAAGCCCCACCCTCGCGCCCTTTAGTTCCTTCGGCCAGTTTTTTTCAAATATGTCGAGTCCGGTTTGTACTATTGTTCTCATAATCATCAGGTTAGACTCTCTCTGCCCTGATGGTAAAGAAACAGAGCATGAGGGGAACTAAGTTATTTCAATGCAGAGATATTATATAAATTGCCGGGTTTTAAATCTAATATCAAAACAATACGAAAAAAGCCATATAAAATATCGGATAATATTTCCTTGACAATGCCATCTTTCAATCTTAAGATTAAGAAATGAAAATCATGGGAATCAAAAACTTTTGTAAGGCTAACGGGATTGATATGCTTGTACTTTTCGGTTCCGCTGCCGGCGACAAACCTGAAGGCTCCCGAGATATCGACCTTGCAGTCAAACTGAAAGAAGGGACAAAGATATCAAAGCTTGAACTGATTTATAAGCTTGACGACTTTTTCACCGACAAAGAAATCGATCTTGTCGTGCTTACGGCAGACACTCCCCCTTTGCTGCTTTATGAAGTATTTATGAAAGGAGTATGTCTTTTTGAAAAGAGAGCTCACCTTTTTGAAAAGAACAGATTACGCGCCTGGAAGCTCTACCTTGATACGGAAAAAATACGTGATATGCGCTCACGTTATCTGAAGAAATTTGTAAGAAAGGTATTTCATGTCGCCTGAGGTTGTAAAGAAGAAACTAGAATCCATTGCGAATTATCTTAATGATCTTTTGCCATATAAAAAGATCCCTTTTGATGAGTTCATGCAGAAGCATTATGAAATAGAAAGGATACTCGAACTGCTTGTAATGACAGCCAGTGATATTGTTTTCCACCTGATTTCAGATAAAGGCGAACCAGCCCCGTCTTCTTATAAGGCCGCTTTCCTGCGGGCAGGTGAATTAAGGATAATAAGTAAAAAGTTAAGTAAAAGTCTGGCCCTCAGTGCAGGCCTTAGAAATATCCTTGTCCATGAATATGAAGCAATAGATTATAAAATCGTCCATAAAAGCGTCCCCTCCGCTGTCAAAGATTTCACGGCTTTTATTAAAGAGCTTTCATAGGCCTATCAGGAGAACCCAGTAAAATCTTCAACTCTGTTAAAATGAGCTCATGTCACCATCTCTTTACGTCCACATTCCTTTCTGCCTCAAAAGATGCATATACTGCGATTTTGTCTCAGGTCTTTATAATCCTGACAGAGCATCTGACTACATTGAGGCGCTGAAAAGAGAGATTTCAAATATACCGAAAGAAAAATCGCTGTCCACTCTCTTCATCGGAGGCGGCACCCCGACAGCGCTTCCCTCTGACATATTATCAAGTCTGCTTAATCACATATTCACACACTTCAGTTTTTCTCCCCCCCTTAACAAGTCGGCTCGACTCGATTCCGAGGGGGGGCAAGAGGGGGTAGAAACGACCATCGAGGCCAATCCGGGGACTGTTGATACAGTCAAATTAAAGGCAGTCCGTTCAGCAGGCATCAACAGGATCAGCATAGGCGTTCAGTCCTTTGATGACGATGAGCTTTCATTTCTGGGCAGGATACATACATCTGAAGAGGCTGAACTGGCGGTCCATATTGCAGAAAATTCCGGTTTTGAAAATATTGGCATCGATCTTATTTACGGGATACCGGGACAGGACATTAATACCTGGAAGATGACCCTTGAAAAGGCTGTGACATTAAGGCCGAATCATATTTCCACATATGAGTTAACGGTGGAGAAAGGGACAGAGTTGTATAAGAATATTAATAACCCCTCCTTGTTCCTCCCCTTAAATAAGGGGAGGATAGGTGGGGTTACCCTCCCGGCTGAAGACAAGGCCATTGAAATGTATGAACACACAATCGATTATCTGACATCCGCCGGCTACCTCCATTACGAAATATCAAACTTCTCACTGCCCGGCTATCAGTGCAGGCACAACCTCAATTATTGGGACAGAGGTGAATATTACGGTGCAGGGCTGGGTGCCCATTCGTTCTTAAACGAAACCCGATTTCATAACACGGACAATATAGACGAATATCTCGAACTCATTTCAGAAGATAAGAGTGCTGTAAAAGGATCAGAATCCATAACCGGAGATATGGCATTGTCGGAAGCGATTTTCCTTGGATTGCGTAAAACAGGAGGCATCAATATTGAAACAATTTCAAAGCGGTACAATGTTAAAATCCTAAACATTTTTCATAAGGAAATAGAAGACCTTAGGGCAGCAGGCCTGATTCAAATTACCAGTTCTGAGTGCGCATATGAGACTACAATGCAACTAACGCGCAAAGGACTGGTACTGTCTAATGAAGTCTTCACAAAGTTCATCAAGCTTTCATAACTGTAAAAAAAAAGGTAGAATAATACTTATCTGTAAGGGTGAAAGTTCCTTCGCCTCTATGTTTTCAGAATAATATTTAAGGAGCAGCATGATAAAGGAATTCGAGCCGAAGTGGATTGCATGGGAAATCACAAGAAGGTGTAATCTAAAATGCGTCCACTGCCGGTCCTCCTCAGAAATGGAGGCAAAGGGCCATCCCGATTTTTCGACTGAGGAGGCATACAGGGTCATAGATGACATTGCATCCTATGCCAAACCTGTTATGGTACTGTCAGGGGGTGAGCCTCTTTTAAGAAAAGATGTTTTCGATATCGCCAGATACGGCACTTCCAAAGACCTGAGGATGTGCATAGCTACAAACGGGTCGCTTGTCACTGAAGAGATATGTGAGGGCATGAAGGAGTCCGGCATCAAGATGGTGTCATTGAGTCTCGACGGATCTACTGCTGAAGTGCATGATAATTTCAGGAACCAGAAAGGCGCGTTTGCAGGAGTAGTCAATGCGACCGAACTGTTTAATAAACACGGCATCAAGTTTCTTATCAACTCATCTTTCACAAAGCGCAATCAGCAGGAAATACCCAAGGTGTATAAGCTCGCCAAGAAACTCGGCGCCACCGCATGGTATATGTTCATGATCGTGCCTACAGGCAGGGGCGAAGATATTATGAATGAACTTATTTCCAAGGAAGATTACGAAGAACTGCTTGAATGGCATTACCAGATGGAAAAGGAAGAGAAAGACCTTCTGGTGAGACCCACATGCGCCCCGCACTATTACAGGGTGGTCCTTCAGAAACAGAAAGAGGAAGGCGAGAAGATCGAACGTAGGACCCTTAAATTCTCCACCGGCGGGTCAAAGGGATGTCTGGCGGGACAGTTAATATGCCTGATAGATGTTGATGGAAATGTCCTTCCCTGCAGCTATTTCCCGAAGGCGGCTGGCAACATAAGGGAAAAGTCATTTAAAGATATATGGGAAAATTCCGAACTGTTCAAAGACATGAGGAACTTCAAGGAATACAAAGGCAGATGCGGGTCGTGTGAATATGTAAACGTCTGTGGCGGATGCCGTGCGCGTGCGTACGCAGTGACCGGTGATTACATGGATGAAGAGCCGTTCTGCGGATATATACCGTACAGGATAAGAAAAAGCAGTTAAGTGCTATAACTGGATTCCTGCTTACGCAGGAATGACGGCCATTTTGTCATTCCCATGAAAACGGGAATCCAGATTTCCAATAATCATCTTTACAAGCATTGAAACGGAGAGAAAATGAACGATACATTTCTTAAGGCATGCAGAGGCGAAAAAGTCGACTATACACCGGTCTGGATCATGCGCCAGGCCGGCAGATATCTTGCAGAATACAGGGCTGTCAGAGGCAAGGCTGATTTCCTTACGATGTGCAAAACCCCGGAACTTGCCGCAGAAGTTACAATTCAGCCAATTGATATCCTGAATGTCGATGCTGCCATTCTGTTTTCAGATATTCTTATTCCCTGCGAGGCAATGGGACAGGGGCTTGATTTCCATGAGGGAAAGGGACCGATACTGGGCCCCCCGATAAGGGACGAAGATACGGTCAAAAAGCTGTTCGTGCCTGACCCGGAAGAGAGCATGGGTTTTGTCATGGACGCGATACGCCTTCTTAGAAAGGCGCTCAGCAACAGGGTGCCCCTTATCGGTTTTGCCGGCGCTCCGTTCACTACCGCAACTTATATGATAGAGGGCGGTACTTCAAAGGGTTTCCTTCACACCAAACGTATGATATATGAAAACCCCGCGCTTTACAAATCATTCATGGATAAAGTAACTGCCACAATAACAGAATATCTAAAGGCACAGGTTGCGGCCGGGGCACAGGCCGTGCAGATATTCGATACTTGGGGAGGGATATTTTCACCTGCGGACTTTCGTATGCACGCACTTTCTTATGTCCAGCAGATCATCAAAGATCTGAAAGAATGGATGCAGAAAAGGGGTGAGACAGTCCCTGTTATTTATTTTGTCGGCTCTACCGCGGGCCTGCTCGAAGAAATAAAGACATCAGGAGCCGACGTATTCGGTGTTGACTGGCGGATTAATATCGATGACGCTGCTAAACGGCTTGGTGGAGACGTAGTTGTCCAGGGTAACCTCGATCCTCTTTCACTTTTCCTGCCAAAAGACAAAATAGAAGAGAACGTGAAAGATGTCCTATCAAGGGCATCATCAGCCCGCGGCCATATCTTTAACCTCGGGCACGGTGTAGTCCCTGAGACCCCGCGTGATAATGTAATTGCTCTGGTAGAAATGGTCCACAGGCTCAGTAAAAAATAAATCAAAACCTGTCCAATCTTCGTCAGACCTGGTCATAATCCATGCCATTTTGACCAGACTCTGGTAATTTAACCGTCTACCCATAACTTAACTGCTTAAAATAATTACGTTCCTGCCATGGCATTGCTTTTGCTACTCTCAAGATGGGATGAAATATCCCGGCTCTTCCGTTTTCAGGCGGTCGCAGGACAGATGCTGAATTTGTAACAAACCAGTGAAGTCTCAACTGGGAGAGCAACCCATGAACTGGCCGGTAAATATTTTTGAAACAGTAACTGACAGCATTAGCGACAGCATTGTTCTCATAGACAGGGACTATAAAATAACCTTTGCCAATGCTGAGGCAAGTCGTGTCTTCGGGATCAAGAACAGTCCCGGGGACCTTACATGCCATAAACTCTTTCACCGCCTCTCTTCACCCTGTAATGATAATTACGAATTCAAGCGCTGCCCCCATTCTGAGGTCTTTAAAACCGGGAAGCCGGTATCCGTCAGATACCCTTTCATCCTGAAGAACGGTGAAAAAAAGCTCTATGATGTCACCGCCACACCATTAATGGACAATAATAAAAAACAGGTCCTCCAGGTTGTAAAAATCCTGAAAGACATAACCGATAAAACCCAGACCGAAAATTTACTTAAAGACGCAGAGACCAGATATCAGAATCTTGTTGAAAATTCACTGATCGGCATCTACAAAACTAATGTCACAGGCCAGATTTTATATGTAAACAGGGCCTTGTCTGAAATGCTTGAATTCAAATCCCCTGATGAGATGATAAAAAGCAGTGTACTTCTAAGATACAAAAAACCTGCGCAGAGGGAGACCCTGATCAGGAGACTTATGGAAGCAGGCAGTGTCAGTAATTTCGAGGTTGAACTGATTACCAAAAAGAGCAGAACAATACACGCTCTCTTGAGCGCCAGTCTTGATGGTGATGTCCTGTCCGGTATGCTCATGAACATAAGCGACCGGAAATTAATGGGGGAACTTTCAAGAAAACAGGAACTCTTCTTTTCTTCCATACTTGAGGGCATGCAGGACGGTATGGTTGTCCTGAACCGGAACTTTGAAATTGTATATGCCAACAGCAGTTATGCAAAACAGACCAATACCTCTCCGGACCAGATCAGGGGCCGTCACTGCTTTGAAGTATCACACCATAATACAAAACCATGCTTTCTATCCGGTGATGAGTGCAGCGCAAAAATTGCATTTGATACAGGTGTCAGCAGCAAAATCATCCATACTCATATCAACAGCAATAATAAAAGGATAAATGTCGAAACAGTGGCCTATCCCCTGAGGGACCTGGCCGGAAACGTTGTATCAGTAGTTGAAAGGGTATGTGATATTACAGAAAAGATAGAACTCGAAAACGAACTGATAAAGCGGGTCCGTGAACTTGAGACTTTTTATGAAATGGCGGTAGGCAGAGAGCTGAGAATGATAGAGCTTAAAAATGAAATAGAAGAGTTAAAGGCAAAAGCAGTAAAACACTGCCCCGGGACCTGCTGATGAAGTCCAGACTCTCAATTTTTATAATATCTGCCGGATGGCTTCTTGCCGGATCATATTTATATTATGATTATGCATATCATCAGGCAGGTCTGTTCAGGCACATTTTTTCCATTAACTCCACAGCGGACACCTTTTTTCACCTGATTATCATCAGCACACTCATAGGGACCCATGTAACAGCCTATCTTGTAAACGAAAGAAGAAAGCTTTTGATCAAGACCATGAAGTCCGAGGAACAGCTGAAACATGCCGCCCATGAATGGAAGGCCACATTTGACTCCATACCTTACGGTGTACTGCTTACCGACCGCAACTGCAATATAATCCGGGCCAACAGGTATGTTGAACACATGGTCGGTATCCCTGTAAAAGAACTTATATCAGACAGGAAATGCCATGACATAATCTGTAAACAGAACAAATCTGAAAGCATTTGTGCTGCGATGAAAGCTGCCGGCTTTAATGCCACAAAAACATACGAATTCCATGACAACAAACAGGGTTCCTTTGTAAATGAAAGTATTACCCCGATGTTCGATAAGGCAGGTGAGATTACGTCATTCGTTCATGTGCTTATTGATATTACAGACTCCAGGGAGAAAGAAAAGAAACTTAGCCAGTCTAAAGACGCCTTCTTCAATATGCTTAAGGATGTTGACTCTGCGTATAAAGACCTCAAGGACATTCATAATAACCTGCTTATGACCTTTTCAAACATCATCGATGCTAAAAGCCCCTGGACAAGGGGACATTCCATGGATGTTGCCAATTATTCAACCGTCATTGCAAGGGAAATGGGGCTGGATGAACGTGAGATCGAGACCCTGAGAATAGCCGCGCTTCTGCATGATATCGGCAAGATCGGCACTTACGATGAGATCCTCGACAAGCCGGATAAGCTGAACGATGTCGAGCGTACACTTATCAGACAGCATACTATAAAGGGGGAAGATATACTGAAACCCATAAAAGGCCTGAGGAATATCATCCCGATTATAAGATCGCATCACGAAAGAGTCGACGGAACGGGTTACCCTGACGGACTAAAGGGAGATAAAATCCACCCGCTCGCCAGAATTCTCTGTGTTGCCGACTCATATGATGCAATGATATCTGACAGGCCATATCGCAGTTCACGCGGAACAGACTACGCCATAACAGAAATCAGACAGCACACAGGGACCCAATTTGATACACGGGTGTCCGAGGCCTTTCTGAATATACTTGGACGTGGGCCGGACAATCTGCCTTCCGCATGACCCGATAAAATATTAGACAGCTCCGATAAACAGTTTTACCTCTTAATCATTTAAAATATACCTTAGCGAGATAAATGAAAGCATAAACCATATCTTTCTGAACTTCACTTGAAGTTAATATCTGCTTCATAGGTTTAATTCCAATGTCCTGTCGCATTGTAAAGGTTCTACGGCAGGTCTGCTTGACTCGATTTCGAAGCCGCGCGCCTGATTTATGCAGCATTAGGGTATATTAAAGATATCAACTGTAATTCATTTCATGTAATAAGTCATAACATATGAAAACCAACCTCAAGCAATTATCAAAACAGGAACTCTTCCATTTCATGGAACAGTCCGGCCAGAAAAAATTCAGGACTAACCAGATTATCAGCTGGTTATATATAAAACTTGCCGCCTCCTTTGATGAAATGACTGATCTTTCAAAGGACTTTCGTCGGGAACTTAATAAATCTGCTTTCATCAGCAACCTGATTCTTCTCAAAAGACTGGAATCAAAAGATGGTACTCAGAAATTCCTCTTTGAACTTGAGGACGGGCAAACCATTGAAAGCGTGCTTATCCCTAACAGCAAGGGAGAGGGACGTTTCACCCTCTGTATCTCATCGCAGGTAGGCTGTGCTGTCGGCTGTGAATTCTGCATGACCGCCAGACTGGGCCTGAAAAGAAACCTCAAGGCTTACGAGATCGTGGACCAGGTCATCGCTGTTAAAAGACTTATTGCACAGCAATCGTCAGGCCTCACACCCGCCCCTTTGATTCCATCAGGGAATGAGGTACCGGATGAACCGCAAAAGAAGGCAGGAGAAAAACCGGAGATAACCAATATCGTATTTATGGGAATGGGAGAGCCCTTCAATAACTTTAATGAGGTCAGTCAGGCGCTCTTGAAATTAACTGACCTCATGGGTTATTCAAGGAGAAAGATCACAGTCTCCACTTCCGGGATAGTCCCCGGGATCAGGAAACTGGGTGAAATCAAACCGCTCGTAAACCTTGCCGTATCACTAAACGCAACAACTGATGAGGTGAGAAACAGGATAATGCCGATTAACAGGAAATATCCTTTAAAGGAACTTATCCGTGCCTGCAGAGAATTTCCGATACCTCCCAGAAATCGCATTACATTTGAATATGTTATGCTCGAAGGCATGAACGATACAGATAATGATGCCAGACGACTTGTCAAGCTTCTTTCAGGAATCAATTCAAAGGTAAACCTGATCCCTCATAATCCGCTCGATCTGGCCGGGGATTTACACCCCCCTTCAGAAAGCAGGGTCCTTGCATTCCAGAACATACTTAAAAAGGCGGGCATTACAACGATAATCAGAAAAAGCATGGGTGGGGACATTTCAGCTGCATGCGGTCAGCTTAAGGCTGCATACAAGGCCGAATAAAGAACCATACCGAAATAAAGCACTTTCAAAAGAGGATAAAGCCCTGAGGAGATAACTCCCCAGGGCTGTCCGGAAAACTATCTAACATTCCATTTTTTAAACAGATGACCGTACTTTCTGGAAAAACATATCTTCTTTTTGGGCTTAATAATCCTGCTCTTGTCCATACCGGTAAACTGAGTCCCATCTGTCAATTCCCCGGACACCGTTATGGTTTTATCTGTTACCTTAAGTAGGGGGATTAACTCCTGTCTGTCGAACTTGACCATAAGGTCTGCATTGCCGTCCTGATCATAATCTCCAATCTGCCAGGGACCCACTGTATGCAGGGCCGGGTCGATAATATCGCCTTCAATGCCAGAAATAACTACAGTGCTGCGGTCAATTTCTTCAACTGAATATCCTTCCGGCAGTTCAATGTAAGCGGTGACATATCTGCCTCTGCTTTTCAGGTTTATCGTGTCCGGTTTAATGTCAACAACTGCTTCTATTTCTGATGGAAGCACATTAGCAAAACGGAAATCGGCAATTCCTATATCATCTCCATCAGGGTCCTCATCGAAACTGACTCTGTCAAATGGAACATCAGAGATAAGGCCAATGAAATAATTTTCGTCTCCTATATTCGGCAATGAGTTGAGATCCACTGAGCCTACGGGCTCGCTACCGGAATATAAAGTCATAGCTTCTCCGGGTCCAAATCGGGCAGACCTTATCTCTACAGCAAAAGCCATCATACTGGCACCGTCAAGAAGAGAAAGTTGCCAGTCATCATCTTCCCATCCGTTAATATCTCCCACAGAAAGTGCATCCTGAAATGATATCTGAGTTACGCCACCCTCGCTTTCGTTAAAAGTGAATCCTGCCCCTTCCTGAAGCGTTTCAACAAAAAAACCTCTTGAGAGACCGGTTTTGGTGCTTTGAAATGTCAGTATAGGACCAAGCTGTGCATTCATCCCTGGTTGTGAGGCCAATTCATCTGCAAGGGCGATATTTTCAGATATAGTTGTGAATAATTCTATATCCGAAACCATGGCTTCCCAGTCCGCCGGGTCGGTAACCAATACAGCAGCAGCCTGAGATACAGCAGCGCTATTCAGTAAATACAATCCAGCCATAATTAACACCATGCAGGACTTATTAAAACATCGCTTCAGCAATCTACTCATATTTTCCTCCTTATAATGGAACACACGATTATTTAATTATTGATAATCTATCAAAACTGATCTATTAACTTGAAATATCACCTCCTCCTTTTCGAGGGGACGAACTACCATGAAATAATGAATAGGTATAATTAAACCCACTTTCATACATGCCCCCGCACGTCGTATGCACACTTCACTGTTGAATAGAGCTGTTCTTTGTCAGAAAGTTATAGAAAAAACAGTATGTTTATTTTAGCATAAACCAATTCAATGTCAAGCAATATATCATTGTTGCCCAGAAGTGTAAACATGTTTACCATTCGACGCAAATGCTCTTTCTATCCCCTTCCAATATTAGTCACAGTGACAGATAGTTTTTTTTAACATATTACGATAGCTCACGTTTAATCGCTTATATAAGCATTATCACCAATTGATTCAGGTGTCAATAATCCATTCCAGGAGTTCCCCAGAAATAAGGCTATCTGAAGATAAGTCATCTAAGGAAAAACAAAAACAGAATTTAGCAAGTGGAAATTGATTGTTTTGGAATAAATGGGGGGCGAAACTCCTAATCCGTTACGAATATTTTTCAACAATAAGCAGTTCAGCAAAACATTCAGTCTGTACATGTTCATTGAACTTTATTCCAGCAAAAAGATATAATCTAACCTGTCTTTTTTTAAAATACGACATCATGCCCAATACAAGTCAATGAAAAGCAGCAGAGAGGTTTATCATTTGGAAACTGAAACAATGTATCAAAAGGTACAAAAAGTACTTAAGCGTAACCGTATCAGACTGTCATTATTAATCTTCACCATATTTATATCTAAGAATATCGTTGATCAGGTACAGCCTCACGACATCTTTGATTTTCGGGATGCCTGGGGGCCGGCCGGGATGCTGCTCGTCCTGGCAGGGGTAGGCCTCAGGTCCTGGGCAGCCGGAATAATTCATAAAAGCGAGTCCCTTGCAACGATAGGGCCATATTCCCTGACAAGACACCCTTTATACATCGGCTCCCTTCTGATGGCTATCGGCTTTTGCACGGTTATCGGTGATGTCAATAATTTTCTGGTCATTTTCGCGGTGGCAGTAATATTTTATGTTCCGAAAATACACAGGGAAGAAACAAGACTTTTTGATACATTCGGGGAAGAATGGACCATATATAAAAACCATACGTCTATATTCTATCCAAAGACGTACCCTGCTTTGCGTGCGCACTGGTCATTCAGTCAGTGGCTCCGACACAGAGAATATTACGCCCTTTGCACCTGCCTGATTGTGCTTGCTCTTTTGAAACTGCTCCATGAATACCCGATATCCGAAATTATCTCTCTCATAAAGTAATTACTAATACCTGCAATCCCTTGTCCACTGGCAATATGATTGAACAAATAAAAGCAGAAATGAAGCACATCGCAAATCCGGAAAAGGCCGTGGTCCTGTCAAGGTTCTTCAAGACCGGCAAGGGGGAATATGGTGAAGGCGACCTCTTTCTGGGAATAACTGTGCCTGAGCAGCGTAAGATAGCCAGGAAATATTCCCTGCTTCCGCTCAATAAACTGCAGAAGCTTCTGTCGAGCAAGATCCATGAACACAGATTGACAGCTTTGCTTATTCTTGTTATTAAATACGGTAAAGCAGATGAAGACAGCAGGGAAGATATTTTCAATTTTTATTTAAGCAACATGAAGCACATCAACAACTGGGACCTGGTCGACCTGTCGGCAGATAAAATCCTTGGGACACACCTGCTCAAAAGAGACAGGGGGATATTATTCAGAATGGCTAAATCCCGAAATATCTGGGAGCGAAGGATAGCCATTATGACAACATTCCATTTCATTAAGAACAATCAGTTCAGTGAGACGCTTGCTGTAGCAGAGATACTATTGAATGACAGCCACGACCTTATTCACAAAGCAGTCGGCTGGATGCTGCGGGAAATCGGCAAAAGAGACCGCGAAACCGAAGAACGCTTCCTGTTAAAGTATTACTCGATAATGCCGAGAACTATGCTTAGATACGCTATCGAAAAATTCGACGATAACAAGAGAAAATTCTATTTAAGAAAATAATGTACCAGGTTGTCTCTACATACATTATAAATCTGGTATAATATCCCGTTATGACAATACTCGAAAAATTCATCACAGAACCAAAGATAGCCTATTTCTCGATGGAAATAGGTCTCAGGGACGAGATACCCACTTATTCCGGTGGACTGGGTGTGCTTGCCGGGGATACGGTAAAATCCGCAGCTGACCTCTGCCTTCCTTTTGTCGCTGTTACGCTTATCAGCCGTAAAGGTTATTTCCTTCAGGAAATCGATGCCAAAGGCCATCAGACAGAACTTCCGGCCACATGGGACCCCTCCAGGCTGTTAAAACAATCGACAGAAAGAGTTTATGTCAAAATAGAAGGCCGAATTGTATTCATACAGGCATGGGTCTATTTTGTAGAGAGCCCGAGAGAAGGAAGCAAGGTCCCTGTCATCTATCTTGATACCGACCTGCCTGAAAACAGTGCCGATGACAGGACACTTACAGACTATTTATACGGAGGAGATGAAAGTTACAGGATAAAGCAGGAGATGGTCCTCGGTATTGGAGGCGTAAGGATGCTGAGAAAACTCGGGTTCCATATCAAGAAATACCATATGAATGAAGGTCATGCTGCATTTCTGACTCTTGAGCTCCTGCACGAACACAAAAAAGACATAGAATCTGTATGGGATGAAGACCATATCTGGGACACCGAACCGGTGAAGGACCTTTGCGTTTTCACTACCCATACCCCTGTAGAGGCAGGACACGATAAATTCACATATGAACTCTACGACAAGGTCTTTAATGATTACTTTCCAAAGAACATTCTGAAAAAACTTGCAGGTGAAAAAAGCCTTAATATGACGCTCCTCGGATTTAATTTAAGCAAATATGTGAACGGGGTGGCAAAAAAGCACGGTCAGGTCTCAAAGAGCATGTTTCCCGGATATCAGATTAACGCCATAACGAACGGCGTGCATTCATACACATGGACGTGCGACAGCATGAAAAAGATTTACGACAAGTATCTTCCCGGATGGGCCAATGAACCTGAGATATTTGTAAGAATAGGAGCGATCCCTGATGATGAACTCTGGACTGCGCACCTCGAGGCAAAAAAGATACTCATAGATTATGTCAATTCTGTTTCAGAAGCTGAGATGGACAGTGATACACTGACCATAGGTTTTGCAAGAAGGGCCACAGCCTATAAAAGGGCCGACCTGCTTTTCTCGGACCTGAAAAGACTTGAACAGATCGGCTCAGGTAAAATACAGATCATCTATGCAGGCAAGGCCCATCCGAAGGACACGGTAGGAAAGCAATTAATTGAAAAGATATTTTCCTATAAGGAACAGTTTAAAGGAAAGATAAAGATCGCATTTATTCAGAACTATAACATGGCGATTGCGCTTAAACTCGTATCAGGGGTTGATATCTGGCTGAACACCCCTCTCAGACCCCTTGAAGCCTCAGGAACAAGCGGCATGAAGGCGACCCATAACGGGGTGATGAACTTCAGTGTGCTTGACGGATGGTGGATAGAAGGTCATATCGAAGGATACACAGGCTGGGCCATCGGACCTGCACCAAAAGAAATAGAGTCAGATACTAACATGAATCAGGTAGATTCAGATGATCTTTACAATAAACTTGAACGGACCATAATTCCCCTTTATTATAATGACCGCAAATGCTGGATCAGGATGATGCAGAACGCTATTGGTAAGAACGCATACTATTTCAACACCCAGAGGATGATGCGCAGATATGTCACTGAGGCATATATAAGGTAATTTCCCGGCAGTCTGCTCTGGTCATTCCTGAGTCCTTACTGCTTCATCAGTAGAAGGCCCCTCAGCATCAGCTTCCTGTTCATGGACACCATTATATTCTTGTTCATCACCTGATTGGGTCGCGTCTTCCATATGAGGTTCCGGGTCTGTCTGTCCCGTTCCAACGGAAACGGCAGCGGTTTCATCTTGCCCACTTGTATATTCAGATGCTGAGGCGGTTTCAGGCAGTCCCTCCCCTGGTTCCGGGATGTCAACTTCCTGAAATTCCTTAAGCGTCGGAAGCTCTGATAAATCCTTTAGACCGAAATACTGTAAAAACTCCTTTGTTGTTCCATACATCAGCGGTCTGCCCGGGACCTCTTTCCTGCCGAGGATTTTGACAAGCCTCTTATCAAGCAACGTCTTGACAACCCCGTCAGAGTTGACCCCCCTGATGGCCTCTATTTCCGCTTTTATAATCGGCTGCTTATACGCGATAATCGCCATGGTTTCAAGCGACGACTGGCTTAGTTTCTTGGGCACTGAAGTAGAAAGGAGCTTCTTGACCCATGGGGCACAGGCAGGATTTGTGACCATCTGGTAGCCTTCGGCAACTTCAACGATAAACAGTCCTGTATTTCTGACGGAATAATCGCTGATCAGTTCCCTTGTGAGCCGATCGGTATTATACTTGTCTATTTCTGTTATTTTCCTTATTGTATCAAGCGATACAGGCTCTCCAGCCATAAATAGTATCGCTTCAATAACAGACTTTGCTTCCTCGTCTTGCATATAATTGTTTTCCTCTGTAAATGAAATTAGTGTTATTTAATCCTAAGATAAATATTTATCCACAGATAAACGCAGATTACCACAGATTCATTAAAAGTATCCCCAACTTTTGATTTTCACATTTTTAGGCGGTATATTAATATGCTTATCTGATTTATATCTGCGTCGTTATCTGTGAAATCAGCGGATATTACTGTCGTTTTTTTGTTAATAAGCTAAAATCGTAGCAGAATCTGGTGAAAATTACAATGCCGGGGCGGACATCAGGAAGCCTTTCGCTGGTATCTCCCCAAGGGATGTTCTTTAAGGACTTGCGACTCCCTGCCATTATTCAGTAACTCAATCATCCTGGTCAGGGCCTCCTGCTGAAATGTATAGATATTCTCAACAGGTATTTCGTAAGGGAACCTGCCGTCAATAAAATTGGATAAAGGAGTATAGTTGGGTATCCTTGATAACACGAGAATCCCATTGAATATTCTCTTGTTTGTCTTAAAGGAGAAGAATAGGCTCTGGAGTCTTTTTTCGAGGAAGATATCGTTTTTCATCTGCATCCTCTTGTCTAGTCTCTTCATGATTCTTCTGTATTTCTTGTCTATGATACTGTCTGACTTGATCTCAAGTATCGAATGAATAAAAGGAATTCTCGACCTTTCCATATTATGGGCCACAGTATCGGCACAAAGATGCATCAGGTAGCCATAGGCAAAGGCCTTCTGTCTGTCTGTTTTAGCAGACCCTAACACTTTCCAGGCTATTTCCCAGCTATGGGAGTTGGACTCAAATGTCTGGAACCGCCTGCCGAGAATGATATCAGCACTCACATTTCCATAGAGGAAATCACTTCTGTATTTCTTTATGATCGAGTATATGCCGGCAGGTACAAGGGCTGCGCCGAAATCAATAATCTGGTAACCCAGATAAATATGTGTGAGAGGCCCCCACGCATCTGCAAGCGACGGGACCAAAAGTATGGATAAGATAAAACTGATGATTAACATCTTAGATAGTTTAGGCTATTTCATGGGTAAAAATCTATATGGAATAAAAAATAAAAAGCGGGGCCTCTCTGGCCCCGCATTCTTACAGACATTTAATCACTTACATATATCCATCCCTATTTATAACGGTCCAGGAACTCCTTGCGGCGTTTGTCACGTTCTGCCTTGTCAGCAGGATCTTCATGCCCGATTGACCATTTATGGTTTTCATCGTTGATGACTTCTGCCAGCATTTTTTCGAGTTCACCTGCAAGTTTCTTTGCATCGCTGTTGCTGCTGTGCATTCCCGTTTCAATAACTTCTCTCAGTTCAGGGACATACTCACCATACCAGTTCCTTGCCAGATCATAGTTGCCGTGCCACTGGGTATAATCCGGCGCCTGCATTGAAGCAGCATGACGTACCCGGCGGCCTTCATGGTGCCACAGCTCGAACCACGTATAATCTATCTTCTGGGCAAACTCGGCATACTCTTTACCCTTCACCGCCTTCAGGACCTCTGTCGCCTTCTTGAACAGTTTCTCTCCTGGCTTGGCCCACTTCTCACTATACAATTGTAGCTGGGCTTCATACTGAATATAGAACGCGTCCACAAAGCTCTCGGAGTGGCATGCAACGCATACCTTGACCATATTCGCTTTACGCATGTCTCCGGTAACAGATCCCGAAGCCAGGCCCCACTTTACGTCAGACTCATGAGCAAGCTTCAGCTGCGGAGGGCGGTTGTTCCATTTGATACGAAGACCTATATTGTGAGAAACAGGCATATTGCTGGTCGCGGACATATGACATGTTGCACAGGTCGGTGCAGCTGAATAGTCTTCACCAACGATCCACTTGGCCGAATTGAGGTTCATCTTGTCCTTGTTAGCATAGTAATTGATCCCGTGCTTGGATTCATTATAGATTTCTATCTGCGGATGGTCAGGCCCCATGTGGCATTTGCCGCAGTTTTCAGGCTGGCGCGCCTGTGCAACCGAAAATTCGTGGCGCTGATGACACGCTGAGCAGCTGCCCTCCGTCCCATCAGGATTTACCCTTCCCATGCCGGTATTCGGCCAGGTTGCAGGGTCCAGGGTCCCGTCCTTGTTGACCTTCACAATGGAACCGTGGCATTGCCAGCAGCCGTTGACCGCAGCTGCGGAAACGCCATCAGGAAACCCTGCGGTCTTCATGCCCTTGTTGCCCTCAACTACTTCAGCAAGCGTATTGTCAAGTGACCCCATGATCCTGCCTGCCTTAGCGTGATGGGAATTTACAAATTCATCAACTTCCTTCTCGTGACATTTTGAGCAGTCTTTAGGTGACACTATGATCGAAATAAATTTACCTTCGTGTTCAAAGGCGTCCGGTTCACCTTTCTGTGCCTCATGACATTCATAACAGCCTATGTTCGCGCGGAAGTGTTTACTGTAGCCCCACTGCTGGTAGATGTTGACCGTTGACTCCTTGTGGCAGCTTATACAGTCTTTGCTCTCCTTTGAGAGTTCCTTTGGCAAGTTGACTTTTGTTAAAGCAAATGCGCTGGTCCCGATGACCAGGAAAAAAGCTATTACAGCCAGTGATATAATTTTCTTCATTTTTACCCTCCTTACATGACTTCTAAATTATTGTTCTCTCCCCTCTGGAAAGCCGGTACGGCCTTATAGTGCATCCATCACCTCCCCTCTCATCTTTCTTTCAGTCTGCAACAGCATTCCACTTCTCCTGCCGCAGATTATATCTTCACGTGTCCCTGATATTGATATGAGCACCGCATCCATATAAAAAGAGTAACTGCTTTTCCTGTAAAGGTGCTGTTAACATCTGTTAAGAAAAAGTTAATTTTGTCCGCTTACCTATTTCATTGTCTGTCCCGGTTCAGATTGACTTCTTAACGCTCCTCATTACTGTAATAAGTGAGGTGCACGTTCCTCACATCTCCAATGCTTTTAAGTAAACCGATTTCACTTTTTATGACATCTATGTTTTCTCTTTCCATAAGAAACATTATCCGATCCTCTGAAATGTCATCAATGCCGATACTTCTTATTTTCAGTTCATTCAATATTTTCCCGACATTATGTCTCCCGTTAACTTCTATATATCCGCTGGCAACAACCATGATTACCTCATTAGATCTTAATTGATAAGTGAGTGATTGCCCCTCAATCCGGCACCCTCAATTAATCGCAAAATTCCGATACATACTGTTTAACCGGTTTCAGGGTAAATATGTTGTTAATGTGTGTAAAGAAAATGTTAATTTTGCTGAATGAAAAATTAATGAGAAATTAAGGTACGAATGCGCAAAGGAGGACTAAAGAAATAGTCATGATAAATACATTGCAGAAGTGGGTGTAATTCTTGCCTGCAAATCTTTTTCAGTAATTAATCCATAAACCTGTACCCTGCCCCTGGCACTGTGATGATATATTGAGGGTTTGACGGGTCTTTTTCTATTTTCTGCCTGAGGTGCTGAATGTGGACGTCTATGACCCTGCTCCATGAATAGATCTTGGAATCTTTCCATATGTTCTTCCTGATCTGCTCCCTGCTGACCGCTTCACCCCTGTGGTCGACAAAAAAACACAACAGACTGTACTCCCTGGGAGTCAGATCGACCTGTTTCCCTGAAACAGTGACTATCCGTTTTTTAAAATCGACCTTAAGGTTCCCGATCACCGCATTTTCCCTGACAACGGGAGTGCCTGCTCTTCTGAGACACGCCTTGATCCTCGCAACGAGTTCAAGTGTCTCAAAAGGCTTGACCACATAGTCATCGGCCCCGCTTTCGAGACCAAAGACTTTATCAGAGACCTTGTCTCTGGCTGTCAGCATAATGATCGGCATTTCAGGAAAGTCCTTTCTCAGGTCGCGGCATATCTCCATGCCGTCCCCGTCGGGCAGCATCACGTCGAGAAGAACAAGCTCAGGGGGCCGGACTGACAGCTTCTCCTGTGCAGCTTCCCAGTTTTCAGCGGTATCAACCTCATAACCGTGGAGTTCGAGGTTGGCCTTGACAACTTTCAGTATGTCTTTGTCATCATCTACAGCAAGAATCCTGTTATTCAATCAGACTCCTTTCTCTCTTTCCTCTTCGGTAGTGTAAAATAAAACGCGTTATTTCCAGCGCCAGGTTCGCTTGTTACATTTATCTCCCCCTTATGGGCTTCGATTATGCCTTTACATATGGCAAGTCCAAGCCCGGTCCCGTGCCGCTTCCCTATTGTATAGAACTTGTCGAAGATTTTCCCCCGTATGTCATCAGGTATCCCCGGGCCTTCATCCTTAATATAAACTGTTACATAACCGTCTGTCTCTTTAACAGACATCTCAATTTCTGAATTGTCAGGACCGTACTTTAGTGCATTTGATACGAGATTTATCAACACCTGCCTGATCCTGTCTTCATCAGCATCAATCAGCACATCGGGGGCTGCCGTTAACCTGAAAGTAATATTTTTTTCACCGGCAATCGACTGAAAGCTGATAGCCACATCCTTAAGAAGAGACAGAATATCCACAGGACTGTAATGAAGGTCAAACATTCCTGATTCAATACGCTCAAGGTCAAGAGTATCGTTTACCAGACGAATAAGCCTGTCGGCGTTGTTTTTAATAACATCCAGGAATTCCGCAAGTTCCCCGTTTCCCTTGCTGTCCCTGTCCATCTTGGCAGATATATAGTCCATGGCGCCTTTGATCGAGGTCATGGGGGTCCTCAGTTCATGGGAGATCTTGGCGATAAAGTCAGATTTCTTTTCGTTCAGCTCAACCAGTTTCACGTTTGCCTCTTCAAGTCCCCTCGTGGCCTTCTGCACCTTGTCCTCAAGGTCTTCATGGTACTCTGCCAGTGCCTTTGACATATCTACAAAGGAATTGCTAAGGTCCTCCAGTTCGTCGCCGGTACTGACAGCCACTGTCCGGGATCTTCTTCCCTTTGAAAAATCCTCAATCGAGGTCTTCAACTCATTGACAGGCCTTATCACAAGTTCTTTCATCATGACAAAAAGTACGATCATCAATATGCCGATGGTTACAATACTTGCGATAATAAGGTCCCTCCTCCCGGAGTTTATCATGACCAGTGCGGATTCCATAGGCACCGTAACACTTATGGCACCCCTCACATCTCCTGTCTTGTATCCCTGATGAGAATGGCATTTGAGACATGTCTCTTCAACATAAAGCGGGGCGATATAGCGATAGAAATATGATGAATTGATCTTTTCTACCTTTGCAGATTCCTTTGTCCCCCTTGTTTCAAACTCCTTAAGTGCGTTCCTTTCAAATTCATCAGGTGCGTTTTCAGGATTAATAAGTTTAAGACTCGTTATGTGGAACCAGTACAGGCCTTTTTCCCTGGCATACTTTGACAGCTCCTTTGTTACCATGGCAGGGCTTTGTTTGACATATTTTTTCCCGTGAGTGTCTACGATCTCCGGTTCCATGAGATAGGGACTCGGCTCTTTCCACGGTACCCTCTCTACAAACACTCCACCGTGGTCGGATATCCATTTTCGCGTCAGGACGATCTGCCTGAACAGCGCCCTTGCCTGCTGGTCGATCTGCTCTATAACGAGTTTCTTGTGGTTCTTATTGATGAAATAGATCGTCAGCCCGGTTGTAACAGCCAGTACAACAGCTACCCCGATGATAAATTTAAGGATAAGGCTGATCTTGAGGGCCCTGAACTGTCTTAATAAGCGTCTAGGCGTCTGCATGAGTATTACGGGATAGATGCATTGATTTCATTTTTTGATTATATTGATTGTAAGATCTAAGCAGGAGCATGTCAAATCAACCACCTTTCTGCAGGCTGTCAGTAACAAAAGTTACTGACATTTGGCAGTATATTACATTAAATTCTATCTTAATATTAAGCCGGGAACCGGTTGCAATCTAAATAAATATCAAATATAATGTGCTCAATATGAAACACATCGCAGCGATAATTCTGATCGTTCTGTGTATATCTTCATTATCCCCACTGACTACCGTCCGGAAAACTTACGGCGAACAGACAGTGTCTTTTAAAACACTTGACGTCTGCCACCAGTCAGGGAACATGATTTTCGGCAGTATGGAGATGCCGTTCATTTCTGAATGTCCCTGTGCACAGGCCCCTTTAAGTTTTACACATTATCCCGGATATTCAAATCCTTCAAATTATCTGCCTCTTACAGTTATCCCTATAGAGCTCCCTCCAAACGTCTGACCACGCAGTCACGAAGCTGAGAGTTATTTTGTATTAATCAGGTATTGTTCAGGCGATAAGCGCCTCTCCGGTCTGTCACCTTTTGACATACCTCCCTTCGCAATTGACTCCGCTTCGAAAATTACTGATTCCGGCCCGGAATCACACTTACTATAAATATGTTTCAGGAGGAATGATGCGATATATCTTTTTAGTATTCTTGAGCGCACTCTTGTCCGTAAGCTATGTATTTGCAGAAACTGCGGTGAAACCGGAAGAGCTCGAGGAAGTAGTAGTGACCGCTACAAGGACAGAGAGGTCCACTGCGGAAATACCTGCAGCAGTAAGCGCTGTCACAAAAGAAGACATCAAAAACACAAGGATGTTCAGTATAAAAGAGGCCCTTACAGGACTGTCAGGAGTCCAGGCAGAATCAAGAAACGGAGGATATGACGCACGATTGATCATAAGGGGGGCCGGACTGAAGGCGAGATACGGGGTGCGGGAGATAATGGTCCTGCTTGACGGAGTACCGATAACCGATCCCGACGGGCTGTCAAGGCTTGACTTTGTCGACACACAGCTCGTAGACAGGATCGACATTGTGAAAGGCCCTAATTCAACGCTATACGGGGCCAATGCAGCAGGCGGGGTCATTAATATAATAACCGGGAGCCCCTTTGAAGAAGTAAAAAGCATAAAACTCGGCTACGGCAGCAATGACACACAGATGTATAACTTCCTTTACGGAAATCACATAGGCAGTACATATTTCACGGTATCAGGTAGCCGGCGCTCCACTGACTCCTGGAGAGAGTGGAATGAATTCGAGACTGACCAGGGCAATCTCAAAATCGGTCACATGTTCAACGACAATACATCAGTTGAGGCCACCGTTAATTTTACAAAGGCCGACATTCAGCTTCCCGGCACGCTTACCGAAGCGCAGTTTGAACACGACATAACACAGCTGACATCAGACACCTGGAGGCACAGCGGCAGATACAGCGAGGTTTTTTTCACAAACCTGAAAATGGAGACCGAGCTCGGCCGGGTCAAACTCAAGCCTGCGGTCTACTTCAGCAAATGGGACCATTATCATCCGGTCACAGGTCTCATAAATGAAGGAGGGGCGAGTGTTTACGGCACGGACATTCAGGCTGATATAAAACACAAAATCGCAGGAATGGAGGGGACCCTTACAACAGGTCTTACCGGTCAGATAGACAAGGCAGAAGGCGACAAATATACATACGGGGAATACGTTACAGGAGGCGGTGGCAGGATTTCATATACCCTTTCAGACGAGAAGGGCGACCTTGCTGAGAAAGGCGACGACACTACAACCAAGTGGGGTGTGTTCGTTCAGGAATCCATCTCCCCGTCTGAAAAATGGATCATCGATATTGGTTTGAGATATGATGAGGTGGGGTTCGATATCCATACTGAAAAGTTCAAGGAATACAACTACAGCACCGGCAAGTATGCAACAAAATCAGAGACCATCGATGAAATTCAGACTTTCAGCAACATAAGTCCCAGACTCGGGATACTCTATAAGCTCACAGAAGTGTCCAACCTCTACGGCAACGCTTCTACAGGATTTCAGACCCCCCAGTCGTCAGAGCTGAGTGTCAATACGGACCTGGACCCTTCAGCAACATACAACTACGAAGCAGGTGTTAAAAGCCGGTTTGAAGGAGGACACAGTCTGGACCTCGCTGTTTTTTACATGAAAGTGAAAGACGAGATTGTCCAGATAACAGAGCCGGGAAATATCTCTTCCTACAGCAATGCAGGAAAATCCTTGAAGAAGGGCGCTGAGCTTTCAGGGAAACTGCAGGTGCTGAAAGGTCTGTTTCTGGGCGGGTCATATTCGTACAGCAACTTCAAGTTTATAGACTTCACAGAGCCTGTTAAAGGCGTCAATTATGATAGAGACGGCAACAGGTTCCCCTACATACCCAAACATCAGTACACCATCTACGCATCATATAAACATGCGAAGGGATTCAAAGCAAAAGTTGACACCAGTACATGGGGGAGCTACTACATAGACAATGCGAACACGGAAAAATATGAAGGCTACAAATTCATTACGAATGCCCTTGTCGGATATGAGAACAGCAGACTGGACCTTACATTTGATGTCTACAATATTTTTGATAAAGGGTATGCAATGGAGGTGACAAAGGAATCGGGGGGTGCGGCGAAATACAGACCGGCGGCCCCGCTGAGCTGGATGGCAAAGGCAGGATATAAATTTTAGAAGGCCTTTAAAGGCCGGAAGGCAGCACATAGTATTTGAGCGGATTTTTTTGCAGATAGTCCGCATAACTTATATTTAAAATCAGGAGGCAAAAACCTCGGAGTCCCGATATATCGGGACGAGAATGAGCGAAGATGCCATGTGCTGCCTTCCCAGATAAACATTAAAGGAGACAACGTGAACATAAAAAAGACAATATTCTTCATCCTGACTGTTGCAGTCTCGCTTACTGCAGCCGGGCACAGATGGGGGGACTCGGCCCACTCCATCGGCCTGATCACCAGCAAAGGAGGCAAGGCGAGACATCCGGCGGCACTTCAGAGTGGTGAAACAGGATATTCACTCATAGCAACCGCTACCGTCATTCCACCCTATAAAGGAAATGCCAGGGTCGTTCTTGAGGGAGAACCGAAGCTTGATTACAAAATCCATCTGTCAGCGCCGGTGGTGGACCTGAAGCTGCACAGAAAGCCTGAACTGAGAGATGATGTCCTCTACGATCTTCAGCCCAGCGACAGGATAGCGTTATGGGTGCTGATGAAGCCGCCGGTTCTGGACCCTGTCTGCGGTATGTCTTATACAAATGAATTCTCAAAACACACACATGAGGGAAAGGACTATTTTTTCTGTTCTGAAGATTGCCTTGAAACCTTCAGGCAGGCCCCAGGCAGGTATCAGAACGTGGGTGTAAGAGGCAAATACACACTGGCCTTTTACGACACAATCACAGGCAATTCTGTCCTGAACGTCCCCGTGATATTCAAGACAAAGGAGGACACGCACGATGCAGGCGGACACCATCACTGATAAGGGATTTTTTATGAAATACAGATACTGGATAATCATCGGGGGCATACTCCTGCTGATGCCGCCGCTGTCGCTGCTCTTTCAATTTTCTCAGGACACCAATTTCTGCGGCACATGGTGCCCGAGGATGTTTTTTTCATGGAGAAAGGGGATGACAGGCGGGGAATTCCTCATCGGTTTTGCAAGGAGCTACCTCGGGGTTGCCCTTGTCTTCGGTGTATTGATAAGCACGTTTTTTCTCGGCAGATACTGGTGCAGCCACCTCTGCCCTATCGGCGGCAGCATGGAAGTGGGAAGTAAAATCGTTCCGGATTTCCTGAAGATCAATTATTCGGGGGTCCCGTCATCGCCGGTCAGGTACGGATATTTGTCCGTATACCTGATCGCCCCTGCTATAGGGCTCGGCAGTCTCTGCTGCAATTACTGCAACTTTGCAGCAGTGCCAAGGATCTTCGGCGCTGCGTTTTCACCTGCGGACATGTCTTATTTCTTCCGAACAGCAGGGCTGATAAATCTCGGTCTGGTGGTCGTTCTCGGGTTCCTTGCAAAGGGCGGCAGGGCATACTGCAATTTCCTATGCCCAATAGGTGCGCTTGACGCTGTCTCCAACAGGCTCGGCCTCAGATTCGGCAAAAGGGTGACCGTGAATGAAGCAAAGTGCAATGCGTGCGGTATATGCGCGAAGGCCTGCCCGACCTGGGCAATCGGGATCAGTGATAAGGCAAAGATTGATCAGCTCTCCTGCATGCCCTGCAGGGAGTGTGAAAAAGTCTGTACAAGGGAGGCGATAAACTATGGCAGATTTAAAAAATAAGATACTCTGCTCTGCAATCGGCGCAGCCACCGGCCTGTCCGGACTGACCTCGGTTTCAAACTGTTCAGGCGGAGCGTGCACAGCATGCTTCGGATGCGCAGGCGTTGGTGTGAGCGTCCTGCTGCTTGCCGCTATACAAAAAATCAGGACAAGGGGAAAAGACAATGGAATGGCTTAGCGCTGCGATCGACTACGGAGTGATAGGGCTTCTGCTCATCATGAGCATGATCGCCCTTTCAATAGCTGTTGAGAGACATCTTATTTACAGGCGCATCAACCTCATTGAATATGCTGATAAAAAGTCGCTGGAGCTTGAGCTCACAAAAAAGCTGCACATAATTGCGACCATCGGCAGCAATGCGCCATACATAGGACTGCTCGGGACTGTGCTCGGAATAATGCTCACATTCTATACGATGGGGAATGAAGGGTTCATGGACACAGGAAAGATAATGTCAGGGCTTGCGCTTGCACTGAAGGCGACTGCTGTAGGGCTTATCGTGGCGATCCCGTCAGTTGCGCTTTACAACTTTCTCCTGAGAAAGGTAAAGGTCCTGATCATGCGATGGGAGATAGAGAATGGAAGAGAAAGAATTTGATTACATGAATGTCATCCCGCTGGTGGATGTCATGCTCGTGCTCTTGACCATAGTGCTCACCACGTCCACGTTTATTGCAACAGGGGTCGTGCCGGTCGAGCTGCCTGCCGCTTCGAGGAGCCACAATGATGCACTTAAGTCCCAGACCATAGAGATAGACAAAAAGGGGAATCTTTACCTTAATACAAAACAGGTGACCCTTGACGGCCTGAAAAATTCCATCTGTTTTCTCGACAGGTCAGTCCCTATGCTCATAAGGGCCGACCGGGACATTGCGCTCCAGATGTTTGTGGATGTGCTGGATACGGTGAAAAACCTCGGTTTCAAAAAGGTCAGTCTTCAGACAGAACAGAGAAGGGATTGATTAATGAACACACAATTCAGGGCGTCGGTATTCTCAGTTGCTGTTCATGCTCTGATATTTGCGGCCGTCCTTGTCCTCAGCCGTTACATGCCTGCAAATAAAATTCTTGTGCTCGATTTCAGTCTGGCAGGCGTTCAGGAGTCAAAGGCAGGGGCAAACAGTGATACGCCACGGAAGGCGTCAGCCAAAAAACAGAAGCCGTCTGCAGATAGCCGGAAGGCAAAAGTCATCAGCAGAGAGTCCGGAATAAAAAAAGCTGAACAAAGACCGGTCCGGCCTTCATCAGATGATGTGCCTGCAGTTCCAGTATCTGACAGTCACCAGCCGGTACTTTCTGAAGTGTCACCGGATATGAATGATAGAGAAGCCGTGGTTGACACGTTGGAAGGGAGAACAAATGATTCATCAGAGGGTATTAAACAGGATGCCGGCACTGTATCCGGCAGGGACGTCGCTGATACTGCTGAAGGCGCAAAGGCAGGATATTTAAGAGAGCATTTTACATATATAAGAGACCGAATCTTGAAAAACCTTTCTTACCCGCAGGCAGCGAGAAAAATGGGGTGGCAGGGAAAAGTGACTATCTCCTTTGTCATCTGTGAAAACGGCAATGCAGAGGACATAAAAATCATAGAGAGCTCGGGATTTGGTATACTGGACAGAAGTGCAGTGGAGACCGTAAAGAAAGTCCTCCCGTTCCCTGAACCGCCGCTCAGGGCAGAGATAGTGATACCGGTTGTTTACAGGCTGAATTGAGACTTTATATTATGAGATACTTTCAATATATTTTATTGACCGTCATGCTGCTCTCGGTCTCCTGTTCAGGACAGCCCTCATATCAAAGACCGTTAGTGAGGGATTCAAATGTTGTAGTGAAACTGGCTGCACTCAAGCCGGATGTCCCCGTGTTTTATACGTACCGACACATGGGAAGGAAAATAAGTTTTTTTGTTATAAAAATCGACGACAAGGTGTTTTCTTTTTTCGATGCATGTGAGAACTGCCATCATGCAAAGCTCGGCTACAGATTTGAGGAAGGTTTCCTTGTCTGCAGGTTGTGCAATGTGAGATATCCTGTTTCGGAAATTGAAAAGGGCGTCGGCAGCTGTTTCCCTATTCCGCTGACCGGACGCGTTCAGGACGGGCAGTATCTTATTCATATATCCATGATTGAGAAAATGGCCAGCAGGTTTTAAGGGAGACAGCACTGCCTCTATCCGGCAGCGGGGGGACCAAAGCGGGAAATATAACTATTTTTTGCTGATGATATTTTTGAGCCTGTCCTTGTTTATCTTAAAACCTCTTACGTTGCTGTCAACAATGGTCCCCTCCTTCTTCAGCCTCGACATAATTCTCGAAACAACCTCTCTCACAGTCCCTGTTATAGACGCTATATCGTTATGGGATATTGAGAGAGAGACTATGTTGTCCATGGGTGCCTTCTCTTCTGACAGCCGCAAAAGGGCCATAAGGATCCTCTGCTCAACGTCCCTGAATGAAAGATTTTCTACGAGACCTGAGAGATATTTAATCCTGTTGCACAGACCTTTAATGATTTTCAATCCTATTTCATTTGTACTGAAACCAATTACATCCTTGAACTCTTTTGATGGTATGACTACGACCGAAGAATTTTCTTTTGCAGAGGCGCTTACTGGATATTTACCGTCATGATAGAGGGGTGCGCAGCAAAAATATTCATGCCGCCCCATTATCTTGATCGACAGTTCTCTCCCCTCAGAAGAGGTTTTAAACAGTTTTACCTGCCCTTTTTTTACCACAAACAAAAAATCGGCCTGTTCTGACTCTCTGAAGAGGATTTCATTTTTTACAAAGGACCTGATATGTGCCTGCCCCCCTATTGAAGACAGTTCATCCTTTTTTAAACCCGACAGGCACGGCAATACGCGGAGATCGTCCAGTATGTCTGCATTGGATCTTTTCACTAACATAGCGTAATTAATCGATAAGACTATGTCAATACACCTGGAGACAGTAATAGCGCAAGGACCATAATTTACTGTTTCTTTACAATCATTAACATCACATTTACCCAAAAACCTGTTATTTTTTTATATATCTATTAACTGATTGCAAATGAATCGATATTGTGATATTAAATTACTTAGTTACTCATTCAGCTCAAAATGACAGGCAAGTTATTCATATGATTTCAGGAGGTTGCATTGGCGATCTCTGATATAAATTTACCATTATCAGATACAAATCGATGATTTTATTAAAAGGAGGCCTGATATGAAGGTTACAAGACGGGACTTTCTGAAGACCACGGCAGCAGTCAGTGCTGCAACCGCAATAGGCATGGCTGTACCGGATGAATTAATGGCAGTCGTAAAAGAAACAGAGGTCGGCTGGCGATGGGACAAGTGTGTCTGCAGGTTCTGCGGGACCGGATGCGGCATTATGGTTGCAACCAGGAACGATATGATAGTCGCTGTCAAGGGCGACCCGCTCGCACCTGTTAATATGGGACTGAACTGTATAAAGGGATACTTCAATGCAAAGATCATGTACGGCGCAGACAGACTGACCGATCCTTTACTACGCGTTAATGAAGCTGGAGAATTTGATAAAAAAGGTAAATTTAAACCCGTTACCTGGGAAAAAGCCTTTGATGTAATGTCCAGTCAGTTCAAGAAGTATTACAATGAACTGGGCCCCACGGGTGTTTCGATCTTCGGGTCCGGACAGTATACAATCATGGAGGGAGTTGCAGCTGTCAAACTGATCAAGGGGGGATTCAGAAGCAACAACATAGACCCTAATGCCCGTCACTGTATGGCAAGTGCTGTTGTAGGTTTTATCCAGACATTCGGCATTGACGAACCTGCAGGCAACTACGACGACATGCATCATGCCGATTCAATAGTACTCTGGGGTGCCAATATGTCAGAGATGCATCCTGTACTGTGGTCAAAGGTCACAGACAGAAAACTGAGCAGACCTGACTGGGTAAAACTCATAAACATCACCACCTTCTCCAACAGGTGCTCAAATATTGCGGACATGGAAATCGTAATAAAACCCAATTCCGACCTTGCCCTCCTTAATTATATAGCCAGAGAAATCGTATACAACCGGCCTGAGTCTATCGACCAGGATTTCGTTGATAAATATTGTGTATTCGCTACAGGACCGATAGACATCGGATATGGAATGAGGCCGGAAATCAATCATTCCAAATACAGAGCCAGCGAACTGGATACTGCATCACGTGAAGCATCAAAGACAGTCACAGAAGATGAAGCACAGGCATGGAGTTCTCTCGGAATAAAGGCAGGCTCAACGCTCGAAATGAAAAACGCGAAAACACCTGTCAAACACTGGGCCATAAGTTTTGAAGATTTTAAAAAGGGTCTTGAGCCGTATACACTCGATTTTGTGGCCTCTCTTGCCAAAGGCGACCCTGATGAGTCTCTTTCAGGTTTTAAAGAGAAGCTCGTCAAGCTTGTTGATTACTATGCTGCAAAGGACAGGAAGGTATCAAGCTTCTGGACCATGGGTTTTAACCAGCATGTCAGGGGTTCCTGGGTCAATGAGCAGATATACACGGTGCATCTGCTCCTCGGAAAAATCGCCGAGCCTGGCAACAGTCCCTTCAGCCTGACCGGCCAGCCGAGCGCCTGTGGTACGGCGAGGGAAGTGGGTACATTCGCTCACAGACTGCCTTCTGACATGGTAGTTGATAACCCCAAGCACAGGGAAATATCGGAAAAACTCTGGAAACTGCCTGAAGGAACCCTCAATCCAGTGGCAGGTTCACACTACACGAAAATCATGAGAGACCTGGAGGACGGCAAGGTCAAATGGACCTGGGTACAGGTGAACAACCCCTGGCAGAATACGGCCAATATGAACCACTGGATCAATGCTGCCAGGGAAATGGACAATTTCATCGTAGTGTCCGAGGTATATCCAGGCATTTCCGCTAAAGTAGCTGACCTGATCCTTCCCACAGCAATGATCTTTGAAAAATGGGGCGCATACGGCAATGCCGAACGCAGGACACAGCACTGGAGGCAGCAGGTCACCCCGGTCGGAAATGCGATGTCCGATACATGGCAGACTGTCGAGTTCTCAAAGAGATTTACATTGGCGGAAGTCTGGAAGTCCCATAAGATCGATAACGAAGTGACACTCCCTGATGTAATGGACAAAGCAAGGGCAATGGGTTACAAAGACACAGATACACTGTTTGATGTCCTGTATGCAAATAAAGAGGCAAAGTCCTTTGCCTGGCCAGACCCTGTTGGAACAGGGTTTATGAATTCGGAAGCCGGGGGCGACAAGAGAGACGTTGAAGGATTCAAGGGCTACGGCTTTTTCATTCAAAAGTACCTCTGGGAGGAATACAGAAAATTCGGCATAGGCAACGGACATGACCTGGCGGACTTTGACACATACCATAAAGTCAGGGGTCTGAAATGGCCGGTAGTAGATGGAAAGGAAACTGCCTGGAGATTCAACGCAGATTACGATCCCTACGCCAGAAAAAGCAATAACGGCAAGTTCGCCTTTTACGGCAAGGCCCTTAAAGAAATCCCGAAGGGGGACCTCTTCGGACCCAAAGGGAGTGAGAAAGTCAGTCTGCCCAATAAGGCAAAGATATTCCTCAGGCACTACGCCGAGCCTGCCGAGGTGCCAAATGCAGAGTACCCGTTCTGGCTCAGCACCGGAAGGGTCCTTGAACACTGGCACAGTGGAACAATGACCATGCGCGTTCCGGAATTATATCGCGCCGCTCCTGAGGCCCTCTGTTTTATGCACCCAAATGATGCATCTTCAAACGGATTCAGGGACAACCAGCTTATATGGATAGAATCAAGGCGGGGCAAAGTAAAGGCAAGGGTGGACACGAGGGGGAGGAACAATCCTCCAAGGGGAATGATCTTCGTTCCCTGGTTTGACGAGCGTGTTCTTATTAACAAAGTCACCCTTGACGCAACCTGTCCACTATCAAAGGAGACGGATTTTAAAAAATGCGCTGTGAAGCTATATAAGGCGTGAGAATGTAGGGGCGGGTTTGAAACCCGCCCCTACGGACAGGACAAGCATGATGCCGGAAAGAAGAGATTTTCTATTAAAGACGATCAAGAGCCTGGGGCTGGCCACAGCTGGCGGACTGGTCTGGGCCGGATTTATTGAAGAAGGCAGGTCAGCGCCTCTGATATTAAGACCGCCGGGAGCAGTCCCTGAAAAACAGTTCATAGCTTCCTGTATAAAATGCGGAATGTGTGTTGAGGCTTGTCCCTATGATTCACTGAAACTCAGCCAGCCGGGTGACGGCAGGCCCATCGGCACCCCGTTTTACATTCCGAGGACAACCCCCTGCCGTATGTGTAAAGACATCCCGTGCGTGCCGGCATGTCCGACAGGGTCCCTTGACAAGGCCCTGGTAAGCGATAAAGATAAAGACGGAGAGCTGATATTCAATATCAGTCTTGCGAGAATGGGGCTTGCGGTAATAGACAGGGAAACATGCATTGCCTACTCAGGTATTCAGTGCGACGCCTGCTACCGCGCCTGTCCCTTGATTGACAGTGCCATAACTGTTGAACACACTAGAAACGTCCGCACCGGCAAACACGCCATGCTCGCACCTGTAGTCCACAGCAATGCATGTACCGGCTGCGGCATATGTGAAAAGGCTTGTGTTACAAAGAAGGCATCCATATTCGTATTGCCAGTGGCGCTGGCCATGGGAGAAGCAAGCGAGCGTTATGTGAAGGGGTGGGAGGAACGGGATGAAGAGCGATTGAAGGACGTTCCGGAAAAAGTCATTACCGAGACACCGAGGAGTGATAAAAAGGCCGTCGATTATTTAAATGAAGAGGTGTTTTGATGAATTCGTAGGGGCGTATTGCAATACGCCCCTACAACATGCCATGGACATGAGAAAATATAAATATCTCATATCAAGAAGAATGACACAAATAGCGGTGCTTTTCCTGTTCTTCGCGGGGAATGCCTACGGCTGGAAAATCCTGAGGGGCAACCTGAGTTCTGCAAAGGTGCTTGACACTCTCCCGTTGTCTGATCCCTTTGCTGTAGCACAAAGCTTTTCAGCAGGCACCGCAATCGCAAAAGATGCGCTGACAGGGGCGCTGATAATTTTTCTTTTTTATGCTGTTCTTGGCGGCAGGGTATTTTGCGGCTGGGTATGCCCGGTCAATATGGTAACAGATACGGCCCGTAGTCTCCGGAATCATTTCCGTCTCGATTCATCCTGGAAATCATGGGACATCAGCAGAAGCATGCGTTACTGGGTGGCGGGATTGTCCATCACATTATCAGTAACACTGGGGGTTGCGGCCTTTGAATGGATAAGCCCGATTGGAATGCTCCACAGGGGCATTATATATGGTTTCGGATTTGGATGGGCATTTGTCCTCGTTGTGTTTTTATTCGACCTTTTCGCAGTAAAGAACGGCTTCTGCGGTCATGTATGCCCCCTCGGCGGTTTTTATTCACTCGCCGGACGGTACGGATTTCTGAGGATCGGCTATGACAGGGACAAATGCACTATGTGCATGAAGTG
The DNA here is from genome assembly GCA_003599025.1 of Nitrospiraceae bacterium. Lineage (GTDB taxonomy): Bacteria > Nitrospirota > Thermodesulfovibrionia > UBA6902 > UBA6902 > UBA6902. Next base: position 6,719 of record QZIL01000049.1, on the reverse strand, counting down.
TATTGAGATCTGCCCGGAAAAGCAGGTCCTCCACATGGTAGGCAGTCAGAGCGGTGCAGTACTTTCCGGAGAATGCATTAATTGCGGAAGATGCGTAGAGGCATGTGATGATGACGCCGTTAATTTCAGTAATATATATGCGAAAAAGCAGTCAGTAGGCAGTAGATAGTAGTCATGGAAAGGAAATTATGAAATTAAATTGCACGGTAGACAGGGTTGTTCCATGTTTTATCCCTTACTACCTGCTACTTACTACATTCTTCCTACAACCATATTAATAGAAAAAGGAGGGTCAACTTATGAACGGTAAGAGATTTAAATGGTTTCCAGCTGTATTGTCAGCCGCTGTTTCTCTAGGATTATTTGTTTCTTGTGCACAGACCAAAACCGCTACAATGGCCACGGCAGAAAAAGGGGATAAAATCTATACAGAGGAGGAGCTCGGTCTCAGGCATGAAACTCTCTACACTGAGGACAACATAACCCCGGTCCATGGTGAAACCACCACAAAGGAACCCGGTGAGAGTACAAAATTCGAAAGGTCCTTTGAAAACAGTCCTCCGTTGATCGCGCACGACATTACCGGCATGCTGCCTCTGGAGCGGGACAATATCTGCATGGGGTGCCATATGCCTGAAGAAGCGGTATTCAGCGGCGCTACCCCTATTCCCTCATCCCATCTTATAAACCTTACCACCGGTGAGTATCTGAGAGGCAAACTCGACGGCTCCAGATTCAACTGTCTGCAGTGTCATGTTGTCCAGACCGCTCTTACACCAGCTGTTGAAAACATCTTCAAGGGCGAGTTCAGGGACAAGCAGGGACGTTACAGGTCTAATCTGCTTAACCTCCTGAATGAAGGTGTGAACGCAGAATAAACAGAGAAAGGGAACAGCACCATGAACGTATCGAGCATAGTCGTTAAAACAAAACCGGAGCACATGCAGGAAGTCATGGACAGGATTAAAGCAGTCGATTTATGCGAAGTGCATTTCTTTGATCCTCATGGGCAGATAATTGTAACGATAGAAGGCAGCAGCATTGATGAGCAGATGGAAAGATTGAAGCTGATTCAGGGGATACCTTTTGTTTTTACTGCAAACCTGGCATATTCCTATTGTGAGGATGAACTGACAAAGGCAGTCGGGCAGATAAAAGGATCCGGGGCGGGTCCTTCGCCGGACTGACAAACAGCGTCCCGTCTGCCACGTAAAAAAGAGAACATTATGAGTGCCCCCTTTTTATTATCATATAAATTATTGCCATAACCAGTGATGCGCCAAGACATGCGATAGCAGAAAGATAGAGATTCATCAGCCAGACTGAAAGCCGCCCTGATGTTTCTTCGTGCCTGCCGAGCAAATATATCAATAAGGCCCAGCCCGCAGAAAACGTCCCGAGTACAAAGGACCCTGTCATTAAAACAGTGCCGGGTGCATATTGCCACATGCAATATATGCAGCGATGATAAGGCAGCTCCATAACAACCGGTGCAATGACCTCAAAGAGAGCAATTACCGTAACAGCAGCGTTTACAAGGGACAGCATCGCCCCTGAGATGAGCAGGAGCATTACAGAACAGTCCTGATTTTTTGCTGATACAAACTTCAAACGCGCTCCTGTTAAAAAGGCGATCATCATAATATTGGACAGATAATAAAGCGGCAGCAGGTATTTTTCATAATTGTGGCCTATCAGCGATACAGAAAGTGAAGCAGTAGCCCTGTCAGGAAGATCAAAAAAAGTCGTGCAGCACGACACGTCCGAGGTGACATCAAAAGATGTCAGGCACATAAAATCATGGACACTGTCAGCCAGCACAACAAGGCTCAGGACTCCCAGAAAAAGGATTATCCTTCTGAACAGGGGGGATGTCTCAGCGCGTCTGTCGAACCCGCTTAACAGCAGCCATGCCCCTGCCAAAAAAAATACTGCCGGCTTGATGATCTGTGCAGTGCTTCCGCTGTAGAGCCGGGCCTGTGTAACTCCAAATATACACATAGCACCATGTATGTAAGGAACGTAGCTATGGAGGGTAAAATAGAACAACGGCCATGAAAGCAGCTTCACCCATAGTATGACTGTCGCAATATACAGCAGGAGATAAGACCTGTTTTCCAGGTCTGTCCTTTCCTCAGGGGCAAGGCCCCTGCTGCTTGCGTAAAATATCCTGAAGGAAAAAAAGGCAAGCAAAAGAGCGAGTACACCGGTAACTGCTGCTGTGAACAGAAATAGTATTGTATATGTATTCAGGATCATTATAAATTTGGTCCATTATAATCTTTATGGCCGGTTATGCGCCCCTTTGTCAGTTCGTAGACCACATCCGCATTTCCGGACAGAGTTTCCTGATGGGTAGAAACAATAATAGTCCTGCCCTCTGCCTTCAGGCTGTTGAGGATGTCCGTAAGTCCGGACACGCTTTCTTTATCTATATTGGAAGTCGGCTCGTCCAGGATGAGTATGTCCGGCCCATTCACCAGCGCCCGTGCAATCGCGACCCTCTGGCGCTCACCGCCGCTCATCTCCTCAGGCGGATGCTCTGCTCTTCCGTCAAGTCCGAATGTCTTCAGAAGTCCTGCAGCCCTCTCCTTCCTCTGTTTTTTAGCGATTCCTTCAGGGATGAGCGGGACAGACACATTTTCCCAGGCGCAAAGTCCGGGGATGAGATTATAATCCTGAAAGACAAATCCGATGCGTCTCCTCCTTAAAGACGAAAGCGCGGCATCAGAGAAACCCGCAATATTCTTTCCGTCAATGGTTATAGTCCCACGGCTCGGCCTTTCAAGGCTCCCTATTATGCTTATGAACGTGGTCTTGCCTGACCCCGATGGGCCATGAATTGCCACAAACTTCCCCCTTTCGACAGAGAGGGACACCTCACTGAGCGCCCGGACTTCATTGGGTTTTCCCTCATTGTAAATTTTCCATATGCCGTCACAACGGATCAACGCATGACTCTGCGTTATATGTTCTTCCGTCTTTATTCTGTGTTCTGTGCTCTGTGTTCTGTGCTCTGGGCTCTGGGCTCTGTCCTCTGAGTTGTTCATCTAACAGCCTCTGCAGGGGGAATAACGGCCGTCCGCCACGCAGGATAAATGCTGCCGCTCATTGTGAGGACAAGTGACACGAAAAAAGAAAGGAACAACTGCATCCCGGAAAATTCCGCAGGCACAGGAAACGAAGACATACTCTCAATCCCGGGAATGAATATCCGCGAAATAAATGCACCATTTAACAACCTGACCCATATAAAGGAGAGAACATAAGAGAATGAGGCTGCAATCAGCGAAAGGACCAGATTTTCATAAAAGACCATCTCAAGCACTTCATGTGTGTGCCAGCCCGTGGCCTTTAATATTCCCACTTCCTTTCTCCTTTCAGACAGCCCGAAACCTGACAGCATCAGGACCAGAGGGATGGCCACTGCAAAGGCTAAAGTATACAGAGAGGCAAAAACACCGTTTTTTGTATTAAAGCCCCTTTCCATATATGTCATTGCAGTGCCCTTTGTCTGCACCCTGAAAAATGAGTTCATCTTCTGGATTGATTCCACGACCTGCTGTGTATGTCCCGGTTGCACATACACAGCTATGTCACTCACAAACCCCTCCATCTCAAACATGGCTATGGCCTCTTCAATGTCCATCAGTATGAGGCTGGAAGTCCAAATGGATGATTCAGCATCAAAAATACCTGACACAGTATACACCTTCTTTTGTATGTAAGGGACGTGTTCAAGAATGGCAAATATACGTACGCCGATACTGAGATCGCTCCCTGTCCTGAGACCGAGACTTTCTGCAAGCCCTTTCCCGATAACGATCCCGTCACGGACAGGAGGGGGTCCATCAATAAATCCGGCTGCAGAGGCAAACCTCTTTTCAGGCAGGCCGAGCAGGACTGCCAGACGGCCCTCAACATAAATTCTCCCTATGACCCTCGGGACCGCCTCTGTTACCCCGTCAATTTTTTCGATTTCTCCGCTTAATGCCGCGGGGATCATCCCGTTTCTTCCGTACATGTCCATTGTGAGGTAGATATCCGCACCCTGTTCAACAGATATCATGGACTGCTTTTTGGTCCCTTCAGAAATGGACAGGGCTGAAATGAACGGCACAAGAATGGCCGAAAGACAAAGCACAACAATCATACTCTTCAGATTATGCCTTGCAATATTCCCTGCCGCCGCATAAAAAATATTGAGATGTATCAATGGATCTCTTGTGTCCCGTTATTCAATGAGATTTCATGTGACGATTTATTTCATTCATGGCCGCATTCATGGCCCCGTCGAACCCGGCTGTTCTGCCTCCCTGTTCCCGTGAATAGGCTTCAGCCTCCTCTCTGGATGAAAAGGCTATCTTGCTCGACATTGTCATGGTGCCGGGGGCACTGGAACCGATTACATACAAGGCCTTCTCAGCATCGAGCATGTTTTCAGGGTGGAAGTATTCAGCGGCCTTTACGTTCCGGGGGACCGTCTTCAACTTTATACTTAATACAGCCAGGCAATGGATGGAACACGTATGAAATTCTCCATGGGGACTGTCGAATGAATACCTTGTGCGTGCCCATTTGTTCCTGTCCATGCCGCAGTTGTCGCACCGTACGTGCTTCGTATACTCCGGCGGTTCTTTAAAAGGATGTTCAATTGCTGTTTTGTCCGCAGCTGACCTGCTGCCTGTCGGCCATAGCAGACATGCAAAGCCGGCCGCAAGATATTTCAGCACAGTTCTTCTGTTCATTTTACTCTCTCCATTGTGCATTATAAATTTGACTCAACAGTTACTTCACTGGACCGGCCGCTGTCATCCCCATATCCGGAGAATAACTGTACCCGCCGGGCACAGGAAAAAGCACAGTCTCATCCACATTATCAATACGCGGATCAAAAGTTACAAAACCCCATTTCGGATTTACAGATAAGCCCATGCCGAAACCGCAGGCAATTTTCTGGAAAACCACTGCCTTTTCATGGCCGTCATTGCTGCCTGCCTGCCACTCGTAAACAGTCAGTGCCAGTGAAAGGACTGACAGTATACACACCAGTATTATTATCCCCCTGTAATTACCCATTCACTGATATCTTTCATACCCGGCCCCGGGACAGTCCGTCCATTCCGACAAGTCCGGGCCATTGCGAATTAAATTGTTCAGTTACTGTCCAATACGCACTTTATCGGGGCTATTACGCTTATAGCGCCTCTCATGTCTCCCTCTTTATATCCTTCTTTTTTCTTTCCGGTTATGTCCATTTCTCCTGCAGGGTCTCCATGACAGGGCAGACATGATTGTTCAATATAAAGCGGGACCACATATCTGAGTACCCGCAATTCCCCGAACCTGGTCTCTTCATAGTATGTGTTACCCTTTCCCGAACTCTCTAATTTTCTTAGCACCTCCGCCTCAAAATCATCCGGCTTGTTATATTCCCCCCTGAATTTGAGACTCGTCTGTTTAACTGTAATCCCGGATTTCCTGTAAAACCTGTCACCCACCTTCTTGCCGAAGACTGCAGGGATAAATCCCTTGAATTCTTTGCCGGGTTCATTGATCTGAGGCTGGGCCTCGGCGACGACCTCTCTGGCAGAGTCATGGATAGCAATTATCGACCTGCCGAAATCATCGGCCGGGCTTAAAGACTTTATATCAATACCTGCCCTCTTCCTGAATTCCACATTTACCTGCTCTTCATATGCCTCCGGGGTAAACCCCTTGTCCCCCTTTGAAGGGTCATTGATGAGCAGCTGGTTGTCGGCAACAACTGCCCTTCCGGCTGTGAGATAGTCGGCAAGCGCTACGGCAATGGACTGCAGCTTTTCTTCCGCTGCAGCATGGCCGATAAAAATCAATCCTACTGCTGTCATTAAAGTCATAAATATTTTCATCCCGCACCTCCCTTTACTGAAAAAGCTGCCATCTGCTCAATCTTTAAAAAACATCAACAGATTAACGCAGATTATCACAGAGATATAAAAACTTGACTAACTTTTTACCGTTCACCCTACAGATAAATAAATATAATCTGTGGCCATCACTGCCTCTCTTTTCGCTTCAATGATCGTGGACATCAGGTCTCAGCATTTCCATTGTTACCTCACCAAATGACACGATTCTCCCGCCATGTTCCTTAATGTATCTTCCGGCTGCTTCTTTCTCTGAAAAGGGGACAAGGGCCTCTCCCATGGGCCCCATGACATCCCCGCCATAGACATAAAAGGCCTTTTGCGCGTCTGTCCAGTAAGTATGCAGATGGTTGGGGTCTGCCTTTCCCATATCATTAACAAATATTGCTGCTATGTTCGCAGGCCTGTCCGGCTGATTATAAAAAACAAACAGGTCCAGAGTGCTGCAAAAGCGGTCAATCTTTCCGTTTTTATAATGTATCTGGCCCTTGGCCCCGGGGAAGTCTACGATAATCATACCGCAGACGCTGCATGCATGATCGCGGGTAAGTTCTGCGGGAAGAGGCTTATAAGGTCTCTCTTCTGTACAGGCGAAGACCAGAAATGATAACAGCAAGACAGAGCCGGGAAATCTTATTTTCATACAGCACCATTCAGGTTATGTGGCTGTTCCACCGTTCCACGAATAAAAATGGAACGGCGGAACAATGATTTTTTATCCTGCTTCCTCCACCCTGCTGAGAAATGCAGGGGTCACAGTCTTTTTGAACGTCACATCCGCAGTGGTCGAAGAACCTGCCTTGACCTCAA
>QZIL01000066.1 GCA_003599025.1 Nitrospiraceae bacterium | reverse complement strand
AAGGAAAGGCGCGATGGCGCGCATCATGACCATCGCCTTTTCCTCATCAGGCTCTTCGACCTGGACCAATTGGAACCTGCGGGCCAGGGCCGCGTCTTTCTCGAAGTATTTTTTATACTCAGACCACGTCGTAGCAGCGATCGTGCGCAGTTCACCGCGCGCAAGAGCAGGTTTCAGAAGGTTGGCCGCATCACCCGAACCAGCCGCGCCTCCTGCGCCTATAAGCGTATGTGCTTCATCAATAAATAAAATGATCGGCACCGGGGACGCCTTGACCTCATCGATGACGGATTTAAGACGGTTCTCGAATTCGCCCTTTATCCCGGCCCCTGCCTGAAGGAGCCCGAGGTCGAGTGTCCTGATCTCTACGTTTCTTAGTGGAGGAGGGACATCACCCTCTGCTATTCTGAGTGCGAACCCTTCTACGACCGCTGTTTTTCCAACGCCTGCCTCACCGGTCAATATCGGGTTGTTCTGTCTTCTGCGGATAAGGATGTCGACCATCTGCCTGATTTCAAAGTCCCTTCCGAGCACGGGGTCTATCTCACCTTTTTTTGCCCTGTCAGTAAGGTTAATCGTAAACTGGTCCAGCGCCTTGGTGCCTTTCGGAGGCATGCCCGGGGCTCCTTTACCCGGGGTCGCCCCAACCGGGATAGTCTCTGCGTCTTCGCGGGAACCGGTGATTATATCACTCAGGCTCTGCGTTAAGGTCTCAACAGAGATCTTTTTGAACTCTGCCGAGCTCAAAATCAGCATGCGCGCCATTTCATCATTACTCATGAGAGAAAGGACAATATGCCCGGAGCGCACAAGAGTCATCTGATATTCGATGGAGGCGACAAGCCACGCATCCTCGACCATTTTCGGAATACGCGGAGAGAGTGCGGGTGTCCTGGCATTTCCGGTCTTGAACCCTTCCATTGCCCTGGTGAGGTCATTGACCAGACGCGTTTCATTGATCTCAAAATGCCTCAGGACCTTCTGGATATCAGTGTCCGTCATCTCAAGGAGTTTAATCAGGAAGTGTTCGATGTCCACTTCATAATGCGTCTGGGAAAGGCACAGGCCTGCAGCTGATTCCAGTGCCTTGCGGCAGGTCTCGTTGAGCTTTCCTATGAGGGATTTGATGTTTGTTTTAGGCATTTGTGTCTCCTTTATGGCGATATTAAATTAGTCGCTTTTGTCTGTCATTCCGGCTTGTCCGGAATCTTTTTTGAGTTTATTAAGTTCTCCGATCTGATTCCCGACAAGCGGGAATGACGGCTTTGCAGACGCCTGCAATGACGGCCTTTCACGCATCCGCTTCCTGAAATATCGCGAACGGCTCTGACTGATAGGTAAACCCCGGACTATGGACCCAGGTCGTTTCTCCAAGCATCGGGTGTCCTGTCCCCAGAGTGCATGCAGGCACTTCTGTCCGGGCAAGGACTATCCTCACATCAAATTCATACTCTATACCGGCGATGGTCTTTACCATTGAAAATATATTGCGGAGCATTTCCCCGCCGGGCAGAAGACGGAGATAGTTGTCATATGTTACAGGGCCTAAGACCAGCCGGAACTTTGACTGGACATCCAGCGTATGGCTTCCGCATACTGCATCAACACCGAGACTCCCGTTTGCCATGCCTATCCTGGTCCGGTCTTCCGGGCTTATGGGGAGCAGCTGTTCTATAAACTGCTCGACATGTACTGAAGTCCCTGAGACAAAAGCTATCACCGCTTCTATTGAACAGGCTGAGGGTGAGGCCTTTGAAAGCAGGCCGCTGAAGAAATGAAAAAGCGGTCTGTCATGGAGTCCTGCCCGGAGGAGCCCCGGCGTGCCCAGTCCTGAGAGACAAAGAATGTGTGATGATATCCGGTCCTGCGCGTCCGGCAGGTAGTTTTCAGTAAGCCGGTATTTCTTCCACGCCAGATAGAAAAGGGATATGAGGCGGTGGTGGAACATATCGTAGAAGGCCATCAGCCCGCGGTCTTTCCGCATCAGTCTTTCAATGACCTGTTCGTTGTAACAATGTGGAAGTACCCCTGAAGGGCCGACAAGCCCCATGAACGTTACTTCCATATCGACCGGTCTTCTGCTGTCTGTCTGTTCGATCTTTGAGATATCGCTGGCAGGAAATGTAAGGCCGGGTTTTGATGAAAAACGCACTGCTTCTTCTCCGGGCTCAAGGGTCTTTCCCAGGGGTTTTTTGTCAGGTGAAAGATGTTCCAGCAGTCCTACTGCCTTAAAAAAGGAAAACCTGTAGAACTCATCAAACAGCCGGTCTTTTAAAGCAGTATCTGCCTGCCGCTTCTCGGTGGCCACTCTTTAAGCACCTCTTTCTGTTGCACTGTTTTTAAGGCGAGCTGTGAAAAAGAATTTACTGACACATACTGGCCCAAAAAATTTTCGAGCACGCAGGCAAACAGGTAATGTCCCGCACCCACGTACTTGTCTTCGTCAAATTCAATTGTCACACGCACCCCGCGGCAGAAAGACGGGCCTATCCTTCTTGTGGCCCGCTCTGATTTCAGAGAGACTATCCCGTTTATCTGCTGCCTCGTGGAAGGAGAGTTGTCAAAATCGTAGAGCCTGAGTATTTCCCTGAGCGCCTCTTCTCCGCCCTGAACAACAGACAGATAATTTAGAGACAGGTGTGATATCAGACGCCACTGCAGTGCCCCGCCAAGGGACGGCCTGCGTGTGCGGGTCGGTTTCATCAGACATGTGACAGAGGCAACAGGCGCTGCGATTTCCATATCAAAATCACCCCCCTGGTTTCCAAACGGGAGACGCGAGGGAAGGTCGCGATTGGAGCACGTGAGGTGGATTGTCAGAATCTCTGCCTCCGGATCAACTGCGCGGAAGTCCAGGTCCGCGAAAGAAAGGTAGACCTCTGTCCCGTCGTCCCCTTTTCGGCCTGAAGGAACACGGTGCATATGCCAGAAGGCGCTGCGGCCCCGGCTGTATTCCTCGTCCAGGTGGTGCCTCAATGAATACAGGGGCTTAAACTCTACGTCACGTCCGGGAGTTGAAGAGGACGAAGCTGAGACCCGGTCTATACTGTAGATTTCAGTTGCGTGGCGCCTCCTGAGGTCAGGTATAACATGATAATTGGTCCGCAGGTGTTCGACGCGCACCGGCTCCGAGGTCCGCTTAAAGAGATTGACAACAGGCGAGGCATTGATGCAAAAAGTGTCTTCATTGATTACAAGGTTGGACTTCGGTATCTTGTTCAGGTAAATAATTATATCAACGGTGTTGCCTGCAGCAGACTTTCTGATCCTGTCCAGGCCGAATAAATCAAAGAAAAGGAATTTCTCCGGGAAACAGAAATATTCAAAGAGCAGCAGATATCCGGGGAAAGACCTTTCGGAATAGGGGAGCATGCCTTCATCAGGAGCAAAACCTGCAGGCCTTATGTCTGCCGGCGACAATTGCAGGACTTCCCTTTGACCTTTTTTGTTCTTGAACTCACACTCAATATGACAGACGTTATTGAATAAGAGCTCATAGAGATGAAATACATGCTGGTGAGGGCCGTTGAGGAAGAAACGCAGACTGTCACAGCCCGGTTGTGAGAAGTCCATGCCATTGAATGTCGCAAGCTGCAGAACGAGGGCCTGCCGGGCGTCTTTAACAGGTTTTTTCGGGTCCTGAAGACCTGCTGATGTTACGTCCACCGGCCAGAGAGTGACCGGATAGCATGTGGTAAACTGACACGGGGTCCCTCCCACAGGCTTTGAATAGAGCATGGTATTTTTTTCTATGGTGTATCCGGACGGGGGGATGTTCTGCTTTATCGGATTGAACCTTACGACCGACATGGATGGTATCGGGTTATTATAGTGTGGGTAGATGACATTGAGCAGCGACTCGGATATTTCGGGGAAATCATCATCGATCTTTTTATGTATGCGTCCGCTGATCAGGGCAAAGGCCTCTATAATACGTTCAGTAAACGGGTCTTCGCACTTGTCCGGTTCGAGCTGCAGCCGGCCGGCGATCTTGGGATACTTCTTTGCGAACTCGGCCCCCATCTCTCGGATAAAGGTCAGTTCCTGTTCGTAGTAGTTTAAGAGTTTGTCGTCCATATATTGTTTATGATAATAACCCCTCTGTGTCCCCCCTTACTAAGGGGGGAATTAAAGGGGGGTCATATTGTTACCATTCAAATTGCCGGCAAGAACCCTATTTTGTAATCACATACTCCCCACGGTTAATATCAAAATACGTATCAAACGCCACCGGTTCGGTCACCGGGTCTGCAAAGAGCAGGCCGGTTATCCTGAAGCGGATGTTCCTCTCGGTCTTGTCAGAGGCCTCGGTATGCACTGTCACGTTTTTCAGGCGCGGCTCAAAGCGTGCGATGGTTTTTTCAATGTCGTTGCGCAGCTGCTGTTTTACAGAGGGGCTCCTCGGGTCTTTTGACGTAAAGTCACTGAGACCGTAAACGAACAGGGAGCTGTTGAGTTCCCTGTATTCAACCGGGAGGGGCAGTATGTTCCTTCTCGTATTTAACAGGTTCTCAAGGTCTCTGACAACAGAGGCCCTGATCTGTGAAACGCTGTATACGCGATTCTGGACAGGCTCATATGATACCTCCGGTTCATTATCAATGAGCCTGTCCAGTACGGATGCCTGAATGTTCTGCTGGTCCTGCTTATCCAGCCGGGGCATTATACCTTTTTATTTTTCTCAAGGTCCCAGCCGCTTGCAACATTTCCACCGCCGCTGCCGTCAGCCCGCTTCTGCTTGATGTAATTCCATTCGATCTTACCGTAGTTGAAGGTAATGGACTCTGTAGCCTCACCACCCCCGCCTCCGCCTACTGATACGGAACTGATGATGCAATTGCCCATCTTGTATTCCATATACTTCAGCTTGTCTCCGCCGGAACGGCACAGCTCAATCTTGACTTCCTTTATATGCCTTCCTTCAGCACATGCCAGTGCAATAATAGGTGATGCGGAATCCAGTGTCTTCACAATGGAGAAATCCTGGAAATCCGCCCTTGCTACTGTACCTCCGCCTGATGTGCTTGCAGACCCTGAAGCCATCTGGGACACCCCGCTGCTAAATGAAAGCACTTCAATCCAGTCCTTGTGTTTGTCATCAGTGCTTTCCCCGTTTATGCCGTCAATTTTTAAAAAATTATCAGCTGGCATAACTTGTTACCTCCCTTTCTTTTTAATTGTTCACGGGTCTCTAAGTAATACCGACCCCAATACTAAATGTGACTCTCTATACCCCTGTCTGTTATTCCCGACTCCGGCCTGGAATCCAGTCCGTTTGCTTTCTGGATTCCCGTTTTCACGGGAATGACGTTTGCAGCTTTTTAATGCCTCACAGCCCTGATAGAGGGCAGTTCATCATCCCTTGGCCGGCGGCGGCAGTTCTGAGACCAGTCTGAGTGAGATGGTCAGTTCATCAAGCTGATAGTGCGGCTTGAGAAATGCCACTGCCCTGTATACGCCCGGCTTGCCGGGGACCTCAGTCACGTCAACCCTTGCTTCACGCAGAGGGTATTTGGCCTTCAATTCCTGACCTGCGTTATCGTCAAGCAGTACATAGTTGGCAATCCAGCGGTTCAGGAAATCCTCTGCGTTCTTTCTGCTCATGAAGCTCCCGATCTTGTCCCTCATCATGGACTTCAGATAATGGGCGAACCTGGAGACCGCAAGGATATACTGCAGCTGTGACGACAGCTTGGCGTTGGCGCTTGCTGAAGGCGTATCGTAAAGCTTGGGCTTGTTGGCTGTCTGTGTGCTGAAAAAGGCCGCGTAATCGGTCCCCTTGCAGTGAACGAGCGGGACAAAGCCGAGGTCGGCGAGTTCCTTTTCCCTCCTGTCTGTAATAGCTATTTCTGTCGGGCACTTGAGGGCAACGTCACCTTCATCCGTCTTGAACGTATGAACAGGCAGCCCTGATACAAGGCCGCCGCCTTCCACTCCCCTGATTGCTGCGCACCAGTGGTACTTGGCAAAGGCGTCAGTCAGGCGCACACCCAGTGCGTAGGCGGCATTTCCCCACAGGTATTTATTATGCACCGTACCTTCTACATCCTCCTCAAAATCAAAGGCCTCTACAGGGACATTGGCCTTTCCATAGGGAAGGCGCATCAGGATATGGGGCAGGGTAAGGGCAACGTATCTTGAATCTTCAGACTCACGGAAAGACTTCCACTTGGCGTATTCAACACTCTGGAATATCTTTGCCATGTCGCGCGGTACCCCGAGATCGGTGTAGCTGTCAAGATTGAATATCTGAGAGCCTGCAGCAGATATAAACGGCGCGTGGGCAGCAGCAGCCACCTGTGAAACCTTTTCCAGCAGTGACAAATCCTGCGGGTGATTGCTGAATTCATAGTCACCGATGAGCGCTCCGTAGGCGGAGCCGCCGAACATGCCGAACTCTTCTTCATATATTTTTTTAAAGAGAGTCGACTGGTCGAATTCACTCGCCTTTTCCATGTCCTTGAGCAGGTCTTTTTTGGAAACGTTCATTATCCTCAGTTTGAGCTTCTCCCCTGTTTCGCTCTGCGACACGAGGTAGTGCAGCCCCCTCCATGAGGCCTCAAGCTTCTGGAACTCCTCATTATGCATGACCTCATTGAGCTGCTTTGATATCAGCTTGTCTATCTGGGCGATCCTCGCATTTATCATTGCCTCGGTGTCCTTTGATACTGTCATTTCTCCGGCCATGATCTCACTGACGAACTGGCCGATAACGTCCCTGGCCCACTGCTTCTGGCTTTCTTCACGGGCCATGCGGCCTTCTTCAATGATCTGGTCCAGGAGACCCTTTTCTTCCTTAGCTTCCGCCTGAGTTGACTCCGGCGCGGCTTGTCCTTCTTTTTCAGCCATTTTTTAACCTCCTTGAAAAATTATATATCCTGATTATTTCTCTTCTTCTTTTTTCACACCTGCTTCATCGCCGAGTTTTTTCAGGTTGTCCGTGCTGGCGATTACGTTCTGGAGGAGTTCATCCAGTTTGTCATTACCATCCAGTTTGTTGAGCAGTTCAGACAGCTTCTTTCTGGCTTCCACCAGCTTTTTCACCGGGGTTATCTGCTGCGCCACACTCTCCGGATGAAAATCGTCAAGAGACTTGAAGCGAAGCTCCACGGCTATCTTTGAATTGTCGTCTGTCAGCTTGTTGTCTACTTTATAGGCCAGCCTCGGTTTCATGCCTTCCAGCACCTTGTTGAAATTGTCGCGGTCGATCTCGACGAATTTCCTGTCCTTCAGCTTCGGAAGCGGTTCATCCGGCTTCCCTGACAGGTCTGCCAGTACACCAACGACAAAAGGGATCTCTTTCATTTCGATTGCATCGCCGATCTCAACGTCATAGGTAATCTGGACCCTCGGGGACCTCACCCTGTCAAGCTTATGCTGTAAACTTTCGGCCATATTCATTCCTCCTTGTTTTAAGTTTATTAACGCTGTTTGTCTGTCATTCCGGCTTGTCTGTCATTCCGGCTTGTCCGGAATCTTCTTCCCAGCAGGATTCCCGATGCGCTTCGCTTGCGGGAATGACATGTTAAGCAATTTATGAACAGACTTTATCTAATATTTACCGATCCTATCATCTTTAGATCCTATAAATCATCGCCTTTGTAACATCCAGTGTACATATCTTTCTGAAGAGCTCTCTGGCCTTCGCCATATCATCATCAGACGGGGTGCCTGCTGTCAGGCATTGATAGAGCGCCTCAAGCACCTCAGCTATCCACATGGGGGACTCCCACCGGTCCAGATGCAGCTCTTCGATCAGTGCATGCAGCTGTTCCACTATCGGTCTTGCAAGGTCGGGCCGCTCCGCCCTCAGGCAGAGTTTGGTCATAAGAAGCCTGTAGCGGTTCTGTTCCCTGACCGAGGGCATGCTGCATGATGCTGCATACAGCTGGTCCAGGGCCTTCTTTATGCCTCCGTCCCTGAGCTTCTTCAGCGAGTCTTCCCACATGGTCTTTTCAACGGACCCGCTGTCAGATATACGAATTGACGGCAACGGCCCTGCGTCACCGGTCTGGAGCAATGGCTGCATCTCTTCCTCCCCCCTTTCTGTTTCTTCGTGCTGCGGGACACCGGTTTCCTCTGCCTGCGGCAGGGGCGCCGGGTCAGGTTCGACCTCTCTTTTCTTGTCGAGGAGCCTCGAGGCGAGCATTTCACAGGCCTCCACAGCCTCTCTCATTTCAGCGACCCTGGGGGCGTTGGTACCGAATTTTTCATCCAGGGTCCTGTCGAATGTCTGAAACTCTTCATGGCACTTCTTCAGGGTTTCTGCGAGCGATTTGTAATAAGCCTTCGAGGTGCGCTGGGTGGCAATATCAAAGTCCTCGGCAGTCAGCTTCCCTTCAGTTATCAGCTCATCACGGCGCTGCTTTTTGCCTTCATCAACATCACCGTACTGGTTGCGGATGCCTGACTCATAACCCACTGTCTGGGCCTCCTGCCATTTATACCATGAATATCCCGGTGTTTCCTTTGTGTCTGTGACAGCCACCTGCTTTATGCTGAGGGACAGTTTATCATTCATGAATTCAATCGGGCCTGCCCTGAAATCAAGGTCCCCGTCTTCTATTTCCGGATACAGATGCTCCCAGTATCCGGTCAGAAATGCATTGATTATCCTCAGTCCGGAGTAAAGCCCCTCAAAACCTTCGGTCATTATTAAGGCCTCAGTCAGCCATGCAGCTATCTGGATGTCCTTGGTCTTATTCGTAAGAGCGTCTACGCATAACTGGATGACCTTGTCCCACTCGGCCCTCTTGATGTCACGTTCGGCAACAGACGGGTCAATGAACTCATCTTCCCTTCTCGCTTCCTTTATGCTGTCATATACAGGGGTATAGCGGAGGTCTTCACCTGCCGGATTATCACCTGCAACAGGCGCCAGTATCGCCTCTATATTAATCTCTCTTTTCATCTTTCACCTCAACCGGGGGATTGAATATGATTTCACGGATTTCCAGAATGGCGACTTCATCTTCACCTATTTCATAAACATGCTGGCCCATGCCTTTATCAAAGGGGCCGCCGAGGTTCTCCCAGTCTGTTATCCGTCCGAGTTTTATATGGTCATCTTCATTCAGAAAAGACCCGGCATAAAGCACGGGAAGGAAGCAGTTAAGGGTGAGCCCCTTCCAGGTCGTGACAACAGCGGGAGCCCATATGAGATCAAAAAGGGTCTTTGGAGGAGTGATTGAAAGCTCCCTGACAGCTTCAAATGGGACCCATATATAGCGCTCATGTGCGAATACCTCAAGAAAGCGGGAGACATTTATGTCGGTGTCTTTAATGCCGGTGAAGCTTTTCCCGTTAAGGGTCCCGGAAACCGGGCCTGTCTCTGAATCGATCTGGCTGAAAAGTGCTGCGGATTCTTCTATGTTCTTTCCGGCGAGTTTCTCGCGGGCGGCATACCAGGTTTCAATATAGGGCGGAGTAGAGGGCATGAAAGACGGACGTCGACCGTTTCTGAAGACCTCAAGCCGCTCCTTTTCCGCGCTTACGAGGTTCCTGTAGACCTGGGCCCCGGCCTCCCTGTTTACGTCCATGGCAGCAATTAAATCCAGGTCCCGCTCTGCCTTGTCCCATTCTCCGCAGAGGCAGTGGATCTGAAACAGGAGGGTCCGTTTGCCTGCATCAGCAGGTGAGGCCTTGACCTCTTCTATTGACCGGGTACGTGCTTCTGATAACCTTCCCGCCCTGATGAGTTCTTTAGCGTCCATTAAATATGAAAAACAGTTTACAGGTTAAAAGCCGTAACAGTGAAAACCCTTAGGTCTTGAATCTTAACAGAAATATCGGTCAACGTCAATATGAAATACCTTATATATAAAGATAGTACTATATAAAGCTGGTCGAGGGAAGAGGAAAGTTAACATAGCTCACGTGTTCTGTCTCTTGTCCG
Source organism: Nitrospiraceae bacterium (assembly GCA_003599025.1). GTDB lineage: Bacteria > Nitrospirota > Thermodesulfovibrionia > UBA6902 > UBA6902 > UBA6902. The sequence goes on along the minus strand of QZIL01000066.1, from coordinate 40,750 downwards.
CGGCTTATTCGACATTTTTATCAGCTTATCATGTAAAGTATTGCTTCTTCGATGTTGAAAAATATAGACATATCAATCTGCTTTAACTCTGATATCGTAGACAGCATACGGCCTAATCCAAATCTGACGGTATGATCAGGGTTCACGAGCAATGCACATTTTTTCCCGAACCTGGGATGTGAACCCAGTAACTCGGCTATTAATTCCATTTCCTTAGATGACCTGGTTTCCTCTGAATCATATACATCCATTAATAGATGATAGCCGGGAAGAAAAAGGGGATCATCAAGGGCGGCTTTATAATTACGGTAAGTTTCATCGAATGAATAAGTGCCAACTGCCCTGCAATGAGCATATCCCTTTTCTATAGTATATGAAACTGGCATTTAACCTCTCTTAAATCTTCGTTTGAGAGGGGTCAAAACTGCATAAATCATTTTAGAAAATTTGTTAAATGTGAACTGCAGGTTTGATCCCAATTACTGACTACCGGTCAATTTTCCACTTAAGCTGAAATTCTATCTCTTCCTCCGAAGCACTGCGCTCATGTTCAATGTTAATAAGCGCAGCAGGCGGAACAACTATCCGTTCTCCTGCAATTTGTATCCTGAAGCGCTGACCTTTTTCTATGCAGTCCGCAAGTCTCCTGAGTTTTATTACAAACTGCTTTGCGGGATAATCCTTCTCAATGTCCCGTTTCCGCTTCCCTTTTTGTGCCGGCATATAAATCACACCTCCGCTTACTCATTCATTTAGTGGCTAATATTAGTAAGTACTGCAATTCTCCCCGGGCTGATTAAATGCATTTTTCAGCTTTCTTTTATTCTTGCTTCTCACGTAACCCTGTGACAAGGGAACCATTCTCTCTGATACCTGCACTGCTCACGGACCACAGGTGGACAAAGTCCGCAGTCTGCAGCGACCGGTTAAAGAACGCCATGAAGGACTGACTGAATGTGCCTCCGATAAATACTGCATTAGGTACGCTTTTAAAATTATTTTTAAGGAGCATATGCCAGCAGTTTATGAGTACGAACTGGTCCTGAAATGAATTGTTGTCCAGATTGATAAAGCCCTCCTGTTTACCCGACAGGCCGGAGGCCCTGATCTTCAGGCCTTCCAGGTCTTCATTGCCTGAGGCTGTCATCGAGTCAATAAGGGTTTTCCGGCTTTTCTCCAACACGGGCCATTCATGAGATGGCGGTCTTATGTTTTGAATGTCAGCTGCGAAGGACTGCAAATCACCGGACATGCGGGCAGAGGCATATTCTATCTGTACCCAGGACTTGTCAAACGCCTGCGGCAGCAGGTCCCACCTGCTTTCCCAGTCTTTGAGCTGGCCCGTGCCGATGAACAGCAGTGGATAGTGTCTGCCGAGCCTGTCGCTGCTGTCTCTGACCACACCGCAGACTATATTGTCTTTTCCCGCGCCCCTGGCCCAGAAGCGCCAGGCAACCGCGTCCTGTGATGTATTCTTTTTTGTGCCGAGCGCTTCATAACCTCTTTGAACCCAGTTCGCAAAACTCTTTGCAAGAGGTGATTCCTGGCCGAGCCGGATGTAATCACCTGCGGAGGGGTGCTTGCCATAAGCAGCCCAGCTCCAGCCTTGCACGGGTCTTACGATCCCCAGCACGCTGTGATGCTCCTTACGATCTCTCCGGGACGGGCCATTGATTTGTTAAGGACTTCCTGCGCCCCTCTGAAACTGTAGTTGACCTTTATGTACCTGATGCCCAGGTTATGCAGTTCCCCGCTCTGCTGAGGGAATTCATTCGCATTAAAAGACCTGGAGCCTGACTGGAATTCCGCCAGAAAGTCGGCAAATCCCTGCGGACCTCTGTAGAACCTGGTAAGCACTATATTGCCGATGTCTATCTTGAGGACCGTGTCATTACAGGTCTGGGGAGACCAGATAAAGGTCTTGCTTACAGGGAAATGATAATTGTTCAGGCTCACGGTGCCGTCCACGCACTGCAGGTCGAGATGTGTGGCATGAGGTTTTATTTTTGCGTCCTGATTGGAATCTGTGGGAAGGCCTTTTATGGTTATATTGTAGCTCTGCCTTGTAATTGCGTCAGCCCGCGCACCTGCGCCCTGCTTGAGGAAGCTGAAGAAAGAGGGTTTAAAGGGCACTGTCCTGCCGAACAGTTCGACAGGGCCATAACCCATGCCCTGTCTGAACCTCACAAACGGGGCTGCTGTCTCTTTAACAAATTTCCAGGCCAGGCCGTCCTGTCCGAGCATGAGATCTACTGCCTGCTGTCCGGACGCACCCTGGACTTCTGCGAGTGCCTTTTCCTCCCATTGGGACTGAAGGTCGCACGCTGTTTCCATAAGCGTATACTCCCACAGGAAATCAAAAGGCCCGGAGATAAGGCTGCGGACTATATCAGACGGGCTGCCTGCAACAGCATATTTAAGGTTGTCTGCGGCCCTGCTTGCCCTGTAAAAAGGAGACTCGCCGGCAGCAGGGTCTTCAGAAAAAGTCTTTGCTGCCATCTGATATGCCTGGTTCCTTGAGGCACTGACCGCTGTTATCGCATTAAGTGCGTCCTGGTACCGGCTTGAAGCGCTGATAGCCGATAATTTCGCCCCGGCAGTTTCCCCGGTGTCACGGCCCAGTTTTTTCTCAACAGTGTCTATAACGCCTTTGCCTTTTTCAGCTGCCTTTGCGATCGCGCCTTTTCCGGCAGTACCGATGCTCCTGGCGGACTGGATCTCATAGACCTGTGAGAGCCATGACGGGGCACTGCCCTCTTCCGTGAGCGGTTTGAGCTCTGATGCTATTTTGTTTACAAGCGCGAAATAAGGCCCCTCGTCAGTCGACATCTGCGAGGCCTTCTTCTGCCACTCTTCTTTGGTCTTCAGCCTCACCTTGCCTTTTGAAAAATCAGTGCAGAAGGCCTCCCATGTCTCAAAGCTCTTGTTCCTGAGCCATCTGTTGAACTCCTGTTTGCGGCCTGAAAAAAACAGGGGATCATCTATAGCTGATTCAATTTCCCTGATCAGAGAGTCGACCATCTCTTTCCCTTTGCTGGTAAAAGCGGGAGCTACTGAAGGCTCATCCCCGGAAGCTGCAGTGCCTCCCCAGAAATCTCCGAGCGTGACCGCAGGGACAGAGCCTTCGCTGTTTACGCTCGCTGCGAGCCATGTCGAGGCCCCGGTCTTAAGGGCAAGCATCTGCTTGAGCCAGGACTGAAAGATATCAATCTCCTTGCTGATCTCTCCGATATCGGACCTCCATATAATATAGTTAAAGTAGAGCCTGCCGAAGGTCTGTCTTTCTTCAGCAGAGACATCCTGACCGACAGTGGTCAGGAGTGCGACATGGGAGGGCTGGGGCCTTGCCTTGATGGCCTCGGCGTCCTCTCCGTCCAGACGCGCCTTAAGGAGGTTTATCCGCCTTGCAAAATGCACAATATACTGGCCCACAACCTCGTCCGGTGTGCTTGCGGAAAGGCTGATGAGAGTTGTTTCCTTCATACGCCTGTCCAGAGGGGAAAGGAAGCCGCTCCTGTACTGGCCGCAGTATTTTTCCTTCAGGCCCTTCTCGACATTTATACTTTCATTCAGGCCGAACCTCGGGATCCACCAGCCGCGGTTCTGCTCCTCGACCTTGAGGATTGCATTGCTGAAACGGTTCATGGTCACAAGATCTGACATGAAATCGCGCTGCATGACCGGCGGTTTTGCGAATTCTCGTGAGGCGCCCCGCAGTGTCCTGAGGTTTTTGACGAATGAGAAACTGAGCAGCCCGCATATGGCTATTCCAATTATTACCCATGAAACAAGACCAAGGTTCCTTGTCAGGGTCTGCCATTCAACGGCCCTCCTTGTCGGGGCAAACAGGCCCCTGTCACCCGGCAGGATCTTTGAGAAAAAGTCATGCAGGAACAGGCCCTTGTTTGTTCCGGGCAGCACCTCTTTTTCGCCTATAAGTCCGAGTTTGCTCAGGAAGTGCGAATACGGGCTCCCCTCCTGACGGCCGCTGCTGAAAAAAAGGCCGCGCAGCACGGGGGTCTCCTGATAGGGGTTCTCCTGAAAGGCGCCTTTCATGAAGGCCTCGATCCCGCGAGAGAGGTTTTCGAACTCTTCAGGGAACAGGAGAAGACCGGGGTCTACGCCACCGGCCTCGGGTTTATTCAGAAGAAGGATGCGAAGGTTCCTCAGCCGCTCTCCGACAGTGTTCATTGCGCGCTTGATAAAGGCATCGATGTCCTTTGACAGGTCGCTGTTCATAACGCCCATGGGCTGACCTGTGCTCTCTTCAGGCAGGTGGTCGCAGAATCTGGTCATCCCTTGTATGAGGTCGCATTTGGTGACAAGGACGTAGACCGGGAACTTGATCCCAAGGACCCTCATCAGCTCATCTATCCTGCGGCGGATGTTCTTGCCGTCCTCCTCAAGGGCCTCGACCGTGCCCTCCAGAAGTTTGTTTGCTGCCACAGTTACTATGAGACCGTGAAGCGGCTCTTTCTTTCTGTACTTCACAAGCAGGCTCAGAAATCCCTGCCATTCCTCCTTGTCCTTCCCTTCGTCAACAGGGACCGCGTATCTTCCTGCGGTGTCGATAATAATGGCCTGTTCAAAGAACCACCAGTCGCAGTTTCTTGTGCCTGATATCCCGGATGTATGAGTGACCTCGACAAAAGGAGAAGACAGGCGCGCGCTCTTAATCGAGGTGGTCTTTCCTGAACCGCTTTCGCCCATGATCAGATACCAGGGCAGTACATAAAGGGGATTGCCGTACTTCCTTAGGTGAGAGCGACGCAAGGCCTCAACAGCCTCTTTCCATTTGGCCTGAAGGTCTTTTAGTTCGTCCTTTTCCTTGCCTGAAGCGGCCTTCATCCTGGCCTCGTCCTGTGCTATGACCTGCTGGACAAACTGCTGCTCTTTTTTGCGCAGCATGAGCTTTCGCAGGAAGATGACCCCGATACCTATGCCGACGAGGGCCAGCAGCAGAAAAAAGCCTACCCACCACGGCCAGTCAAGGCTGAGCGTGATGCCGAAGATAAGCAGGACAACCAGTATAGCCGTTATGGCTATGAGTGATATTTTAAGGACCTTCAGTAAAGTATCTTTCATGAATTTTTCCTCATCCGTGTTTACGTTGATAGAGTTTGGTTTGCAAATATAATGCTACACGTTATAGCCGCCGTCATTCCCGCTTGTCGGGAATCTAACGGCGGGCATTAAAGCTTGATTCCGGACAAGCCGGAATGACCAAGCCTGACATGCTCGCATCGAGTCCATCCGACCGGAATGACAAAAAGTTGCATGTAACATATGTTCTTAAATTATATTTCATCTTGTGATTTTACCTTTGTAGGGTATTTAAAAAATTTTCACCTATTCCGCTTAACGAAAATCTGTAAATAATAAAGAGGAGACCGAAAAGAACGATCGGCGCTGCCAGCATAATTATGTTAAATAAGGAAAAACGGAATTTCTGCTTCTGCGGCCCCATGTCCACCGGCGCTGCTGAGTAAGCCTCTGGAAAGAGGTCTGTCCTTTCGAGCGAAGGGACCCCCACAGAACTTCCTGCAAGGAGCTTGAGGTTTGAGGCCTTCAGCTGCTCAAGGAGAAATTCATCCCCCTTGCGGCCGTAACGTCCCATAAACCCGAGGGCGAGGCAGAGATAGTAGACTTCCCTGACGTCCCTCTGGTGAAGGCCGACATTATTGAGGCGCTCAAAGAACTCCTCACCGGCTTCAGCAGTATTGTAATAGATGCGCTGCAGCAGCTCCCTCTGCCACAGACCTTTGTGCGTCCAGGCAGAACCGAGGACAACTTCATCGACCCATGCACAGACAGCAAAGCGGGCCTGGTCGAATTCGTCCTGCGGATAGAGTCCTTTTCTGAGACAGTTCTCACTCTGCGTGAGCAGGCGGGTGACATCTGCCTTGACCTGTTCAAAAGGCGGCTGCTTTGTATTGACCGTCTTCTTAAAGTACGCAACATAAGCCACCAGTTCCATAAAACAATCAGTCAGATGCATGTTACACTCCCTTGTGAAAAAAATAGTAAAAATATTGATTTAATATCCCCCCTCTTACATAAGAGGGACCAGGGGGAGTTATTTTAAAGTACCCCCCTCAATCCCCCTTATCCTAAGGGGGAAGTGTCTACTGCCTCCCCACCACCATCAGCTCCACTTCCAGGTCCTCCGGTGCGTTGTCCCAGTAAAGGGCGAGGTTGTTGCCCTTTGTCACAAAGCTCCACTGGTCGCTGTGATGGTCAATTGCGATATATACAGTATTAGCCCTGCGCGGAAGTTCCTGCGGCGGTAGAGGAAGGTGTTCCAGTCTGATGCCGGGAAGGGCACGGGCTATAAGTATGGGCAGATGCTCCCGTGCGCTTAACTTTGCTATTGAGGTGAGGGACTGGATCACTGATTTCGGGTCTGCCTCTGTCCTGCATACCAGATAAAACCTGTTCCTGCTTTCAAAGATTGCTGGCTTCAGTTCCGCTGCGTAGTAAGTCCCGTCATATACCAGACGTATCACATATTCCGGTCCGGCAGTTATTTCGTCAATCAGTCTTGAGATGAGGGTCTGGGCCGTTGAAAAACATTCCCACAGGCCGCGGTGGTCATAAGCTGGAAGGGCGATATTTTCCTCATTAAATTCCCCCATGACATTGACCTTTTCAGAGAAGGAGGAGAGTTCGCCGATTAGCTGTCTCAGTGTCCCGTATACAGTCCAGGGATGGACCTGGCGCGTCTCTGTATAATGCAGCAGGAGCGGCACATAACGGTTTAAAGACCTGAGGGCCAGGAGGTAGACCATGTCCCTTGACCCGAATTCCGCGTTCTGTATACCGCGCTGTCTTTTATACTCTTCAAGCTGGTAGCTCCGTGAGGTGAGCTGGTCTCTTATGTCCCGGACCACCCTTGCGAGTATGCCTGCCCCTGAAATTGAGAGGCAGGGCTGGATGTAATTCTGTGCAAGCGTTATATCTTCTCCGGACCTTTCGAGCTGCGCTATGGGGACAAGGTCGTAATCACCAAGCTGGTCAGTCTCGTTTTCCCAGAATATCCTCACCATGTAATGGAGCGTCTTTACCTGTCCGCCCGGCCCGTCGGAGTGCAGGTCCTTTATATCTTCAGGGTCTGCCTTTGAAATAAAGCGTGTGGTAATTCCGGTGAGGGGCCCTGATTTTTCGAGGACAGTAACATTCCCGCCTGCGGGGTTCCATTTCTTCAGTCCTGCATATACACGCATGGGCTTGCCGCCTTCTCCCCATGCCTCAGTGAATGACCGGGACTCAGCCACTGCATTGACCGGAAGGGAGACGAAAGCGCCATCAGGGAAGAGGAAACTGCCGCTCTGGAGCTTGAATGATCCTGTACCGAGGGCTGACTGCTGGATGTCGATCTCTGCAGTACCCCAGAAATGGGGCTGCAGGCTGCTGTGAATGGAACTTAAGTGGGTGCGGATTGACAGGTCAAGAAGCTGAAAATGCTGCGGCTGCAAAAAAAGCCCCTGGTGCCAGAAGAGCGGTCTCTGAATGTCCATTATTTCCCCCCGATTTCCTGTATCTCTTTAGGCCCCAGATACAGTCCGATGTCCATTTTCTTCGGGCTGCCTGTCAACATGCCCAGTGGGACCTGCATCAGGCGTGTAATGTTTTTCTTCTCCATCTGGAAGTAACCTGCCACTATGCCGACATATTTCGTGCCCTCTGACCGGTCGAGTGTTTTAGTCGAGTCCTCGTTAGGCTGGACTACAATTCTCTTTGAGCTCATGACACTCGGGTCAAAGCGGCTGCACTCCAGCAGCTTGGATATCCCGTCTTCTTCATCAAATAACTGATTAAAGGCATTCGGGTCCCTTAACTGGTAAACGCATAACAAAAGGGTGTGGGCCTTGCCGTCATAGAGGTTTACGTCCGGCCCGCTCTTAAGGCGCAGGTTTATAGCGCCCTCTTCATAAACGTACTTCGGTGCCGAGGCGCATGAAACAATGGTCAGGACAAAAGAAACGGCCAGCAGTGCTCTGATGGTTTTTTTCATGACATGCTCCTTGTTTTCTTTTTATATGATTTCTGACAGATCTTTTCGAAATCTCTTAACAGTTCTTCTACAGCCCGTCCGGAGTCGAACCATTTTTTGCAGGCATTGAATTTCTCTGTGTATACATCATAGTATTCCGCCTTCCGCATCGGGCCGAACTTGAAACCTGCACCGGCTGCCGCTGAGATGCTTTCCGGGTCCAGCTCTTTCAGGACCTGGTCTATCCTGGCTTGTGCTGCCTGCTGAAATGCACGGTGGGCCACGAGGAAGGCCTCCTGTATCTGGTCGAGATAAATCTGGAGGGGGTCGTGGTCTTCTATGCCTTTCATATCAGAGCCTATGACCTGCCTGATGGTGGCGAGCTCGATCCTTTCCCCGAGCAGCGTGGTGTTGATTACGCTTATGATCTGGTTCAGACTGTCAAAGATGGTGTTCAGTGACTGGGACAATTTGGTAATGAGTTCTTCAGGGGGGAGGTTCTCAACAGCTACATCTTTTCCGAGCAGCAGGTAAACAAGGCGCGCCATTTCCTTTTGACTTGCACCTGCGCCCTGAGCTGTGGCAGAAGCAGAAACTTCAAAGGTATTGGAAAGCCTTTTGACAAAGACGAGCCTGTCAGTCTGTGTAAGTCCCTTTAATCTCTCTGCCAGCAGTCCCTCGATACGCTCCTCAGGCTTCGGACTGGCGGAATGATATGCTGCCCTGATTTCATCAGCGAGTTTTATATCGGAAATATTGCCGGCTTCCGGATTCATTTTTTCCCTTTTCCCTTGAGCTCACCCGGTTTCAGGATTATGGTTTCAGCAAGGAAATCCTGCTCTTTTTTCTTTTTCTGTGCTTCTGTTCCGGTTTCAGCCATAGGCTGCTCCTCCGGTGTCCTTAAATCTCCCGGGGTGTCATTGGCTGATATTATAACAGTCTCTGCAGGGACAGCGTCCGGTTTTTTCGGGGGTGCTTCCTCTGAAGGTTTTAACGTGTCCTTCATCCTCTGTGGAGAGAGGACCACTGTTTCGGTCATGAAGTCTTCCTGCTTATCAGGAGGCACAGGCCTTGACGGTCCCGGAGGAGAAGGTTCTTCCCCGGGAGAGATGATCACTGTCTCTGAAATCTTATCTCCTTTATCTGAAGGATGAGCAGCAGGAATTTTCTTGTCAGAGGTCTCTGGAGACATAATAACTGTTTCTGTAAGAGCTTCTTCCTCCACCTTCTGCGATGAACTCCATTTATCATAAATGTTCCTCAGTATCCCTGAGATAGCTTTTTCTTCATCACGCGAAGGGGTCCCCTCATCAGCTGGGACCCGGGAAAAAAGAACGCCTTTGACCTCTTCCCGCAAGCTGTCAAGCTGCTGAAGTAAATTGTCCGGTGAAAAGCCTGCATCAGCACGATATCCGGCATTCAATACAGACCAGCCTGCCTGAAGGGCCTTTTCCCATAACATGAGTGTGTCGTTGTCAACAGTCTTCCCTTCGGGCTCGCGAAAAATATTGGAAGCCTGGAATACGGAAGGTGTATTTTCATGAATATAATTATCAAATGAAAAACTGCTGTCTGCAGAAGACCTGTTTATAAATTCCATTAGTGTCTGATACACGCTTGAGAAGTCCTGCCGCCTGTTGACCAGAAGCGCGTGGAACCAGACAAGGCCGAGGAAAAACAGGGCGTTTGCATTCGCTAAACCCGCAGTTGAAGTTTTGTCAGTCTGCTGTCTGAAGATGTCCATGAACTTCACCCGGAAGTCCCACATGAATGGAAGCCTGCTGCCGTGCTCAGGCAGTTTTACCCAGATACTTTCCAGTGACAACCTCAGGTCAGGATGCTTTATACCTTCACTCCCTGATGATATATCCTGAAAGACTTCTGCAAGGAAGGTGAGCTTCAGATACAGGATCTCAAGGAAGCGCCTGCTCCCGGATTCAAACAGACGGGGGGCGGTCATCTGGCTGTCCTGACGGATACTCTTTAAACAGCTGCTCCTGCCGTATAAACCTTTTTTCACCAGTTCCTCTTCAAGCTCTGTATATGAGGCCCCTGAGACAAGGGAAAGGAAATCTGCTGCATTCAATGTCAGGGCCTTAAAGATAAACATATGGAACGGATAAAAAGAGAAGGGGACAATCCGTGACAGGACGCGCTGCTCCGGCCCGTAGCAATCCTTATAATTCGGACATCCGACACAGGGGAAATGTTCAGCGCTCCTGCTGCCTTCGACCAGGAGTTTGAATTTCCTGATCAGGGCTGTGCGGTCTCTGAGCGTCTGCGGGTCTGAAGGGTCGAGTTCGTATACGTAAAAGTCGAGTTTGCCTGCTGATGCGCAGGACGGGCAGTAGAGGTATCTTTTTAAAGAGCCGGACCAGGACTGCAGGCCTTCTTTACTTAAGATCTCTTCGTCTCTGCACTGCTGCAGAGGCATTCCGCATTTCGGACAGGGCGGATGAAAGAACAGCTCTCTTGTCTTGCAGTAGAATAATGATGATATCTGGACAGGGGCCCCCTGAGCGTCAATTTGACCTGCCAGTGAGATGAAGAGATTATTGCTGCGTTCTGAGGAATGAAAGGTAAAAGCCTTCTGCCACGCGTCTTCAATGTCCCGGTTATTAAGCGGCCACAATTCATCTTTTGCAATCAGATACCGGTCTCTCTGCACAAGGAGAAATACCCTCTCTATATCACTCCCTGCATCGCTCATGATCCGGGCTTCGATCAACCGAGTAAGCGGGTCCGAATCAGTTATTGTGAGAAAAGGGAAGGGCGTCTTTTCGAGTGCTGCACTGTCGCCGGAAATCAGAGATGCATTTAAATGAAAGTGCCCTCTGCCGGTACCCAGATAAGGAAGCAGTGAAAATGTCTGACCGTTGTTTGTCATTAAGAGGCCCTTTCAAAGCCTGTTAAATCAAATGGTTCTTCATATGGACACGCTACCGCCGTTACTGTCATCAGAGACAGGTCCCGGACAAGTAACAATGTAACTGCCCCGACATAAATAACAGGTAAAAAACTGCATTCAATAAGAGAGCCTAAGCCTTTGCTAAAAGACAGCTGTCGAGTTCAAGCCTGCAGTAAATAGCATCCAGGAGGACAAGCACCCTCTCAGGCCCCTTAAGTTCACTCTCAAAGATAGCGTGAAAATTTCTGAACGGCCCGTCACTGATCATGACCCTGTCGCCTGCACTGAATTTATGTGCCTCTGCTGTTACTGTATTGCCGTCAGTCAATCTCTCTTTTATTGTTTCAATGATCTCATCATGCACGATCAGGGGATCGGATTTGCCCAGTATATATCTAACGCCTCTTGTGTAACTGATGAGATGTGAATATGTACTTTTTCGGAAATGGGCAAACAGATAGCACGGGAACAGCGGTTCCGTTACTTCTGTAAGTTTGTTGTATCTGAACTTATTTGACTTGAGCCGGGGATTAAGTACTTCAATCCCTATGTCCTGAAGACGGGAGGCTACAGGTTGTTCATGCCTTGGCTTTGTGTAGATTGCATACCAGTTCATAATATTGTTGTACCGAGGCGTTAAATGTGTCTTATGTTATAAGAGTACAGCCATAACCTGAGCAATGCAACCGGCAGACTGTTAATTAAGCTCTTAATCTTATGTTTTTAATATCGAATTCAGACCCGGACGTATCCAGAATTTATCATTTTAAACCTTATATGTCAACATGATAAGTTATATTTATTGTCTCTGTGCACGGGGACAATGATAATCCAATATGATGCGCAAAAAAAACCTTGACAACGTAACGGAATAGACATATCATATTTTCCATCAATACATAATCTGAGAAAAAATCTGCACTCAATATGAAATTTAAACACCTGAATATCCTGCTCTGCTCTCTCCTTGTCTGTGGCAGGCTTGCATCTTTTGCGTGGGGAGGGCAGGTGGTCACTGATGATACGAGGCTATGGGCCAGGAAGGCCATTCAGGAGGAAAAGGCCATTGAATCGGTCAAGGGGAAAAATACCCTCGCAATCCTGTATTTCCAGAACAAGACTGGCAGGCCTGACCTTGACGTAGTCCAGAAAGGGTTGACCCTCATGCTGATAACCGACCTTTCAACACTTGAGGGACTGCAGATAGTGGAAAGGACAAGGCTCCAGGCCCTGACCGAAGAAATGGGTCTCGGTACTTCAGGGCTGGCAGCGCCGGGGACAGCCCCGCGTGTCGGGAAATTACTGGGGGCGGAGTGGCTGATGGGCGGAGATATTATGAGCGGCAAGCCGGTCGAACTCCGGATCCAGTCAGACCTTCTGGATGTTCTTTCTTCATCCAGCCTGGGGCAGCAGACGGCTGAGGGAGGACTTGCGGACCTTTTCCGCATGGAGAAGGACCTCCTTTTTGAGATCATTAAAGTCTTAAAGATAAAACTCACACCAGAACAGCAGGCAGCACTGAGAAAGCCCTGTTCGACCAGCGATAAAGCGCTTATGGCTTTTTTTCAAGGGATAAACGCCAGCGACCAGGGGGATTACGAGGGCGCTGCAGAGTTGTATGAAAAGGCCCTGAAAAATGATCCGGGCATCTGTGAGGCAGCGCCTGCGTTAAAGGAGCTGCAGGTACTCGGTCTGGTGTCTGTTAAGAGTAAAAGCGGTGAGCTGTTAAGGTCATTGAAAGACCGGACATCACTTACCGATCAGTTGAGTACTGAAGATAGTGAAAAAAGGGAAAAAGGCCCGGAGACAACTCCGAGTCCGGTTTCTATTGATTTGCAATTCTGACTGCATTAAACAGTAAGAAGGGAATTATGAAAAAGGCCATATTGCTTGTTGTGTTCATGATATGTGTGATGAATATAAGCTGCGGAAGCAGCGGCAGTTCAGACTCATCGTCCTCCGGCTCCACTGCAGTAACGATACGTCTCGGTAGTTCGGGTCAGTCTTCTGCCGGGGTTTCAGGCGCGGTAAGTTCTTCAGCTATACCTTCAGGCGTTACAAAGATCAGGGTAACAGTCTCTGCAGCCGACATGACCACTATAATAAAAGAGGTCTCTGTTGCCGGACAGGGCAGTGTGACTATTACCATCGACATCCCGAACGGGCCGAACAGGCTTATACTTGTCGAGGCACTGGATACATCGGGCAATGTCCTTTATAGCGGGCAGTCTGTTGTGAATCTTGGAGGAGAAGCTTTGCAGCTGACGATTGTTATGGTGTCTTCGAGTACATGTGACCTGTATGTCGATACAGAAGGAACTGATGAATCAGACTGTACGGACAGCAGTAATCCCTGCCTGAAAATAACTTATGCGATTGCGCAGGCCGGAAACAATATGACTATTTGTGTGGGTTCCGGTCTGTATGACATTAATGAAGGCCAGGATTTTCCACTTAACCTTCTTCCCGGGATGACCCTGAGGTGTACCGGTGATGACCGGACTACAATTATAAGCAGCAGGATGTTTGAAGGGAACAGTCCTGACACGATAATCGGTGCTGCCGGGGCCACCGTAGAAGGATGTACGATAAGGACCGGAGATGGTTCAACTGCAATAAGCGACAATGATGCGGTAATTACCGTCGACAATTGTGCGATTGAGGGCAGCGGCGCGGACAATACAGGGATATCATTGACAGCTGATTCTACAGTAAGGAATTCGACAGTAAGTAATTTCCAGCAGGGTGAAGGCGGCGGATACGGAATCTATGTGTCCGGCGGAAGTCCTGTCATTTCAGGCAATATTCTGCGGAACAATTATTATGGCATCTATATCGAGTCCGGGGCTCCGTCGATAAGCGGAAATACCATAGGCGGACTGTTTACCGACAACAGTTTCGGGATATATGTAGCCTCCGGGACAGCAGCTGTGACAGGCAACACGATCACTTATAATGGCGAGGGTGTCCGCATAGGCAGCGGGGATCCTGTAATCAACAGCAATACATTGAGCTGCAACACAGGCGTGGATTTATACAACTTCAGATCAGAAGGGACTATTGATGCACGGAACAATCTGTGGGACGCTGTTCCTCCTGTATCTGTTGCAGAATGCAGTGGAGTAGGTGAGGACATCTGCACAAGCGGCGGGGCAGTTGACTCTACAGGCGCTACGCAGGCGCCTGCGTGTGTTGAATTATGAGGCATGGATGCTTTTCACAGGGATTAACATGAAACAATTTATATTCGCACTTATAATCATGGCAGTGGTCCTCAGCTCAAGGCTGAGTACGGCCGCCAACCTTGACCTCCAGACCGGTTTTAACATTGACTACTGGGCTGACAACCAGGACAGCAAGGCGGTCCAGGCGTATGTACCTGTTGAAGTTACATACAGCCGCAAGAATTATTCCCTCGGCCTTCTGGGCGGATATGCCAATACCCGTATCGAACACGCTTCAAAAGGGAACCGCACCCTGTCGCATATCCTCGACACAAAGGTGAATTTCTCCTACGATATTTCAAAAGGGCTTCCCTTCGGTCTTCTCTTCGGTCTGGACATTAATCTGCCTACAGGCAAGACGGAATTCAAGCAGGAAGAACTGGTCCTTATAATGGACCCTGACCTGGTTTCCATAAGCAGTTTCGGTGAAGGATACAATGTTAATCCGACCCTGTCCGTGGCAAAGGAATGGGGAGACCTTGTCGCAGGTATGGGGATAGGATATCTCTGGAGAGGAGAGTATGACTTCAGCGAAGTTGTAGATGATTATAATCCTGGGGATATCTTCAATACGAGTGCTGAGGCCCGTTATTTTTTTTCGCCTGTATGGAACGGACGGATATTCGGTAATTATGTCTGGTATGGTAAGGACAGGGTGAGCGGCGAGGATTTTTACCGCGAAGGTGATTATTACCAGCTGGGCATGGGAGTGAATTATTCAAGGACAAGATGGCTTGCAGGTCTCACTGTACGCAGCATCATCAGGGAAAAGAGCAGGACCCAGAACGCAGGGGGCGGGCTTTCGACTGAAAGCAGTAAAAGCCGTGGTAATGAATGGGCAGGTGACCTCTCCATAAGTTATCTCCCTGATGATGAGACCACCCTTAAATCCTTTATACAGGCACTTCGTGTCAGTAGGAACGGTTATTCTTCTGAAGAGACGCGCTTTGTCGGCAGAAGGGAAAAATATACAATCGGCCTCGGCGCCTCAAGAGAATTCACAAAGCAGCTCGAAGGCGGGGTGACCCTTAAAGGCTTTATCATGCGTGACGCAGAAGCCAATTTTCCTGAAGTGAAAAGCGGCCGCCACTACAAAGGCGTGTCGTTTATCGTAAACCTCACCACAAGATTTTCCGGCATCTGAAGCTGAAGACCGGTGCCACCCCATTTAAATATTATTTTATTATTTGCGCGTATTGACATGCATACGGGGACGTGCTATGCTTAATCCAGAATTTTAGAAGTTTTTGTAGTTTGCAAAGCCACAAAGATTTTTGATCTTTGCGGCTTTTTTTATTTAGTCCTTCTGAGATTTGAATACACAGATAAGGAGGTACCATACATGAAACAGGGAACTGTTAAATGGTTTAATGACAGCAAAGGTTTTGGGTTTATAACAAGTGAAGACGGAAGCGACGCTTTTGTTCATCATACGTCCATCCAGGGCAACGGGTTTAAATCCCTTGCCGAAGGCGATGCAGTAAGCTTTGACACCGAGAGCGGACCGAAAGGCCCCAAGGCCGTCAATGTTGTAAAACTGTAAAATAACCGCAGAGGGCCCCTTCCTGAAGGAGGGGGCTTTCTTATTTGGAGGAACATGATCAACAGAAGCAATCAATCAAGGATTGAGAGGAACCAGCGGAAGCTTGACGCAGGCCTTATGTCCAAACATTTTCCTGAAGTCGAAAGCATTGTAATAAATATGATCTACAGCCAGCAGGGAATCAGAGCAGTGCGCAGGACACTTAACTTCTACCCTGCCAGTTATGCATTGTTCCGGGTGGATTGTCTCAGCGATGACTGTGTCGATGGAGGGTTTGATATGTCCGGGATAATCAATTCAATGGTCAGAAACCACTCTGAGACGTCAAAAGGGGAGCTTGGTTGTGACGACAGCGGGCCCCGTCGTGACCACTCCAGTATTGTATATGAAGTTGCCATACAGTACGTATAATTGTGAATGACACATCTGATGGGGGTATACTAATAACCTCACTATGAAACACTGCAGACCGTCATTCCCGCTTGTCGGGAATCTGATGGTTCGTTCTGATGATAACTATAATTTGCACTTGCTCTTCACAGCGAACTGCTGCTGGATTTCGGACAGGCCGGGATGTAGCATCAGTTAATAAATTGCCGGGAGAATAATAAAGGACATAAAATGGAAAAAATAAAAAATATTGCGCTGGTGGCGCATGACAACCGCAAAAAGGACCTGATAGAGTGGGTTGAATGGAACCACACCTCATTGGTTGAACATAAATTAATATGCACCGGAACTACCGGAAAGATGGTTGAGCAGGCACTCAAAAGGAAACTCGCAGATGAGAGGCATGATCTTGACATCACAAAATTAAAGTCCGGCCCGCTGGGCGGTGACCAGCAACTTGGCGCGATGATTGCTGAAGGCAAGGTCGATATAATTATATTCCTGTGGGACCCGATGCAGCCACAGCCTCATGATGTTGATGTGAAGGCCTTATTGCGGATAGCCGTTCTTTACAATATCCCTACAGCATGCAACCGCGCCACAGCGGATTTCATTGTTTCATCATCATTAATAGGCCGGGAATACATTCCTGTAACAAAAGATTATGAGGCATATATTAAACGGGATGTTGATCTCGGGTGACACTAAAACTCATCCCGTAATCTCTGCCGTCTTTTTATCCATTTGCTGTTAATCTGATTTGCGGATTGATGATCAACTGTAATGTATAGCTGTTTTCGACTTCAGTATTTACAGGTATTGTTTCTTTTACCTGCTTCTTCTGACCGGTATATAATAAAAAGCGTATCTTAATTATATATCCCTCCGGAATTTGAGTATTTCAATTATTAAGAGATAGAAAAATCATCTTTGCTTTAAATACAGTTGCCCCTAATTAGTATCTGTTGCGGAAAGTGATTATTTGATATTAACATGTCATTTCGAGCGAAGCGAGAAATCTTAACCTGTTGCAATACCGAAAGATTTCTCCCGCTGGTCGAAATGACAATCCAGCCAAGGTAGCAATTTATAGTTTCCGCAACAGTAACTAATTAAAGTCTATAGTGTGAAAGCCCCTGTCGATCATCTCATTTCATAAAGTATTTGACTTATACACTTCGTTGCAGAGTCAAATATTGTGTGATACACTGCACTTATGGCACACCGGAAGAAGATACGCAGTTAAACACTATTATTGCAGCTCTAATCAATAATTCACACAACGAAAGGAGTAAATATTATGAATGAAGAAAGCAAAAGCCCGGTCAAGGGCGGTGCTAAAAAACAGGCATTCGGCAGAGGTGCTACGAACCGGGACTGGTGGCCGAACCAGTTGAACCTTCATATACTGCACCAGCATTCTTCCAGATCCAATCCGATGGGTGGGGATTTCAACTATGCAAAGGAGTTCAAAAAACTCAACCTCAATGCAGTGAAGAAGGACCTCTATGCGCTGATGACCGCCTCGCAGGACTGGTGGCCGGCTGACTATGGTCACTACGGAGGGCTCTTCATCCGGATGGCTTGGCACAGCGCAGGCAGCTACCGCACAGGTGACGGCCGCGGAGGAGGGGGGACCGGCAATCAGCGCCTGGCGCCGGTAAACAGCTGGCCGGACAACGCTAACCTCGACAAGGCGCGCCGGCTGCTCTGGCCCATAAAGCAGAAATATGGAAGAAAAATCTCATGGGCTGATCTCATGATCCTTGCGGGCAACTGCGCTCTGGAGTCTATGGGATTCAAGACCTTCGGTTTCGGCGGCGGCCGCGAAGACATCTGGGAACCTGAGGAGGACATTTACTGGGGGTCTGAGAAAGAGTGGCTTGCTGACGAACGCTACTCCGGTGACCGGAAACTGGAGAAACCCCTCGCTGCTGTGCAAATGGGCCTGATCTACGTGAACCCTGAAGGGCCGAACGGTAATCCTGACCCGGTCGCTTCGGGCCGTGATGTTCGTGAGACCTTTGGTCGGATGGGGATGAACGACGAAGAGACCGTAGCCCTCGTTGCCGGCGGTCACACATTCGGCAAATGCCACGGCGCCGGCCCGGCGTCGCATGTGGGGCCTGAGCCGGAAGCAGCCCCTATAGAGGAGCAGGGCCTGGGCTGGAAGAGCAGTTTTGGCAGCGGCAAAGGCGGCGATACGATTACCAGCGGCATTGAGGGCGCCTGGAAGCCGAACCCGGTCAAATGGGACCTGGGTTATCTGAGGGTGCTGTTCAAATACGAGTGGGAACTGAGCAAGAGCCCGGCCGGTGCCCATCAGTGGCTGGCAAAGGACGTAGACGAAAATGATATGATAGCTGACGCACACGACCCGTCGAAAAAGCACCGGCCAATGATGACAACGGCGGACCTCTCACTGCGGTTCGATCCAATATACGAGCCGATCGCCCGGCGCTACCTGAAAAACTTCGAGGAATTCAAGGACGCCTTTGCAAGGGCGTGGTTCAAGCTGACACACAGAGACATGGGACCGCGTTCGCGCTATCTCGGCCCTGAGGTCCCGGCTGAGGAGCTCATATGGCAGGACCCCATACCTGCGGTCAAGCATAAATTGATCAATAAAAAGGACACTGCCTTCCTCAAAGGGAAGATCCTGGCTTCGGGCCTGTCTATACCGGAGCTGGTTTCTACAGCCTGGGCGTCTGCATCAACCTTCCGCGGCTCTGACAAGCGCGGCGGTGCAAATGGTGCACGCATTCGTCTGGCGCCACAGAAGGATTGGGAAGTCAACGAGCCTGCCCGGCTGGCAAAGGTGCTCAAGGCACTGGAGCGCATCCAGCGCGCGTTTAACAGCGAGCAGTCCGAAGGCAAGAAGATATCCCTGGCTGACCTGATCGTCCTGGGCGGCTGCGCGGGCATCGAACAGGCAGCGAAGAACGCCGGTCACAAGGTGACCGTCCCCTTCATACCGGGACGCATGGACGCAACGCAGAAGCAGACCGACGAGAGGTCATTCGGCGTGCTCGAACCGGTTGCGGACGGGTTCCGCAACTACATGAAAAACAGGTTCACCGTATCAGCAGAGGAGCTTCTGATTGACCGGGCGCAGCTGCTGACGCTGACCGCTCCTGAGATGACGGTTCTTGTTGGCGGGATGCGCGTCCTGAACACCAATTTCGGGCAGTCCCGTCACGGTGTCTTCACCGATAGACCGCAGGCGCTTACTAATGACTTCTTCGTGAATCTGCTCGACATGAGCACGGTGTGGAAGGCATCGGCAAAAGACAAAGACGTTTTCGAGGGCAGTGATCGCTCAACAGGCGCAATGAAGTGGACCGGAACCCGTGTCGATCTTATCTTCGGCTCGAACTCCCAGCTCCGGGCACTGGCGGAAGTCTACGGGTGCGAAGATTCACAGGAGAAGTTCGTCCATGACTTTATAGCAGCGTGGAATAAAGTAATGAACCTTGACCGTTTCGACCTTGCCTGATAGTAGAATAACTGTCATCAAAGGCTTCATACAGGGTGACAAAGAAACTGTCAGCTGACAACCGGAACCAGCGGTCCCTGACGTTACGGGGCCGCTGAACCGTGGATTTCTAGAACTTATCTCAAAATTAGATTTATCCGTTTGTCATCATTCCCGCGTACAGACTGTGTCACAATAGGGAAAAGGATTGTATTGTCATTCCGGACTTGATCCGGAATCCAGTCTTTTCAGGATGTTCTGGATGCCCGCTTACGACATGCGGGCATGACAGTGTACAGCATTTCAATTATGAGATAAGTTCTAATCTTTTTCAGCCCATAATTCCTATTCTCTTCATCATTCCAGTCCATTGATAAGTTGGCAGCAGGTGTAATTTCACGCCAACTCCAGATTTATTAATAAGTGCCGAGATACATGAAGTAAAATCTACAGCTAATAAAGTGATCTGACATTCAGAGGAGAAAATAAAGCGTGACAGAAACAGACGCAGGAGTTAAAATGGAGCGTGTCTGTCAGGGTATGAATCAAGGCCGGGATAGTCAACCAGGAGAAAACATGATAACATTTCTGTATCTACTGACAAGCTGACGATCGGATGTTATCAATATCATTTGCCTGTTATAAAACGTGCTGACAAAGATGTATTGTAAGTAATCCTTAAATTGTAAACAGGAGGGGTACTATGGACAATGTAAAAAACCGTATTTACCATGCAACACGTTTTACCGACCACGATATATATCTTTTTAAAGAGGGCAACCATTTCAGGCTTTATGACAAACTCGGGTCCCACCCTATGACTGTTGACGGGAAGCAGGGGGCCTATTTTGCTGTATGGGCGCCTAATGCTGAAAGGGTGTCTGTCATGGGTGATTTTAATGACTGGGACAAGGAATCACACCAGCTTATGCCAAGGTGGGACGAATCAGGCATATGGGAGGGCTTTGTACCTGACATAAAAGAAGGCTTCAGTTACAAGTACCACGTAGCGTCAAAATATCACATGTACAGGGCGGACAAGGGAGACCCGTTTGCGTTTCACTATGAGCGTGCACCGAAGACAGCTTCAAAGGTATGGGGACTGAATTATAAATGGAATGATAAGGAATGGATGGACTCGAGATATAAAAAGAACGCCCTTGATGCCCCGTATTCCATCTATGAAGTGCATCCCGGATCATGGAGACGCGTGCCGGAAGAGGGAAACAGGTATCTCACTTACAGGGAGATGGCACATTATCTTACGGACTATGTGAAGGACATGGGCTTTACCCATGTTGAAATAATGCCTGTAATGGAGCATCCCTTTTACGGCTCGTGGGGATATCAGACAACAGGATATTTTGCACCGACCAGCAGATACGGGGCCCCGCAGGATTTCATGTACATGATCGACGTCCTGCATCAAAACGGCATAGGCGTGATCCTTGACTGGGTGCCTTCCCATTTCCCGTCGGACGAGCACGGGCTTTCCTATTTTGACGGCACCCATCTCTATGCTCATGATGATCCGAAAAAAGGCTACCACCCTGAATGGAACTGTTATATCTTCAATCATGGACGGAGCGAGGTAAGGAATTTTCTGATCAGCAGCGCCCTGTTCTGGCTCGAAAAATACCATATCGACGGGCTCAGGGTCGATGCCGTGGCTTCCATGCTTTACCTCGACTACGCCCGTAAAGAAGGAGAGTGGATCCCCAATATTTACGGAGGCAACGAAAACCTCGAGGCGATCAGCTTTATAAGAAGGTTAAATGAGGCTGTCTACAGCGCACACCCGGACGTGCAGACGATCGCTGAAGAATCTACTGCCTGGCCTATGGTTTCAAGACCTGTGCACCTTGGAGGGCTCGGTTTCGGACTGAAATGGAACATGGGCTGGATGCACGATACACTGGACTATTTTTCAAACGAACCTGTACACCGCAAGTATCACCACAACCAGCTGACATTCAGCATCTGGTATGCGTTCTTTGAAAATTTCGTCCTCCCTCTCTCTCATGATGAAGTCGTGCACGGAAAGGGCGCCCTGATCGGGAAAATGCCGGGAGATGAATGGCAGAGCAATGCGAACCTCAGGCTCCTGTTAGGATATATGTACGGCCACCCCGGAAAGAAACTGCTGTTTATGGGCGGTGAAATCGGGCAGTGGAAGGAATGGGTACATGAGGAGAGCGTGGAGTGGCACGCCCTTGAATACCCCTTTCATCGCGGAGTGCAGAAATGGATGAAGGACCTGAACCACGTTTACAGAAATGAACCGGCGCTTCATGAACTGGACTTCACCAATGACGGCTTTGAATGGATTGATTTTCACAACTGGGAGGAAAGCATCATCAGCTTTATCAGGAAGGGAAAGACTACGGGTGAAATAATCCTCGTGATATGCAATCTTACCCCTGTTCCGCGTTATAATTACAGGGTAGGCGTGCCGGGAGGAGGCTGGTGGAGGGAAGTCCTGAACAGCGACGCTGATATATACGGTGGAAGCGGCTGCGGGAATGCCGGCGGTGCTGAAGCCATACCTGTGCCTGCGCACGGGAGGGACCATTCAATGTCATTGACTCTGCCTCCACTGGGGGTCCTGTTTTT
Organism: Nitrospiraceae bacterium; assembly: GCA_003599025.1. Classification (GTDB taxonomy): domain Bacteria; phylum Nitrospirota; class Thermodesulfovibrionia; order UBA6902; family UBA6902; genus UBA6902. Next base: position 18,604 of record QZIL01000066.1, on the reverse strand, counting down.
TAAAAGGCAGTAGTAAGTAGAACCTATCTCAAAATAGGTTCTACCGATAAGAATGTCATTCCCGCAAGCCCCGAACAAGTCGGGACAGGCTTCGCGCGTCGGGAATCTGACTGAATACAAAGAAAGATTCCGGACAAGCTCGCATCGAGTCGATCCGACCGGAATGACAAACTACTCAACAATGTTCTGTTTTTGATTTTGAGATAGGTTCTAGTCAGTAGAAAGTAATAAGGGGCAGATTCGACAATGACAGTCATACCCGCGAAGGCGGGTATCCAGAAGTATTTGTTGTCAAAATATCCTGGGTTCTAAATATAGCCCTCTGCTTGCAACACGAGGGGCCAGGGCTCAGGAATGACGGACTGAAACCTTATACGATTTCTTGCGTACTTTAAAATAATGGAACGCTACATCTGTATTCATGCCCACTTCTATCAGCCGCCGCGGGAGAACCCGTGGCTTGAGGCTGTTGAGATCCAGGATTCGGCCCGTCCCTATCACGACTGGAATGAACGCATCACCTCGGAGTGCTATGCGCCTAATGCTGCCTCCAGGATGCTGGATGAGAGGGGGCGCATTAAAGGTATTGTCAGCAATTACAGCCGGATCAATTTTAATTTCGGGCCTACTCTCCTCTCATGGATGCAGAAATATTCTCCGCTGACCTATGAGGCCATTCTGCAGGCGGACAGGCAGAGCATAGAGCTTTACTCCGGTCATGGCAATGCCATAGCCCAGGTTTACAGCCACATGATAATGCCTCTTGCAGACAGCCGGGACAAACGCACCCAGGTGAAATGGGGGATAAGGGATTTTGAGTATCGCTTTAAACGTCCTGCTGAAGGCATGTGGCTTGCTGAAACTGCTGTGGACAATGAGACACTTAATATCCTTGCCGAACATGGCATCAGGTATACGATACTTGCCCCCCGCCAGGCTGCAAAGGTAAGGAAAATCGGGGCGGGCAAATGGAAAGATGTGAGCGGAGGTTCCATTGATCCGGCAAGGGCCTACCTCTATAAGCTGAAGTCCGGACGTAAAATAAATGTCTTTTTCTATGACGGCCCGATATCCCAGGCCGTGGCCTTTGAAAAAATACTCGACAGGGGAGAGGATTTTGTAAACCGGCTCCTTTCCGGTTTTACAGATATCAGGAAGTGGCCCCAGCTCCTCCATATTGCAACAGACGGGGAGACTTACGGGCATCACCACAGGTTTGGGGATATGGCCCTCGCTTACGCCCTCAATTATATTGAAGCAAAAGGTCTCGCGAAGCTGACAAATTACGGGGAGTACCTTGAGAAGCATCCCCCAACTCATGAGGTCCTGATATATGAGAATTCCTCCTGGAGCTGCATTCACGGCATTGAAAGGTGGAAAAGTAACTGCGGGTGTAATTCCGGCGGGAATCCGGGGTGGGGCCAGCAATGGCGCGGACCTCTGAGGGAGTCACTGGACTGGCTGAGAGACCAGCTTGCTTTCAGGTTTGAACATAAGGCCAAAAACTATTTTGACAGTCCGTGGAAGACACGAGATGATTTTATTGAGATAATACTCGACCGCTCTGAAAAAAATATTGACGAATTTTTCAGGAGACATGCAAAAAAGGAGTTATCGCTTGACGAGAAGGTCCTTATGCTCAAGCTGCTTGAGATGCAGAGACACGCAATGCTCATGTATACCAGCTGCGGCTGGTTCTTTGATGAGATATCAGGTATCGAAACAGTCCAGGTGCTTCAATATGCGGGAAGGGCGGTACAGTTGTCCGAAGATATCATGGAGGACAGGCTTGAAAATGCCTTTGTGAAAAAACTTAGTGCTGCAAAGAGCAATATTGCTGAACATGAGAACGGCGCTGGCATCTACAAAAAATTTGTTAAACCGGCAGTGATCGACCTTAAAAAGGTGGCTGCACATTACTCGGTTAGCTCCATCTTTGAGGAAAACGGTGATGAAAAGGGGATATTCAGTTATACAGTGAAGAGGAAGGATTACCGTAAGATAACAGCCGGCATGGCAGCTCTTGCAATCGGCAGGGTCACTGTAGCATCAAATATCACATGGGACTCAGCTGACATAAGCTTTTGTGTCCTGCATCTGGGCGGCCATGCGGTAAACGGAGGAGTCGGCGCATATTTCGGTGAATCTCTTTACAGGGCGATGAAAGACGAAATGGTGCGGGCCTTTGAAAAGGGACTGTTTGCAGACATCATAAGGCTGATGGACCATCATTTCGGCATGCATAATTATTCACTCATCCATCTGTTCAGGGACCGGCAGCGTAAAATTCTCGAACTTCTCATTGCCGGGACCATTGAAGGTTTTGTGGATACGTACACCAGCATGTATGACACAAACCGCATACTGATGGGCTTTATACTCGAAGAGGCCGGCATGCCTGTGCCAAAGGCCTTCCGGTCTGCTGCTGAATTGACTCTTAACACGAGCCTCAAGAGGGCCTTTTCTGAAGATGAACTGGATGTGGACCGGATACAGGAGCTGATCCGCGACCTGAGGCGATGGAACATTACCATTGATCCCATGGACATCGAGTTTACTGTCAGGGACAGGTTTGAAAGCATGATGAACAGGCTGCAGGGGCGGCCCCCGGACCTGGACGATCTGCTTGAGATCCAGAAGTTCCTGGAGCTGATCAGGCTGCTGCCGGCAGAAATCAATTACTGGCATATGCAGAATATTTATTACAGGACAGCAGATACATTCTGGAAGCAGCTTGCAGTCAAGACAGCAGAGGACGATGAAGATGCCGGAAGGCGTCAGGCGATATTCAGGTATATGGGGGAGCTGCTGAACTTTAACATTTCTACTTTATTAACCTGAAGAGTGAATTAGTTGCCGTAATAAATTATCGGTACCTGCATTATGAAAGTACTGCATATAACTGTCACTCCCGCTTGTCGGGAGTCTGCCGGTTTATTTGACTGAAAATGAAGATAGATTCCGGACAAGCTCGCATCGAGTCGATCCGACCGGAATGACAAACGCAGGATATTTGATTCCCTGGTTAATAGGGCCTGTAAGGAGGAGATTTATGATGAAAAAAATTAGCCTTATCACATTACTGATTTTTTGCCTGCTCCCTGCAGTGCAAAATTCGGATGCAGCTGATATCAAAATACCGGTGCCTCCGCTGCCTCCGCTCCCGCCTTTCCACCTTGATATCAGGGATTATTTCAAAGTGCCGGAACCGGACATAAGAAAGATAAAGGACCGTCACATCCCGGATGAACAGATACCTGTTGTGCTCTTTCTTGCAGCTATGGCCCATGTTCCCCCTCCGGCAATAATAGACCTGAGGCAGGCAGGAAGAACCTGGATGGAAATCTGCCGCCACTTCGGACTTGCCCCGGATATTTTTTATGTACCGGTCAAAGAGGTAGTGAAAGGTCCTCCATTCGGTAAGGCATATGGTCATTACAAGAATAAACCGAAGAAGGAATGGAAGAACATTGTGCTGGACGATGATGATATCATAAATATGGTAAACCTCAGGTTCCTGTCAGATTTTCATAAGTATTCCCCTGAAGATATTATAAGGATGAGGACCGAGGGAAGGAACTTCACAACCATAAATGAGAGGTTCAGGGAAGAAAAGAAGGTACGCAGGGAAAAGGAAAAATATCGGGATGATGATAACGGCCGAAAGAAGCAGGGAAAACCCAGGGACAAGGGCAAGGGCAGTAAAAATAAAGATGATTGATATTATTGGGGATGAATTGAAATATCATCAAAAACAATAACAAAGAACCGGGAAGTCTGATGATTTCAGGAGGCATGTCAGCAATGATGTTAGCAGCCGTCTTAATGAGCAGCCTTTTGGTTGCGCCTGACCTGTTGCATTCATCACAATATTCTTACAGTACGGTCCTGCCCCCTGGATGGTCATGGTCGTATGCTCATGGGATTAACGATAATGGAGATATCGTCGGATACGGAGGGAGGGGTGCTACCATGAGTTTTCTTTACAGCAGCGGGACGTATGCTGAATTGATGCCGCCCGGCTGGTCTTCAGCATATGCGCTTACTATCAACAGAATTGGGGAAATAGTAGGCTATGGTACGGTGAACGGGATTGACAAAGGATTTCTTTATGCCAATGGCTCATATACTGAATTGCTGCCGCCCGGCTGGTCATGGGCCTGGGCAATAAGAATTAATGACTACGCTGATGTGGTCGGAGGCGGTTCTAACGGGGTCGCAGCCCGGGGCTTTCTTTACAGCAATGGATCATACACTGAACTGAGGCCCCCGGGCTGGTCAGTATCTACTGCCTATGGCATAAACAACAGCGGTGTCATCGCAGGGTGGGGCACTGATGGTTTCGGCATTAATAAAGGGTATATATACAGCAACGGATCATATACTGAACTGTTGCCGCAGGGCTGGACATCGGCTACCGCATATTATATTAATAATAAAGGGGAAGTAATAGGAGAAGGTGCTGATGGTGCGGGGCGTGAGAAAGGATATATTTACAGAAACGGAGACTATACCGAATTGCTGCCTCCAGGCTGGACGGATGTTGTACCGGAGGTCATAAGTGACAGCGGAGAAGTTGCGGGGTATGGAACAGAAGGGGGGGTAGTAAAGGGTTTTGTTTACACCAACGGTTCCTATCTTATACTGACATCTCCAGACAGGCCCAATACAACAATAATCGGGATCAATAATAACAGAGAGGTCGTAGGACTGGCATATAATACGGCCAGGGGGTTTGTCTCAACCTTGTGCCCGAACCTTCCCGTTAGAATTTTCGGTAGCGTACCGGCCTATTATTATACACTACAGGAAGCATATGATAATGCAGAAAACGGAGACATTATCCAGGCGCATGATATTATCTTTGCCGGGGACATTCATTTTGATCTGGACAAATCTGTAACTTTATCAGGCGGCTATGACTGCGATTATTCGGCAGTTGGCAGCATGTCAAGAATTAACGGGGGTCTATTCATCAATCACGGAAGAATTATTGTCGGAGACATTGTTTCAGAGTAGGGGACTGTCATTTCTGCTGTGTTATCTTTGACTGCTAAAGTGATTTTTTCAGGCCGGGGACTATAATCAATCAGGACAACTGCAGGAAGCCCTTACTGAGCATCATGTCTTCAATTTTGTTGATATGCCGTTTTTCAGCCGCAATTATCTTTTTGCTCAGCGCTTCATAATCAGAGGCAAATAAATTGGCCGTCATCTCATTAGTAAAAGTCTCAACCATGGACTCCTCAAGTTTGAGGGCGATTTTGAGGGCTTCCTCAAGGCTGACCGGATTGGTTTTTATATACTGGTTTTTTCCCCTGACAAAAACGAGGGTACGCTCTATTATGTCCATGGACGGCAGCATGTCTTCTGAGGGAAGCAGGTCTATCGCCTCGGTGTTATTGGCGTCTGACAGCCAGAATGCATGTTCCAGTTCGTCCCTGTACAGGTCTAACCAGAATGTCCTGTATTCCGGGAAAAAATCCGCAAATGTCCTGTAAATGGAGGCAACGGCCTCTTCTACAGCCTTACAGCCACTAATGATTTTCCCCATTTTCATATCAGGCAGAAAAATTACATGTTCTCTGGAATTGTCTGCAGATATCATAAACATAACACTGCTTTAATTCAAGAATACGATGGGATAACATCTGCTCCCGGATCTGAAAGTGTGACAGGGCAGAAGATCAGTCGAAAAGCCCTGACAGTGCAGTCTTTATATGTCTTTTCGTACTGCCACCCTCTGATAAAATTCACACTTCTGGCAGTTTCCCAGCTTCTGCGCAATGGCACCGCTGACCTGTTTACCGCAATAGGTGCCGGCTATGGCCCAGCAGGTACGCCCGTAATTGGGATAAGCCGGGCATCGTAACCTGTCGGCGCCCTCTGTCTTTTCCACCCCGCATCTGTGGAATTCCCAGCAGTTTATCTTTCGCCCTTCTTCCACGCTCTGATAGGGGAACATAAGTTTAAACGAAGTGCCTTTGTACAACTCGCTTTCGACCCGTATCAATCCATTGTGTTCATCTATTATCTTTTTACATATGGAAAGGCCGAGACCTGTTCCTTTACCTATTTCTTTTGAGGAATAGAACGGTTCAAAAATCATGGACAGCTTGTCGTCCGGTATTCCATGGCCGGTGTCTGCAATCTCGATAACAACATAATTGACATAATTTGTTTCTTCCATAAAGGTTTTTGCAGACAGGGTGCCTCCCTCTGGCATTGCACCTATGGCATTGGATATAAGATTGTTTGCGGCAAGCCTGACAGCGTCACTGTCAATTAATATTTCCGGCAGCGGAGTATCTAAATCCTCCTTCACCTGAATTGACTGTTCATTGCACGAGGCAGCATAGGTTTGAAGGGCCTCTTTGACGATCCAGTTCACTGCCTGTTTCTTAAAGTTGTATTTTACCTCCCGTGAAAACGTAAGGATATCTTTCAATATGCGTTCCAGCCGGTTGACTTCCGATATAATGATTTCGGCATGTTCTTTTTCCTTTGACATCACACGAATGCATTCCCTTTCATTTGTGATCTGGGACAGTTTCTTTTCAAGCCGTCTAGCGAACCCTCCTATGGATGTAAGCGGATTTCTGATCTCATGGGCTATGTCAGCCGCTATTCTGCCGAGTTCCGACATCTTTTCAACCTGGACCAGTCTTCCATGGACTTTCTGGAGTTCCTCTATATATCTCCTTAAATCACTGTTGAGGTTTATTATCTCGAGCTTGTCCTTCTTCAGCTTCTGGGAAAGCATGCCGAGAGTTATGGCGAGTAAATAGAGAAAGGCGATCCTTACTGAAAAGTCGGGCCAGTGGTGCGTATAGAAATCAAAGCTGCCGGTTATTATATAAAGCACCGCAGCTGTAGTGGCTATGACCGATCCTCCTGCGAGACCGTAATAAAATGAGTAAAGGGCCGTCATTAAATAAAATGCGTTTACGAAAGGGCTGTCAAACCCGCCTGTAAGTCTGACGAGCAGAGAGGTGAATAGAAAATCAAATACAAGAAAAAATCCGTATACTGCCCTTTTCCTTTCTGGATAAAAAAAAAGCCAGACAGACAGCAGGACAGAGTACACCACGAAGAAAATAAAAAGATCAAGAGCAGTATCATGTGTCTGCCGGGACATGTCCGAAAAGATCAACCACCCAATGCCGCCGCCGAGTATTATTACCCTTAGGTAGATAAAGGCGATTTCGGCAATCTCTATGCAGGGCCTGACTATGTCCCACTGTGCCTTCAGTCTTTGAATGATACCGGTGCCCATTTTATACCTCTACGAGAGAGTTGAAGATTATTTCACTATAGAATATTTCAAGGCGTGAAATTAATCAATACAAGTAGAACCCATCTTAAATTATAATAATACTGTTAATCCATTGTGTGTCATTCCGGTCGGATCGACTCGATGCGAGCTTGTCCGGAATCAAGCTTTAATACCCGCCGTTAGATTCCCGACAAGCGGGAATGACGGCGGCAGACGCGCGGAGCCTGTCCCGACTTGTTCGGGGCTTGCAGGAATGACAGTCTAGTCAGAACTTATTTTGAGATAGGTTTTAGTCATATTGGGGCTGATATCTTTGAATTTCTGCTATTGTGAAAAAACCGGTTTTTCGATAGTATCATAGGGTGCTTCTTAATATACTGCTGCGAAGAGATGACATGGAGAATAATATGAACATACTGCTTAGAGTAATAAAGTCGCTTGTCCTGATAGCGTTAGTGATCTTTCCGGTCAAAGCTTTTGCCGATGCGGGCAGCGTTTACAGAAAAGCCATCGGGTCGATCGCGGTCGTGACTGCATATAACAGAGCAGGAGAGGAGCTTACAGAGGGGAGCGGCTTTGTTGCAGATAAAGAAGGGGCTGTAGTCACAAATTATCATGTAATAGGTATTGGTAAGGCAATAAAGGTCAGGATAGGCGGCAGGGTTATGGATGTTAAGGGAGTTTTATACAGCGACAAGGAAAATGACCTCGTTGTCCTGAAGACAGGGGCAGGGGCTATCCCTGCAGTACGATTAGGGGACAGCGAAAAGCTGCGCCCTGGAGAAAAAGTTTATATAGTGAGCGGGACGGAAGGCATGGCCCATGAAGGGGTATTTAAAGGGACAAAAACGGTCATGCATGGCAGAAGGGCCCTTGAGATCAGCGTGCCTGCATCTCATGGCAGCAGCGGCAGCGCTGTCTTTAACAGTGATGGAGAGGTCATCGGTATTGTCACATTTTTCATCGACAGGGGACACCCCCTGGTCTGGGCCATGCCTGTGAATCTCATAAGGGGCAGGACCAGCAGCAAAGATGCGCTGCTGTCTGTGGACAGAGTTATAAAGGAATACAGCAGGACACCGGAGTACTGGTTTTATCTGGGCTACTACCTTTCAGCATCCGGAGCGCACAAGGAAGCTGCCGGGGTCCTGAAGGAGGCCATACGCATCAAGCCGGGTTATGCCGACGCATATTATTACCTCGGGATCGCCTCTGAAAAACTGAGCAGGAACAAAGAGGCGGAAAAGGCATACAGAAAAGCGGTCAAGGCAGCTCCTGACTTTGCCGATGCCTGGTTCAGCCTCGGCATGCTCCATGGAAAACAGGGGCTGTACAGAGAGGCTATAGAAGCATTCAGACAGGCTGTCCGGTTTGCCCCTGATTTCCCTGACGCTTACTACAGTATGGGAGTTGCTTATGGGAAGTTGGGCCTGTTCAGGGAAAGCGCTGATGCATATAAGCAGACATTAAGGCTTAAACCGGATTTCGGGGACGCATACTATAACCTCGGCATTGCCTTTCAGAAATCAGCTGCATATGCTGAATCAGCAGCGGTCTTTGAGAAATTGATTAAGTTAAAACCCGATTATGCGGAGGCGCATTACAACCTCGGTCTGGTCAGTCTTGTATTAAAAGACAAAGACGCTGCGCTGGAGAGATACAAGGTACTGAAGGGCCTCAACCCGGGGCTTGCCGGCAAACTGCTTAATCTGATTTATAATTGAAGTTAATTGTCCTTTCATCATACAGCGGGGAGATGCTTGCCTGAGCGGGCCTTTCCCCGCTGTATGATGATTGCAGGTGATTACCGTATTTCTAACTTAAGTGTTTGTTGACCAGTTTGGTCATATCAAACATTGAAACCTGATTTTTCCCTCCGAAGATGGTCTTCAGGTTTGCGTCGGCATTGATCATTCTCCTGTTGGCGCTGTCCTGAAGCTTGTTCTTCTTGATATATGCCCAGAGCTTCTTTGTGACTTCTGTCCTCGGCATGGGTTTTGCGCCGACTATCTTTGCGAGGTCGGCACTGATCTGCATCGGTTTCATGAATGCAGGATTCGGTGTCCTTTTCTTTGCAGGGGCTTTTTTCTTTGCAACTTTTTTCTTTGCAACTTTTTTTGCGGCAGGTTTTTTCTTTGCGGCAGTCTTCTTGGGGGCGGCTTTTTTTGCCACCTTTTTCTTTGCGGTCTTCTTTGCAGCGGCTTTCTTCTTTACCATTAACTCCCTCCTTATAATTGGATTAATGTTTTTTGTTGCATGTAATAATCTGCACTTTTTTTAATAATTTTTCAATCTTTTTTTTTAGTGTTCGCCAATTTAATTATTTCATGGCTGAAACAGAGTGAGAAATGATTATTGTTCAGATGGAGAAATATCAAAAATATGCGCACTGAAAGGGCCGAGAACAACGATCAATCCGGGGTAGATCATGTCACTGCCGTTCCGTAAATATAACTGTGCATGAAGTTCATCATTGACTTTATAACTCCTGTCACCCGGCATAATGTCCGGCAGAGGTATCCTGCCGACAGATGAAGCAGGAGACATATTGACTGCAACAAGCTTGATCCGCTGTCCTGCTTTCCAGGTGTAGGCAATGATATCAATTGAAGCGGCATCGGTCATCGGGAACACCTCTCTTAATTTCCACTCTCCCTCGCGGAAAATGGCCTGTCCGGTTATGGTCAGGATTTTTTCATACATCCGTGACGTGTCCATGTCAGGCTCTTCATGCATGACCCTCCTCATCTGGACCGGGACCCTGATTCGCTTTCCCTCCATCTGTCCGTGGTGATAGAGTTTCATGCCCGGCAATGTGGCGAACAGGGTTGCAGGGGCCTCCAGTCTTTGCATTCCAAAGATTTCTGCGCTTCTCTTCTCGTCGTGATTTTCAATAAAGCGGACCAGCCTGTTCTGAAAACCGGCATCAGCCCGCAGATGAAGATAAATTTCTCCCGGGGAAAAAGATGTCAGACGGTCATACAGCCTTTTATCATAGGTGTAATCGAAGCCAAGCTGCTGCAGCTCCCACTCTGTGTCCCAGTACGCCTCAGCGATTAATATACTGTCCGGGACCGCCTTCCTTGCAGCACTCCAGAATTCACCTTCAGGGGAGGGGAATTGCTTCTCATTCAGCAGACGGCCCCAGGTCTGTCTGAAGATATTATTTAGTACAAGCATGGCCATGTCACACCGAAAACCGTCACAATGCCCGGACATATTTTTAAGTTCGCCAATCATGGCCTCTCGTGTCAGGGGGTTGAAATAATTCAACTGGAGCGTATCTGTCCAGGGAGGGAAATAGGGGTCTCTGCCGTTTGCCAGATACAGCGTCTTTTTGTCATGGCTGACCGGATAGTAATCCCACTGGTTGCCTTTAAATTCTTTTTCATCTGCCTGCATAAAATAGTCAGGATGTGTCAGGGCCCATGGATGTTCAATTCCCGTATGGTTGGGAACAAAATCGAGAATGAGCCGCATATCACGGGCATGCAATTCCCTGCGTACCCTGTCGATTTCCTCCCAGTTCCCGACATGCGGGTCCGGTTCATAACCTGCTACTGCATAGGGGGACCCGATAATGTCCTGCTCTGTCCATCCGGGCAGTACAGTATTGCATAACTCGACATTGCGGGGATCAGCGAGGAAATACTCTCTGTCGGACAGGCATCGCTTCCATACACCCATAAGCCAGATAAAGTGGAAGCCTGAATCTTTCAGTCTGTCCCATTCTGAAACCGGGACCTGCCCGATGGTCATGCGCTTGCCGTATTTTTCAGACAGTGCATAAAGCCAGACCGCGGTGTTAATCTCGTAGAGATTGGGATTGGCTGGCATTGCTTTCACCTTTTGTCAGAAAACGGACAAAAGGTTAGTAGTGCAGGGGGCTGCCCGGGGGTGCGTGGAATTATGATGTACATGGTACTCATAATATACCACACTATACCAGACAGGCTTTTAGGGGAGCCGTTTTACAGGATTATCCGGTATGAGTCCTCTTATGTCCGGACCGGTTATCTGAAACACGGGGATTCCCGGATTTATAATCAGATACAGAAGGCCGGGTGGTCTCAGTTTTAAACCATGAGACGAGTTTCATTAATTTGCCCGACACCTCAGCAAGCTGGTTGGTTGTTGAGTTCATCTGTGCTATAGCATCGCGGGACTGCTCAAAGGTCCTGACTATGTTCTCTGCTCCGGATGACACTTCTTCAATTGCAGCAGACTGCTGTTCGGTCGCTGCAGCAATGGAGCGGACCTGATCAAGGCACTGGTCTGAAGCGCTGACAATTTTATCGAGCGATATTCTGGCCTCATGCGCATGGGCGACACCCTGTTCAGCCTCGGTCTTGTTTTTCTCCATGCTGCTGACGGATTCTTCTGTATCATCCTGTATCTGTTTTATCATGCCGGTGATTTCCTCAGTAGCCTTGCCGGTCTTTTCCGCGAGTTTTCTTACTTCATCAGCCACTACTGCAAAGCCGCGCCCCTGTTCTCCTGCCCTGGCCGCCTCTATTGCAGCATTGAGTGCCAGCAGGTTGGTCTGGCTTGCTATATCATTAATCACAGTTATTATCTCTCCTATCCTTTTGCTGCTTTCCCCCAGGCCCTCCATGGTCTTTGATGACATCTCAACATTGCGGGCGATGTTCATCATGCTGGCAACTGTCTGCTCCACCACTCCTTTGCCTTCATTGGCCACTGAAACAGATTCATTTGCCGCGTTTGACGCAGCTGCTGCGTTATTTGCCACTTCCATGATGGTCTGGGAAACCTCTGTAGTGGCTGCTGCAGACTGTTCAATCTGTTTGGACTGATCATCTATACCTGAGGTCAGCTGCTGCGTTGTTGCGGATACTTCCTCTGCGCTGTCTGCAACTGTGCGGGAAAGGGGGATGATCTCTCCGGCAATATCTCTCAGGCTTTGTGACATTTCGTCCATGGCCTGCTGAAGATGTCCGAATTCATCATTGCGGTCTTTACGGACTGATATTGCCAGTTCCCCTTTTGACAGCCTGGAAGTGTATTCAATGGTCTCATTTAGAGGGCCCATAATGCCTTTTATCAGATAAAATCCGCTTATGAAACTGATCAGAAGCAGACCGACACTGATGATCGCCAGGCCATTTCTTAAACCGGAAACACGGCTGACTGTGTCCTTAAGGTTTTCAGACATGACTTCTTTCTGCTCTTCTACAAATGGCTTCATCACCAGTGTAAGCGCCTTTGCAGTTTCATCAAACTCACCCATCAATTTGTTGCCGGCCTCCGGACCTGATTCAATATATCCCTCTGCCATTCTTTTACCGGTCTCATAATATGCCTTTGTTTTTGACCTCAGATCATTGATTTTCTGCATGCCATGCTGATTGTCAGTGCTCTGATATACCTTTTCGAAACGTGCCAGTCCTGCCAGAAAGGACTGATAACTCTTTTCAGCCTCGCTGAACCCGTCATCAAGGCCGTCAAGTCCCCGCGTGGCAGATATGTCAGTAAGCCACTGCTGTATCTGGATTATGTCTCTGCTCATCTTTTCTGCAAGGAGTGCAAACTCGACATTAATGTCTCTGGCTGTTTCAATATTATTATGGACTGCTTTTGTGACGGTAAATGACCAGACAGCAAACAGCACCACGCATGTAACCGGAACCATAAAACAGATCATAATTTTGTTTTTAATGCTGAGACTATTCCAGCTCATTAAGACCTCCTCTGATTATTTATACACCTGTGTCTGTTATGCTTTTCAGCGGATAAGGTTATCCCCTCTTGCACCGCTTTATGAATAATCTTCTAATCCTTGTAAACGGCAAGGACCGGGTGTAACTTTAGAATATGTTTACAAATTGTTTAAGCGAATTGTATTAAGCGGAGAGCATATAGGGCATAGATTAATGTATCTATACCCTATGTTGAAGTGATTTAATAGAAGATAAGTGTCCGGGCTTATCGTTTGGACATCGGTACATATTTCTGCATTCCCTTTAAGGATGAGAAATATGACGGCCTTATTATTCTGCCCTGTATTATCTCCTCAATCCTGTGTGCAGACCAGCCGGAGACCCTTGCCATGGCAAAGATCGGGGTGAAAAGCTCTTCAGGGATGCCCATGCACTGATAGACAAACCCTGAATAGAAGTCGACATTTGTGCAGACGACCTTGCCCTTCTTGTCCCTGACAAGCTGGGGTGCCAGCTTGGCGATCTTCCTGTAGAGTGAAAACTCTTTTTCCCTCCCTGCCTGTTTAGCGAGTTCCTCCCCGCGTTTCTCAAGGAACACCGCCCTTGGATCAGACAATGTATAGACCGCATGGCCCAGGCCGTAGATCTTGCCGGTCTTGTCGCCGGCGGTCTTTTCGAGGAGCATCTTCAGGTATGTCTTTATTTCGTCATCATCTTCCCAGTCTTTGACCTTGCGTTTGATGTCCCGGACCATCCTGACAACAGCCTCATTGGCGCCTCCGTGCAGGTGTCCTGAAAGGGAGCCTATGCCCGCGCATATCGCCATATAGGTATTTGCCCCTGACGATGAAACACATCTTGTCGTGAAGGTGGAATTGTTGCCTCCGCCGTGTTCTGCATGAAAGATCAGCATGGTGTCGAACAGTTCGGCAGTAAGGCGGTCCGGGGCCTTGCCGCTCAGCATATAAAGAAAATTCTCTGCAATGCCCATGTCAGGATCAGGCTCCACGAGCTTTGAATAGTCTCTCTTCTTCATCAGTTTCTTCTGGTAATTGTATGCAATAATTGTCGGAAACTTTGCTATCAGGTCAATGCACTGCCTGGTCACGTCCCTGATATCTGTGGAGTCATGGCTCTTGTCAAAAATGTGCATTGCCGAAACTATAGTATGAAGAGAACACATCTGATCGTCGGGCTTGGGCCTGTTAAGGATCAATTCCTTGGCTTCCTCCGGCAGCGCGCGTCTCTTCCCGAGTTCCTTTGAAAAACTCCTGAGGTATTTTGCCGGAGGGAGTTCCCCTGTAAGAAGCAGGTATACGGTCTCTTCAAAACCGAACCTGTTTTCCTTTTCCTTGCCGTTTACGAGGTCGGCGACGTCATAGCCGCAATAGAAAAGCTTTCCGGGAATGGGGTTTAATTTCTCAGTACCGTCTCCGGCTATGATCTTCTCATACCCGATGACCTGTCCTTTACTCGTGATGCCGACAAATACACCTGAACCGTCTTCATTCCTCAGACCGAGCTTGATGTTTTTCGCCTTCACGATTTTGGGATCTATCCTATCGTGCAGTAGTGCAAGTTGTTCGACTTTCCTGAGAACATTTTCCATATATGGTTACCTCCAAAATAATAATAGCCTTCTATTCTATACTTTTTTCACATGTATTGGAAGCAGATAGGCCGTATGTACTCTTTCTCTTGACTTCCCCTGAAAATCCCCTACAATTTAGATACATATCTATATTTAACAGGATTAATAAATATGAGGCGTCTTTTATCTGCGATTGCAGGCACGATACTAATGATATCGCTTTGCTCAGTGCCTGGCTGCAAACAGAAATCATCTGTCGAAACCGGAAAGCAGACTGCTGCATTGCCTGTTGGGGAAGGGCCTGAGCGGTCGGACACTGAAAAGGGCTTAACAGATGAAGACACCGCATTACTGGTCAGGATTAACGGGGCACTGTCAGCCGTTTCCGAGATTGTCACGCCGTCGGTTGTAAATATTTCTACAGTCACAACTGTTTCGATGAGAGAGCTGCCGTCGGGTGATTTGTTTCATGACCCGCTTTTCAGGAAGTTCTTCGGTGATCAGCCTGTCCCTGGAACAGGCAGCAGAAAATACAGGACCTCCGCTCTCGGCTCAGGGGTCATTGTCACTGGAGACGGTTATATCGTTACTAATTATCATGTTGTCCAGGGGGTTGATGAAATCAAGGTCATCCTTCAGGACAGGAGGGAATTCACAGGGAAGCTGGTCGGCACTGATCCGCAGTCAGACCTTGCTGTTGTAAAAGTCAAGGCCTCCGGACTGCCGGCAATTAAAATCGGGGATTCCGGCAGATTAAAGGTGGGCGAACTGGTAATTGCGGTCGGCAATCCCTTTGCCCTCGGCAACACCATTACAATGGGGATTGTAAGCGCAACAGGACGGTCTCATGTCGGAATAGCTGACTATGAAGATTTTATTCAGACTGACGCTGCCATCAATCCTGGCAATTCAGGAGGTGCACTGGTAAATATAAAGGCGGAGCTTGTAGGGATCAATACAGCCATTTTTTCAACCGGCGGTGGTAATTTGGGGATAGGATTTGCCATTCCTTCATTAATGGTCAGTATGGCCATGGACAGTATAATCAGGCACGGCAGGGTAGTGCGCGGCTGGCTTGGAGTAAGTGTACAGGATTTGACCCCTGAACTGACAAGGCATTTTGAGATTAAAGAAGTCAAAGGCGCACTTATAGCCGATGTTGTAAAAGATGGTCCGGCCTGGAAAGCGGGGATCAGGAGAGGGGACATGATAGTGGAGTTTGAAAAAGTGGCTGTGGATGACTCGTCAGCCCTGAAAAATCTCGTTGCAGGCAGGCCTCCCGGGAAAACCGTCAGGATAAAAATAATAAGGGATGGGAAAGAGAAGTCTTTGTCTGTTACTCTCGGCGAAATGCCGAAGACCGAGGTCGCCCAGAGGAGTGAATACTCAAATGCTATGGAAGGGATTTATGTCCAGGACCTGACCCCTGAAATCAGGAGGGGACTTGCTGTCCCGGACAGGATAACAGGGGTCATTGTGACAAATGTCGAAGAAGATGTCCCAGCATTTGAGGCCCTGAAGCAGAATGACATCCTTCTCGAAATAAACAGGAAAAGCATATTTACCATAAAGGACTATCATGCGGTGGTTGGCGGCATCAAGTCTGAGGAGAGTGTGCTACTGCTGGTTTACCGGGAGGGAGGGTTTATTTATGTGACTATCAGCCGGAATTAGGGACGAGTAGACAGTAGACAGTAGACAGTAGACAGTAGACAGTAGACAGTAGACAGTAGACAGTAGACAGTAGACAGTAGACAGTAGACAGTAGACAGTACTGTATTTAAATCTTTAATTATATCTCACCTTTCTATTGATGGTCATATTAACGGTAAATACCGGGAGCTCCTCAGTGCGGCTGGCTGCATTTGTCATCAAAGGCAGTAGACCGGATATGCAGGCCCGCGGGCATTTTCAAACTGGAGAAAATGACCCCGGCACACTGCTGCGGGCATTTCTTGATGACAATAATATTAAAGATGTATCTGCTGTTGCGCACCGGGTTGTCCACGGGGGCGTGAACCTCGTCAATCCCTGTGTAATCGATTCCGGGGTTGAAAGTGAGATCAGGAGGCTGTCTTCCCTTGCCCCGCTGCATAACCCTGCTGCTCTTAACTGGGTACGCATATGCAGGGAATTCTTCGGTGGCAATGTCCCGCAGATCGCAGTATTTGATACTGCTTTTTATTCAGGGATGCCTGCAGCAGCGTCTACATACGCGCTGCCGGGAGGGCTTTGCAAGAAGTTTGACATCCGCCGCTATGGCTTTCACGGGCTTGCGCACAGTGCCATGCTCCGCAGATGGCAGGAGATCAGTCCATATCTGCAAGCGGGAGGAAGGGTCATTTCCCTTCAGCTTGGCGCCGGCTGTTCAATAACCGCTGTAAAAAACGGACAGGCCGTGGACACCTCGATGGGCTTTTCGCCGCTTGAAGGGCTGGTAATGGCCACCCGTTCAGGCGACATAGATCCCGGAGTCGTTACCTATCTGATCCATTCGGCGGGCTTTACGCCCTTCGAACTCGAGAAACTTCTGAACAATCATTCCGGGCTTCTGGGTGTATCTGACCTCAGCAGTGACATGAGGGTCCTGCTTGAGAGCGAGAGCCCCGAAGCGCGCCTTGCAGTAGATCTTTACTGCTACCGCATCAGAAAATATACAGGGGCTTATATTGCGGTACTCGGCGGCGTTGATGCGGTGCTCTTCGGCGGCGGGGTAGGGGAGAATGCCCCGTTTATCAGGAATATGATTCTTGCAGATATGCAGTGGTGCGGCATTGAACTTGACGGCAGGGCCAACAGTGATACAATTGAAAGAGAAGGATGTATCAGCATGTCATCAGGGAGAGTCGGAGTTTGGGTAATCCCGGTTGACGAGGCTGCTGTGCTGGAGCGTGAAGCTGAAAAATTTATAAAGGGGGCTGGAGGTATACATGAGTGATCCGTTATCACCGGGGCAGTTAGAATTAATGAACGCTTACTGGCGTGCGGCCAATTATCTTTCTGTAGGACAGATTTATCTCTATAACAATCCCTTGCTTAGAGAGCCCCTGAAACTGGAACATGTAAAACCAAGGCTCCTCGGGCACTGGGGCACTACGCCGGGCCTTAATTTCATTTATGTCCATCTGAACCGGATGATAAGGGACAAAGACCTGAATATCCTTTATGTCGCAGGGCCCGGTCACGGGGGGCCTGCAATGGTGGCAAACACATACCTTGAGGGCACATACAGCGAGGTGTATCCAGATATATCGCAGGACGCAGAGGGGATGAAGAGGCTCTTTAAGCAGTTTTCCTTTCCCGGCGGCATACCCAGTCATGTTGCTCCCGAGACACCCGGGTCCATCCACGAGGGGGGGGAACTCGGGTATGCGGTGTCTCATGCCTTCGGCGCGGTATTTGACAACCCGGACCTCATAGTTGCTTGTGTTGTAGGTGACGGCGAGGCCGAGACCGGCCCGCTTGCCACTGCATGGCATTCCAATAAATTTCTTAATCCTGTTCGTGATGGAGCGGTGCTGCCTGTCCTGCATTTAAACGGCTACAAAATAGCCAACCCCACTATCCTTGCAAGGATCAGCAGGGATGAGCTTGAGAGCCTGTTTATAGGATATGGTTATAAGCCGTATTTTGTTGAAGGCTCCAACCCTGAGGCGATGCATCAGCTTATGGCCTCGACTATGGATACTGTTTTTGCAGAGATAAGGTCGATCCAGAACGAGGCCCGTACAAACGGCATAACAAAACGGCCCCGCTGGCCCATGATCATTTTACGTTCCCCTAAAGGCTGGACCGGGCCGAAGGTAGTGGACGGGAAAAAGACAGAGGACTTCTGGAGGTCGCATCAGGTGCCCTTTTCTGAAATGGCCGGCAGGCCTGACCATGTGAAACTCCTTGAAGACTGGATGATGAGTTACAAACCTGATGAACTCTTTGACGAAAACGGTACGCTTATTCAGAAACTGAGGGAACTCGCGCCAAAAGGAGAGCGGCGCATGGGGGCCAACCCTCATGCCAATGGCGGCGCTCTTCTTAAGGCCCTGAAGATGCCGGACT